>PMOK01000071.1 GCA_003162425.1 Bryobacterales bacterium | reverse complement strand
AATACCGGGCGCGTCACATCGCCGGCCAGCGTAACGGTGCCGTTATCCACGGTAAATTGGAAATCGTCAAAGACGCTGTAGTAGGGCAACATCACGAGCTCATGCCGGACGGCGTCGGCTAAGTCGCCCTTGGGATTTATCGTTCGGGGGAACATCGGGACGGCGAAAGCCGCCAGTGCCAGTGTCAAAAAAATCTTCACGAAGTTGGCCTTCATATTCAACTTTTTCCTCTCTGCTAATAAGACGTAAGTCATTAGCCTCAGGTTAGCTGTCTCACATAGATTTACGGCCTCTAAGTGCTTATTGTTCCATGAGTAGTGAACCACGGTATGATGAAGATTAGAAAGCAGTTCGCGAAACCTCATGCCCGAATCACGCCCTCCCGAGTTTGGAATCAACAGTTGGCTCGAAGACGAGCTGTATCAGCAATATCTTCACGACCGCAAAACCGTGGACGATAGCTGGACAAAAGTTTTTGAATCGAATGGCGGGGCGGCAGCCCCGAGCGCCAATGGAACGCCGGTGCATTCCACCATTCCGAACGGTACTCCGGCGCCCGCAGTTCCGGCAGCTCCCGAGGCCAGCGCGGACCAAGAATTGATTCCGTTGCGTGGCGCCGCAGCGCGCATTGCTGAGAACATGAACGCGAGCCTTAGCGTACCGCTTGCTACTTCGCAGCGCGTCATTCCGGTCAAGGTGATCGACGAGAACCGGCGCATTGTGAATGAGCATCGGGCACTCACCGGAAAGAGCAAAATCTCATACACGCACATCATCGGCTGGGCCATCGTCAAAGCCGTTCAAAGCAATCCAACTCTCAATCATGCCTACGCGGAGATCAACGGCGAGCGGTTCCGGGTGTCGCACAACCAGATCAACATCGGTATCGCGGTGGACGTGGCGGGCAAAGACGGTACCCGTTCGCTCAAGGTGCCTAACATTAAAGCAGCCGGAGAGCTGGATTTCGCGCGGTATGTGGAAGCGTTCGACGATATCGTGGCGCGCGCCCGAGGCAATAAGCTCACGGTCCAGGATTTTGAAGGCACCACTATTTCGCTCACCAATCCGGGAACGGTGGGCACGGTGGGCTCCGTGCCACGGCTGATGCCGGGCCAGGGCGCCATTATTGCTACGGGAACCATCGGCTATCCGGCGGAATACCACGGCTCGAGCGATCAGTTACGCGCGATGCTCGGCCTGAGCAAAGTGATGACCGTCAGCTGCACCTACGACCATCGCGTGATTCAGGGCGCGGAGTCCGGCATGTTTCTTGGCCGGCTGCAGGCATTGCTCGAAGGCCAGGAGAATTTCTACGAAGAGGTTTTCGCTCACCTCAAGGTCCCGCACAAACCGGTGCATTGGGAAACGGACCGGCCAGTTTCCATGCCCGGTGGCCGTGGATCGGAGTTGGACGAAGTTGCCAAAGAAGCGGCTGTACTTCAGCTCATCAATGCGTATCGCGTGCGCGGGCACCTGATCGCCGACTTCGACCCGCTGGGCTCCGAGGCTACATATCACGCCGAACTCGATCCGGCTACTTACGGCCTCACCATTTGGGATCTGGATCGCCAGTTTCTCACCGGCACGCTGATGTCGGCTGAATACGAGCCGCAAAAAGTCGCGACGCTGCGCGAGATTTTGGAAACCCTGCGCCACACCTACTGCGGAAAAATCGGCTGCGAGTACATGAACATCCAGATACCGGAGCAAAAACGCTGGTTGCAACTGCGCATGGAGCTGACGGGCAATCGCTGGCCGCTCCCTCCGGACACGCGCAAGCGCGCGCTCAGGCGCGTGATCGAGGCGGAGGAGTTCGAACATTTCCTGCACGCGCGTTTTGTCGGCCACAAGCGCTTTTCACTGGAAGGCGCCGAATCGGCGATGGTTATTCTGGACGAGATTCTGGATCTCGCAGCCAATACCAACGTGCACGAGGCTGTCATCGGCATGGCGCACCGTGGCCGGCTCAACATGCTGGCGAATATTGTCGACAAGTCGCTGGTGGAAATTCTCTCTGAGTTCGAGGGCATCGATCCGGACAGTACGCAAGGCTCGGGCGACGTGAAGTACCACCTGGGCGCGAGCGGCGTGCGAAAGTCGTCCAGCGGCCGCGAGATCGTGGTATCTGTGGCGTTCAATCCCAGTCACCTGGAGGCTGTCGATCCAGTGGCGGAAGGAATTGTCCGGCCGAAGCAGGACCGGCTGGGCGACACCAAGCGCGAGCGCGTGATCCCGATCCTGATTCACGGCGACGCGGCTTTCGCCGGGCAAGGCGTGGTGGCCGAAACGCTCAATCTTTCGCAACTGGAAGGCTACACGACAGGCGGCACCATTCACCTGGTGATCAATAACCAGATCGGATTCACCACCAATCCCAACGAGGCGCGTTCCACGCCTTATTCCACTGATGTAGCGCGTATGGTGCAGGCTCCTATTTTCCACGTCAATGGCGATGATCCGGAAGCCTGCCTGCGAGTGTCGCAGCTGGCTTACGACTACCGGCAGGAGTTCAAGCGCGACGTGGTCATCGATATGTTCTGCTATCGCCGGCATGGCCACAACGAAGCCGACGATCCCAGCTACACGCAGCCGATCCTGTACCGCAAAATCCGCCAGCATCCATCGGTAGCGGTGCAGTACGCCGAGCGCCTGGTGCGTGAGGAGTTCCTGGACAGCGAGCAAATAGCTGAAATTCGCGCCGGCGTCTCGGCCCGGTTGAATGAGGCATACGAGGCGGCTAAGAAGAAGGAAGAACCGTTCCAGGTGCAGGAACTGAGCGCGGTGGATCCGGAAGAGGTCAGCCGGCCGAGTCCTCACACAGCGGTGGACCGGGCCACGCTGGAGCGCGTGGTGGAAGGCATCACGACATTTCCATCCGAATTTCACGTGCATCCTAAGCTGGCCGGCAGCTTGCGAAAACGCCGCGAGGTTTTAAACGGCGCGCCCATGGATTGGGCCACGGCCGAAACGCTGGCGTTCGGAAGCCTGGTGCTGGAGGGCACACCGGTGCGGCTAAGCGGACAGGATAGCGGGCGCGGGACTTTCAGCCAGCGCCACCTGGAACTTTACGACAGCGAGACGGGCGATCGTTACATTCCGCTGCGGCATCTTTCGCCCAATCAGGCCCATTTCGACGTCTTCGACAGCTCGCTCAGCGAATATGCCGTGATGGGCTTCGAATTTGGTTATAGCGTAGCCGACCCGTTAACGCTGGTGCTGTGGGAAGCGCAGTTCGGCGATTTTGCCAATGGCGCGCAAATTCTGATCGATCAGTTTATCTCGAGTGCCGAATCCAAGTGGGGCCAGCCCAGCGGCCTGGTGCTGCTGCTGCCGCACGGGTACGAAGGCCAGGGTCCCGAGCATTCCAGCGCCCGCATCGAACGGTTTTTGCAACTGTGCGCCGAAAACAACATGCAAGTGGTGAATGCGAGCACACCGGCGCAATACTTCCATGTCCTGCGGCGCCAAATGCACGGAGGGCCGGATCGGCGTGGGGTCCGCAAGCCGCTCATCATATTTACGCCCAAGCGGATGTTGCGTCACCCGCGGGCGGTCTCGGCGCTGGATGAGCTGATGACAGGAACTTTCCACGAAATCCTGGACGAAAAAGCCGCGCTCGATCCAGCGCGCGTGACGCGCGTACTGATGTGCTCCGGCCAGGTTTATTACGATCTTCTGGCGGCGCGCGAAGAACGCAAGATCGAACATGTGGCCATCGCCCGGCTGGAGCAAATGTATCCGTTCCCGACCAGCGGCGTGCAAGTAATCCTGGCCCGTTATCCGGCGTCGGCCGAAGTGGTGTGGGTGCAGGAGGAACCGCGTAACATGGGCGCTTGGAGGTTTGTGCAAGAGCAGATGCAGCCCATTCTTGAGCCGTCCGGCCGCGTGCTGCGTTACATCGGGCGGCTGGAGAGTGCGAGTACATCCGCCGGGTCGCTCAAGCGTCACCAGCAGGAGCAAGCCGACATAGTGGAAGGTGCCTTTGCAGCGGAAATTAAGAGCCCGATCGTGAGACGCCGGAGCGGGCGGCGGAAGCGGTGATGCGCTGATGCACTTGCAGGATGTAATCAGCTTCCTCTGGCTAGGATTTGCAGTCCTGTTCCAGTGTGTAGCGGGTCAGTTTGGTTGTGGGGCAGGATGGAATCCCAATGTCACTTAGTTTTTGATGCCACAAACATTTTAAAGGACTTATGTTGTTTGAGGAGCCGCCCGGTGTTTCGCCGCAGCCCGCGCCAACGGGCAAATCAGGCGTCGGCACGAGTGCCGACGCGGCACGCAGGAGTGCGTGCGCCACAATGGATTCAACACTCTGTCCGGGCGTCACAAAAACTAAGTGGCATTGAGGATGGAATCCTGCGCGCGGGTTGGTAACTCGCGCAGTTGGCGCCGATTGGCAATCGGCCCGAAACTGACCCGCTACCGAATCTTCCAGAACGACTGAATCCAGAAGCCGACTCGCTACTCGTCAGGCGCCGGTTAGCGATCGGCCGTGGCGGTCTCGCTTTCGAGCATCGCTGTCAGGTGTTGGATGATTTTGTCCAACGATACGGACTGGTTGTGCAAGTCAGCCCCGGCGGCGGCGTTTTCTTCCGCGCCTGCGGCGGATTGTTGCGTCACCTGGTCCATCTGGCGAAGGGCGGTGGTGATTTGGCTGATTCCTTTGGCCTGTTCATGACTTCCGGAGCTGATTTCGTCGATCAGCACTTTCACCTTTTCGGAAACCTCGGTGACGCGGCTCACGGCTTTGGCAACTTCATCCAGCCGCGCTCCGCCAGCGGTGGCGGTGGAGATGGATTCTTCGATCAGCGACGCGGTGTCTTTCGCCGCTTGCGCGCTGCGCTGTGCCAGCGTACGAACTTCGTCGGCGACTACTGCAAAGCCCAAGCCTGCCTCGCCGGCGCGCGCTGCCTCGACGGCTGCGTTGAGCGCGAGAATGTTGGTCTGGAAAGCGATTTCGTCAATCACCTTTATAATCTTGGCGATCTTATCGCTGGAGGTCCCGATCTCGCGCATGGATCCTAGCATATGATCCAGGCTGAGATTCACCTCCTTGACGCTCGAGGCGGTATCACCCATCAGTGCTACGGCCCGCTTGGAGTGGTCCACGTTTTGTGCGGTCATGGAGTTGATCTGCTCCATGGCGGCCGAAGTTTCCTCGAGCGACGCCGCCTGCTCCGTCGCGCCCTGAGCCAAGTTCTGGCTGGAGGCGCCGAGCTGCCCGGCCACGGACTGAATTTGGCGCGCGCCGTCGGAGAGCTCACCGGAGACACCCTGGAGCGGCATCACAATCAGCCGCTGGTTTATGAAGTAGAACGCCAAGACCACCAGCACGAGCACGATGCTGCCAACTATAGTGATTTTTTCCATGCTGGCCAAAACCACGGCATCTTTGGTCATGCTGGCCGTAAGCACGAACGCGCCTTTGATGTCTCCGGCATGCAAATTCTCCATGGGGAAGCCGATTGGATCCTTGCCGTCGTGCGTGAGGCTGGTAGCTGGATCGCCATGGCAACCTTCGCAACTGGCCGTGAGACGAATGGGTCGCGCTAGCACTAGCTGATTCGTTTTCGAGTTCTCGAAGAAATATTCGTCCTTGCCGGCCGCAAAGGCGCGGAACGCATCGTCGAACTCAGCAAGCCGGTTGGCCGGGTTTCGCGCCAGAACATCCGGCCGGGTGGGTGTATGGAACTGAAAGTTATTGGTCTTCGCGACCCGCTTCACGGACTCCCATCCAGCAACTACCGGAGTGGTCTGATAGAGGATGGTCTTCCGAAAATCCGCGGCGTTGCCTTTCCCAAACTTGGCAAGGTCGAAAGCACCCGCAACGTGATACTCATCGACGTTGGTCATCACGGTCTCGGCTTGTTGAATGGTGGAACTCATCAGAGTTTTCAGCTCATTCACTCGATTTTCATGAGAGATGGAATAAACCGTTACAATCGCGCCTGCCGTCGCAAGCAGAACGCCCGCTGCCGCGCACAGAATTACTTTAGTTCCGAGCTTCATAGCACTCCTCAAGAATCTTATCGGCGCGTGCGGTGATATTATGCGAAGAAAGATGCTTGACCGCGTTTCCATCGCCGCTCCCTGCCCCGCCGATTGGGACAGCATGCCGGGGACGGACCAGGTACGCCATTGCAGCCAGTGCAATAAGAATGTCTATAACTTGTCAGCGATGACCCGCCGTGAGGCTGAGGCGTTGCTGCGCGAGAAGGAGGGTCAGCTCTGCGCCCGTTTGTACCGCCGCGCTGATGGGACCATCCTTACCGAGAATTGCCCGGCGGGTCTGCGCGCCATCGGACGGCGTGTGTCGCGAGTGGCTGGAGCGGCGATGTCGGCTGTGGCGACGCTTTCGTCGGCGACGGCTGCGCAGTTTCCGATGTTTCGAAACTCACGCTTAGCAGCGATGGCCTTGGAAAATTTCGCGTGCTGCTCAGTGTGGTAGGACAAGCCCCGGCTTGTCTCGGGCAAGCCGGAGGCTTACCCTACTTAGGCCGCGGCGAGGGCCTACACCATTCGTGTTAAGCGGCCTGACCATGGGAGGGGCAATGGTCGCCATCGCTCCTAAGTAAGCGGGAACCTGATCCTGAACACCGACCCTTGTCCCACCACGCTCTCGGCTTCTAAACTTGCGTGATGGCGCTCGGCGATCCATTTCGCGATTGACAATCCCAGCCCCGTGCCGCCCGCGTCGCGATTGCGCGATTCGTCCACGCGATAGAAGCGCTCGAAGACGTGCGGGAGGGCGGTCTCCGGAATGCCGATTCCGGTATCACTTACGGCTACGGTTGCGCCCGCTGGGCCACGGTCCACCGATAGAATGATGCGTCCTCCGGAGGGCGTGTACTTCACCGCGTTGTCCAGCAGGAGCAGTAGCATTCGCCGCAGCGCGGGATCGTTCGCTTCCACAAACACAGGCTCATCGGGGATCTCGGCCGAGATTTCCAGTTGCCGCGCTCCGGCGAGAATTTGCCCCTGCCGGCAGACGTCGCGCACCAGCGGGATCAACTCCAGCCGCTCGAGGGGAAGCGAGGGAAGTCCGGCGTCGGCGCGCGCCAGCAGCAACAGGTCCTCCACCAACCGCGTGGTCCGCTCGGATTCGAGCAGCACTTGGCGCAGCGCCTCCCGATATGTTTCAGGCGACCGCTCCCGCCGCAGCGTCAGTTCCGCCGTGGTACGAATCAGTGCTATGGGAGTGCGCAGCTCGTGCGATGCATCCGCGGTGAATTGCGAGAGCCGCTTCACGGCTGCTTCCAGCCGCGCCAGCATCCCGTTCCAGGTTTCAGAAAGCCGCTGGATTTCGTCGCCCGAAGCGGGAACGGCAAGGCGCTGCGAAAGACTCTGGATACCGATAACCCGCGCCGAGCGCGTGATTTCATCCACGGGGGCCAGCGCGCGCCGGCTGATCCAATATCCACCGAGCGACGCCAGCAAAAGCACTACGGGCGTAGACCATAGCAACAGCATTCGAACACGACTCAACGTGGCTTCGGTTGGATCCATCGGTGTAGCCACCAGCACGCGATACTGTCCCGCGTTCACTGATACGTTGGTGGTGAAAGTGCGATATTGGCCGGAGGGCCGGACCTGCACTCCGTAAGCAGAGGCTGAATCCGACTGTTCCATTGACACGGTTTTGCTGGCAACAATCTGCTGACCCTGGGAATTCCGAACTTCCATGAGGTTCCCACCCGGCGTGGCCGACGCGTACTCGGTCAGTTCCTCGCGGAGATGGTCGGGCTCGGTCTCGGACTGGAGGACCGTAGTGACGCCTTTGGCATCCTCAGCCAGAGTCTCGTCAAGCGAGGCACGGAGGCTATGCGAGATCACCAGCCAGATTCCGGCGCCAAATAGCGTGAGGCCGGCCAGCAGAACCAGCGAGTACCACGCGGTGAGCCGCGCCCGGATAGACCACTGGGCCTTCACGACTGCTCTCCGCGCAGGCAGTAGCCCACTCCCCGCACGGTGTGGATGAGTTTCTGCTCGCCCGCGACATCCACTTTATCCCGAACCAACCGGATGAACGCATCCAATGTGTTGCTGCGAACGTCGGAATCAAATCCCCACACCGCTTGAATGAGGCTCTCTCGAGTCACTACGCGGCCGGCGCGCCGCATCAGCAATTCAAGCAGGCTATATTCGGTTCGAGTAAGCGCCACCCGCCGACTGCCGCGCGCAACTTCGCGGCTGGCTGGATTGAGCAGGAGGTCCTGAACTTGCAAGTGCACGGGCTGCGGGATGGGGCCACGCCGCGATACCGCGCGCAACCGAGCCAGCAAGACATCAAATGAGAATGGCTTCACCAGGTAATCATCCGCGCCCAAGTTTAGCCCGGCCACCATGTCCTCGGTAGCGTCGCGGGCGGTGAGCATCAGGATGGGCGTCTGATTTCGCGAGGCGCGGAGTTTTTTGGCTATCGAGAAACCGTCCATCCCCGGCAGCATCACATCCAGCACTATAGCGTCAAAGGCATGCGATTCCGCCATGGCCAGGCCTTCTTTTCCGTCCATTGCCAGAATCACGGAATGGCCCTCTTCTTCCAAGCCCTGCCGCAGCAGCTCGGCCATTCGCCGCTCGTCTTCTACTACCAGAACCTGCATGTCCTTCTATTTTCATGCTAATGGTTCAATCTGAAGTTTTGCTGTAACAGGGGGCGTGGGGCTGCCATTCATTCATGCGATTTTCAGTTGAGTTGCCAAAATTCCGCCGCGAGGTCGCCGCGCCCGAGGACGCAATGACTATGGCGGGTGAGCGGCGTCTCACAAGCCGTGAAAAAATAGGCGCAGGCACCGACTCCCTCACGGTCGCGGTTCGGTAACACTCTCTAAACATGACGCATCTTTGAAGAACCGCGAGCCAGACTCAGCTAGCGGACTCTAGAACCGCGCGTGAATGGTCTGCGTGTTCATCAGCACAAGCATCGACAACAAAACAATCAGCCCGATATACTGCGTGAGCGTTACGTTGTCGCCTTCTGCCGGATAATCCTTGCTGATCAATCGGTAGCCCGCGCCGAGGGCGATCAGCAGCAGCATCGTTTCTTGAGTAACCACCCACATGGTGAGCGCGACTCCCAGCGCCATGCCGCGCTGCGTCCGCGTAAGGGCGCGGAATCCACGGCCGCCATCCAGCTGCCAGATGGGAATCAGGTTGAACAGATTGATCCACGCGCCGGTGTGCGCGATCGCGTACCAGATGGGAAGGCCTGTGATCAGCGCGCAAATCCAGGCGAAGACCGCTGCTCCGAATCCCCAGATTGGTCCTGCGAGTCCTACGCGGGCATCCTGAATTACATTCGCCGGATACTGCTTCAACCGAACGATGGCTCCCACGAACGGAATGAACATCGGCGCACTGGCCGCAATGCCGTATTTCCGCAGCGCCATGACGTGACCCATTTCGTGGATGTAGATGGAAAGCACGAAGCCCAGCGCGAATTGCCAGCCGAACATCGACCAGTAGACCCCCAGGAACAGAAGCATGCTGGTGAGCGTGCTGAGCTTGGTGAGTCCCAGCAGCACGAACTTGCCTTTCGCCAGCACCAGCAGGGCCACGGTTTTGAACTTCCAAAGGACCACGCCCACGGGACCAAGTTTTCCCATTCGCTTGGCCCAGACGTGTTTATCGGAAAGCTGCAGGTCGATATTCTGGATGCGCGCTTTTACGGTGCGGTATTCGCTCGAATCAGGCGGCAGCAATGCAAGCGCGCGCTCCCAAGCCAGCTTGGCTCCGTTCCAATCTTTGGACTGGCCGGCCAGCTTGGCATGTTGCGAGAGCGTCTCGAATTCCTGGGCGTGGGTGAGCTTGCCGCAGGAGGAACAGGACAAAGCCTGGGGATCAAGGGCCGATCCACAATTCGAGCACGGAGTGGAGATGGCGGAGAGCACTACTTCAATTGTATCGGGTTAAAGGCTAATTTCGTCGAAGAGATCGCCAAGACGGATGGAGAATCCGGGGATTAGTTCGGATTGGAACTTTTGGTTCTCATTGAGGATGGCTCGCTGATGCTCAGACGAGACGTATGCTTCGCGCCCTTCGATATCGAAAATCCAGACCTCTTTGGTTCCGCACTTCCGGTACCGCCGGGCTTTTTTCGTGAGTGACGCAAATTTGTCGTTCTGAGAAACGATCTCAATGGCTAGATCGGGAACACAGGGTTGTACGCGCCGTTCCGGATCCAGCGCGTCCAGCCTTGCTCGACTGACGAAGCTCACATCGGGTCCGTGCGCGTTCCCATCAAAATCGTATTCTTGTTCGGCGATCACTTCGCCGAGCTTGCGTTGCTTGACTGCGGCGCCCAGCAACTGAATCAGGCGGTCTCGCAATCTGTTGTGGCTTAAAGTATTTCCAGACACGTCTACCAACTCCCCATCCACCAGCTCGTGATTTCGCGCGAGGGCGTCCGGGAGTTTCTCAAAGTCTTCGATTGTGAGACCGGCCACTGCCGCCATAGCTCTATTCTATTTCAACTCCACCACCGTTGCTCCGGTACCGCCTTCACTCGGCGACGCGGGATAAAACTTCTCCACGTGCGGATTGGTGGTCAACAACTCCGCGATCACCTTGCGTAAAATACCCATGCCGTGGCCGTGCACGATGCGTACGCGATCGACAGACGCCATGGTGGCGCTGTCCAGAAATTTATCCACGAGATCGCGCGCCTCCTCGGCTCGCTTGCCGATCACATTGATCTCGCGATAGGAAACGTCCCAAGTTGGCCCAGGCTCGTAAGAAACGTTCTTCGGCAGGCGGGCGCCCTGGGGCATCGCGGGAAGCACCTCTTCGACGTCGTCAATGGATACCTGCATCTTCATCAATCCCGCGTCCACTTCCAGCAGGCCACCCGCCATTTTCCGCCGCACTCGCGCGGGCTCACGCACACCTTTCAAACGGACGCGGTCGCCTTCTTCAATCGTGAAGCCAGGATTGGCTGCCGGCGTTTCGCCGAATACCGCGGTGCGTGCCTGTTGCTCCAGTTCCCGCCGGGTCTTGGCCAGCCGCCGCTCGGCTTGCTCAACCGCTTTGCGCTGCTCCGAGCTTGCTAGAATCTTCTGAATGGTCTCCTGCGCCTGCGCTTCAAATCCGGCCACGGCGGACGCCAAACGCTGGTCCACTTCCTTTAGCTTCGCCGTTTCCCGCCGCTCCCATTCGGTGGCGAGCGATTGTTCGCGCGCCTCAAGCGACTGCTGCTGCCGGCGGAAATCCTGCTCCGCCTGCGTTACTTGATCCAGACGCTGGTGCAGTTCGCCCAGGAAGCTCGCGATGTCGCGCTCATGCGTCGACATGCGTTCGCGCGCCCTCTCGATCAACTCCGCCGGCAATCCAAGACGGCTCGCGATCTCAAGCCCGGCCGATTTTCCGGGTGCGCCTAGCCGCAGCAGATAGGTCGGCTGCAGGGTCTGCTCGTCGAATCCCATGGACGCATTGATCACTCCGTCCGTGGTCGCGCCGTAAATCTTCAGCGCCACCAGATGCGTGGACGCAAGGGTGAATGCACCGTTTGCACGGAATGTCTCGAGAATGGAAACTCCGAGCGCTCCCCCTTCTTCGGGATCCGTGGCGCGCCCCAATTCGTCCAGCAAAACCAGCGACGCCCGGGTCACTGACTGCAGCATTTCGCCAACGTGCGCGATGTGAGCCGAAAAACTGCTCAAGCTTTCCTGGATGGATTGTTGATCGCCGATGTCGGCCAAAACCTGCTCGAAGACCGGGAATTCGGCGTCCTCAGCGGGCACCGGAAGGCCCGCGTGCGCCATGACAACCAGCAATCCGACCGTTTTCATCGAGACCGTTTTGCCGCCGGTGTTCGGACCGCTGATGAGCAGAGTGCGGTACGCTTCATCCAGCTCCAGCGTGATCGGAACTACAGGCTTGCGTTGCCGCCGCAACACGTCTTCGAGAAGCGGATGCCGGGCTTTCTTCAGAACCAGCCGGCGGGTGGAATCCGAGCTGAAGCGTGGAATGGTGCAGCCGAAATCAAGCGCGAATTCAGCCTTGGCGAACAATAGCTCCAGCTCGCCAATGGCGTCCACCGCGGCTTGAATCTGTGGAGCGTTCGACCGCAGCAGCTCCGTCANNCTCATTGTTCAAATCGATGGTTTCGAGCGGCTCGACAAACAGCGTGTGACCGCTGCCGCTCGCGCCATGAATCACGCCATTGACCTTGCGCTGCTGGCCTGCCACTACCGGAACCACAAAGCGATCGTTGCGGAGCGTGATGAAATCCTCCTGCAGCGTGCCATCGTCGTGATGTGCGCGCAGAAAACGCTCGAGCGAAATCTGGATCTGCTTCTGCTGCCGCTCTATGTCACGCCGCAGCCGATGGAGCGCCACGCTCGCGTCGTCGGCCAGGGTTCCGTCCGGCAGAATCTTACCGGCCAGGTCACGCAGCATCGATCGCGGGTCGAAGATAGCGGCGGCTCGCGCGCCCAGTCGCGGATACCTGGCCGCAGCCATGTTCAACACGGCCCGGATTTCGCCCGCTTGTTCCAGCAAACGCGTCAGATCCAGGATCTGCGTAGCTTCCAGGCCCGCGCCTTCGATTCGCAGCATCGGCAGCGTTGTTCGAATATCGGGGATCGAATCGAAACGGACACGAATGGCCGCGCCCCGCGTGGCTGGTTGCGATTCCTGAGTAGCACGCAGATAAACGAGAGCTTCGGCGACATCGGCGAGCGTGCTCTCTAGCTGTTCGCGATCCGAATGCGGCGCCAGGTTTTCAAGCTCGTGCCGGCCCAATTGACTGCGCACAAATCGGCCAACTAACTGACGTAGGGATTCGAACTCGAGCAAATCAACGCTGAAGTTTTGCAAAGGCTCTCTCCACCACTGCCAGGGTCCCTTCGGTAAGACGATATTCGCGAAGATTCTGTTCCGAGACCCAGGCCGCCTGACTCACGTCGCTCGCGGCCGCCAATTGTCCGCCCACTGCTCGGCACAGGTAATCGATCAGCACGTAATGATACTCGGGCCGCATTTCACTATCAGGCATGATGCGCTCGAATATTTCAAACATCGCGAGCGGCTCAATTTCAAGACCTGTCTCTTCCCGAACCTCGCGGCGGACGGCGTCCTCCAGTTTCTCGCCGGCTTCCACGATTCCGCCAGGGATCGACCAATAGCCTTTCAGGGGCTCTTTGCCGCGCTCCACCAGAAGAATATGGGGCCCCGAGAAAATCAAGGCGCCCACTCCTAGGAACGGCCGCGTGGGATAGCGCCGGCTTTCTGCGTTAATACTGAACATTAATATTGAAGACTAATACTGAAGACTGCCTTTCACATTCAATCGCACACGATACACCGACGTCCGCGCCGTGATGTATAGCGACTGGAGATCGCCATCGCCGAAAGCGCAATTCGACGGAGTCTCCGGCATGACAAAGCCTCCGATCGGTTTTCCCTCCGGTGTGTACACTTCCATCCTGGCGGCCGCCACATAGAGATTGCCGGATTCATCCACCTTGATGCCATCGGGGATTCCGGCGATGTTTGAAATCAGCACGCGCTCGTTGGATGCCTCGCCATTGCGGTCGAGATCATAGGCGCGAACGTTGCGCTGGTCGGAATTCGTCACATAAAGGATGCGGCCATTGGGCGAGAGCGCGATTCCATTCGGCCTTCCTTTCGATTTGGCGATCACGTCCAGTTCGCCACGGTGCGAAATGTGAAACACGCCATAAAAGTCCAACTCGCGCGTGTCCTGCTGGTTTCCGAATGCGGGATCGGTGAAATAAACCTGGCCGTCCTTGCGGACCACAATGTCGTTCGGAGCATTGAGGCGCTTGCCTTGCCAGCGCTCCGCCAGGACTTCGATTTTCCCCTTCTTGTCGGTGCGTGTGACACGGCGCGAATGGCTCTCGCAGCTATACAGGCGGCCTTGGGCATCGAAGGTGTTGCCGATCGCGCCACTCGAATTTTCACGGAAAATCGTTGCCTTCTTTTCTCCGGGCTTGAACTCGAGGAGTTTGTCGCCTGGAATGTCGCTGAAAATCAAGTAGCCATCCCTCGACCAGGCCGGGCCCTCGGTGAAGATAAATGCAGTGGCGACCTTTTCGATCCGCAGGTCTATGTAATCCTGAGCCGGGGCGTTGACGCTGAGCAGGTGGATTAAAGCAATCGGGAGCGCGAGCCTCACTTATCGATCAGGGTAGCAGGGTAGTGTCCTAGAAGTGTGCGGGGGCCTATGTGCTGGCTATTGCCTGCAACAGGTAACGCTCTAAAGGAGTGGGGTCCCCGTTACGGCATTGGACGATTAGCTGCGTATACGGAGGGTCTGGCGGACGGGGATCAACTGGCCAGCGGCGGGGCCAGTATCCATATCGGCCCATGATGCTCCATACTATGAATCTTCCTGCATGGCCGTTTCCATTGGCATATGGATGAATTTCCAGGAACGCGACAAAAGCGCGCGACGCGAGAGCTACGATGCAGTAAAGTCTATCCTTCGCTGTTAGCAATCTATTCGCATCCAACGCCGTCACGCCCGCGCGAATCTGGGCGTTAATCTGACGCATGCGAAACGCAACCGCATATGGCGTTGCACCAACGCGTGGATCACCCGGGACGCAGACGGGGTAGAAGCGCAGACAGCGGAATTCTTCCCCGCGGTAATGGCCAGCGTAATATGCGCATCCGACGGGTGTCAGTTCATGGAACACGTGACCGTGCACTTCTCGTGTGTCAGTCGCGACTGATAAGGTGTCCGTTCCAGTAGCTAGGCCCCGCAGGGCTGCGGTCACCCGAGTCCCGATGGTGGCTCGCTGGGGGTGATTTGAATATTCCCAGTCTGGACAGTCGAGCGGATGCATGCGCCCAGCTAATCCGTCAAGGCTCCGACATCCTCACCCAGCTGGCGAGCCCAATCGTCGATATTTGCGGGTAGGCCGTGACACAAAGTCGCTCGCGTCAGTAGGTCGTCCAAATCCGCTGGGATCGCCAGGGGCCGTGCCTGACTTATCGCAGCAACGACCGCGTGCAGTTCCACCATTGCGGTACCAACTAGAGCGCCGGCCTCGGCGCCGGTAAGATTAGTGCCACACGTATAGCCCGTCGCTACGGATGTGTACTCACCTGGGAATTGTGGAATACAAAATGGCTGGAAGTCGAGGACCCGCCACAGATCCTCTGCTTCGAGTCCCCATTCCGACGGCAATGAAAACCGAAAGGCGAAGTCATTGGAGAACGGCCCATACGTGATGGTCGGTTGCGGTATAGGTCTCACCACTGCACATTGCTGAAGGGCGGCCATAAGGTTCTATTCCTCCTTAGCTAATGGTTGGGCAGGTTGGCGCATAAGTTCTGGTGGTACGTCCAGAACCGGCAAGCCACCAACTCCCAGAACATAAATAGGCTGGCCATCTGGTTTGAAGCGGTCAACTAGGCGTGCGACGTTTGCAAGGATCGTTTTGATTTTGAGGGTGGTTCCATCCTCCAGCCTATAGACGCAAAACGGTTCTTTCTCGCTCTCAAAATCAAGTTGATCTGCGGGGACCATTTCGCCTTCAAACGGAACTTGAATTCTTTTTGGCAAATCGGTCTCTCCCTATTCCGTTAGACGTTCCAATCTTTTGATCGGATGCGATCACCGTACACTTTAATGACGTGTAGTGTTTGCAACCCTGCCGCTTTCTCTCATTTCTGTTGCACCATATGGTGCAACAGAGTTCACCATGAAGTCAAGGGGGTCCTACACATCCGCATGGGTGTAGTACTAGTGTAGTATGCCTACGCCGACAGATTGGAAATTGACCACACCCGGTCAGCAATCCCTGCTTCCATCGCAGGAGTTACCCCCAGGTTCCGACCGACCCGAACAAGGTTGTACCACGAGACATGGATGCAGCGTGCGGTCCAAGGGTTCTCCCATTTCATGCTGGATGGCATTGGTGAGCCTCGTAAGTCTACTGATTTGCAAGCGTATCGTCAAGTTCTGGCACCCAACGATGGGCGTGCAAATTTCTTCTTGGATCGCGGTTACCGCGATGCCTGTGACTCGCTCCGTCGGAACCGCTTCGTGAGAATATCAGCGTTCACCTTCCGGAGTTGCCCGAGGAACTTTGATGGGCCGGACAGAGTCGCAGCGGTCGCTGCGACACTAGGGCGTCGCCGAACTCGAAGCGTCTCCAGGTTGGATGCTCGCTGCTTCTTGAAGAACAAACTGGCGCGAGGGTGGCAATTTGCAGGTGCATCTCCAGACTAAATGGCACAATCTAGCAGAGAGCCAGTTCGGCGCGGGATTCTTTGAGGCGGTATTCTATAAGTTATGACGCGCCGTGAACTGCTTGCCTTGCTGGCCGCCGCTCCTCTGCTCCGGGCCAAGGAAGCGCCCACGGCTCCTGTGTCCATCGCCAGCTGCCGCACTTATGACGGTGACCTCACCGGTACACTTTCCACCATGTTCGATCAACTGGGAGGGCTGGGGCGAATCGTCAAGAACAAAACCGTCACCATCAAGGTGAATCTCACGGGTAGCCCGGGCCTGAGATTTCAAGGCAAACCGCTGGGCCTGACGCATTATACGCATCCCAAGATGGCGGCTGCCACGGCTTATTTGCTGGACCGCGCGGGCGCGCGGCGAATCCGTTTTGTCGAAAGCTGCTGGGCCACCACTGGACCAATGGAAGAATATCTGCTGGACTCCGGCTGGAACGTTCGCATGCTTTTCGGCGCCGCAAGCAACGTCGAGTTCCTGAATACCAACGCGCTTGGAAAAGCCAAGAGCTACTCACGCTTCCCGGTGCCGGGTGGTGGATGGATTTTCCCGGCCTACGATTTGAATCCCGCCTACGAAGAGACTGACGTTTTCATGTCCATGGCGAAGTTGAAGAACCACGCCACCTGCGGCGTCACGCTGGCCATGAAGAACTGTTTCGGCATCACGCCGGCTTCCATTTATGGCGATGACGCCGGCGAGGATGAGCCGAATGAGAAGCCCGTCAAGGGTCGCGGGAGCGTATGCCACGACGGCGAGCGCCAGCCGCCCAAGAGCGCGCCACAGGAAATCGACCCGGATTCCAGCCGCGAGCCCGGCTATCGGATGCCGCGCATCGTAGCGGATCTTGCCGCGGCGCGGCCCATCGACATTGCGCTGATCGACGGCATTGAGACCGTCGCCGGTGGGGAAGGCCCGTGGATTCGAGGGTTGCGCTCTGTACAGCCGGGTGTGATCATCGCCGGCACCAACGCTGTTACTACTGATACGGTCGCAACCGCGGTGATGGGCTATGATCCCCGAGCCGCCAAAGGAACTGCACCGTTCGTGGATTGCGATAACTCGCTTCTTCTGGCAGAAGCGCGGGGAGTCGGGACCACGGACTTGAAGAATATTGAAGTGCGCGGTGTTTCGATCCGCGAAGCGTTGTTCCCTTTTTCCGCCTGAATCAGCGAGCCTGATCGCGATCAGCCATCCCGGATTGCGCGGGGGTTGCTCTACGCGCTCCCATAGCGTCTCCGGTTGTGATAGATTCCCCCGATAGGAGAATTCCATGAAAAGTTGCTTGCTCGGCCTCGTCTTGCTGATGCTCCCTGCCACCGCCCAGGAGCAGAAGCAACGTTTTACGATCAACGTCGGCACGCCCGAAGGGCAGATGCTGCAGGCCATCGGTCAGGAAGCGGATGACCAAAAGAAGCTCGCCTTGGCGCAGGATTTTCTTGACAAGTATCCGAAACACGAGGGTGCCGGCTGGGTGACCAGCCAGTTGGTGGCGATCTATGTAACGCAGAAAGATTACGACAAAGGCCTAGAGGCAGGTGATAAAGCCTTCGCGAACGACCCGAACGACTTGGATGTCGCCTACAACACCCTGAAGGCGGCGCAGGGCAAAGAGGACCCCGAATTGGTGAAGACCTGGTCGGCGCGCGCGTCGCAGATAGCACGCAAGACCCTCGCGTCCACCAAGGCGCCCGCCGATGATGACGAAAAGCAACGTCTGGAATACGTGAAGGGCGTGAACACTTTCGCCGATTACGCGCTTTACGATCTCGCGTTAAAGCTGCAAGGGAAGCCCAAGCAATTAGCCGATCTCGGAGCGGCGCTCGAGCAACAAAACATCAAGAGCCAGTATATGCCGCTGCTCTCCGGCCTCTATTTGAACGCATTGACACAATCCGGACAGCAGGCTAAAACTTGCCCTGCCGCTGAAAAACTGGCTGCGGCCAGTTCCAAGGACGCGGAAGCGTTGGTCATTGCCGCGGATTGCAACCTGCGGCACAACAGCTTCGATCGGTCGGCGGCAAACGCCACGCGCGCCGTGGAGGCGATCGCCACCAGACCGAAGCCGGAGGGAGTCAGCGACGCCGACTGGGCCAGCAAGAAAGCCGCGCTGATGGGGCGTGCCAACTGGATCGCCGGTATCGCGTATGGGAGCCAGCAAAAATACGGACCGGCGGACAAAGCCCTGCGTGCGGCGTTACCGTCCATAAAGGGCGATCCTCAACTATACGCGCTGGCGCTGTTCCACCTCGGCTTGGCCAATTACAATCTTGGCAAAGCCATCGGTGACAAATCCAAGACCCGTGAAGGGCTGAACTACTTCCAACAGTGCTCCGAGATTACGAGCAACGTCCAGGATCAAGCCTCCAAGAACGTTCGCACCATCAAAGGCGAGTTGGGAATCGTAAAATAGAAACTTCGCTCACTGACGCGCAGTTGTGGCGGGCGCCGGGAAAATATCTTTCACCGGCAGGTCGGCGGGGAAAACTAAGTTGAAGAACCCGACCATCATCTCGTCCCAGCTCTGATCGCCCCACGCGACTTCTTTGGTGGGGTCGGCATTGTCGGGATTGTTGGGCGAGTTGTCGAAATGCGCCCGTCCGCGATTGCAACGTCGCTGCCATTCTCGGTATTTAGATTTCAACCTCTGTCGTCCGGCTTGGGGAGCGCCACGTGAGACTGGTTGCCTGTCGGAGCAGGCGTGCGTGGTGCAACAACAGGCGCACCGCTGTCTTCATTGTCAGTATCAGGACCGCCGCTTAGAGGTTCGTATCGAGCGAAGTGCATCGTATAACTCGCGCGCCCCTCGGTGCGCGATCTCAACTCAGCGGCGTAACCGAACATTTCAGACAGCGGCACCATCGCCTTGATCAACCGCGTGGCGCCACGAACTTCGGTGCCTTCCAAACGACCACGTCGCGAACTCAAGTCGCCATTCACGGTACCCATGTATTCTTCGGGCACGACCACCTCGACGCGCATCACCGGCTCGAGCAACACAGGCTCGGCCTTCCTGCAAGCTTCCTTGAAACAGATGGAGCTGCAGATCTTGAACGCTATTTCCGACGAGTCCACTTCGTGATAAGCACCGTCGATCAGTTCTACCTTGATATCCACCATCGGATATCCGGCCAGAATTCCGCCTTCGAGCGATTCACGGACACCCTGCTCAACCGCCGGAATAAATCCCTTCGGAACCGACCCACCCTTGATGACGTTGTCGAACTCGAACGCCTTACCCGGGTTCGGCTCAACCGTAAGCTTCGTGCGCGCGTATTGACCGCTACCACGGGTCTGTTTTTTGTGCGTGTAATCGTGCTCAGCCTTGGCCCGAATGGTCTCGCGATATGCGACCTGCGGCTTGCCGATTGTCGCCGCGACGTTGAACTCGCGGGTCAGGCGGTCAACGATGACTTCGAGGTGTAGCTCGCCGGTTCCACGAATGATCGTATGGCCTGTGCGCGTGTCGGTGTTGACCCCGAGTGTCGGGTCTTCGGCCATCATCTCCCGCAGCCCCCGACCGAGCTTCTCCTGGTCTGCCTGGGTCTTCGGATCGATCACAACAAAGACGATCAGCTCAGGAAGTTTCATTAGCCGGATTCTACCAGTGTGTCCGCCCTTGCTCCGACGGTGTTCGGGAACTTCGGCTGCCTCCGGAATGAGCGTTCAGCTTCGCCGGAATCCCCAAGCAAGGGGACCACTAGTGACGTGCCGCCGTTGCCGGCACCGGGAAAATATCTTTCACGGGCATGCCGGCGGGGAAAACTAAGTTGAAGAACCCGACCATCATCTCGTCCCAGCTCTGATCGCCCCACGAGACTTCTTTGGTGGGGTCGGCATTGTCGGGATTGTTGGGCGAATTGTCGAAATGCGCCGTGCACTCGATCTTGGCGCCCTTGGGAAGAACAATCGGCTCCGCCAGGTTGTACCAAAGTTGCCAATGCCAGTTGTAGCGTGGCACGCGAAGCAAGGTTTGCGATTCGCCGTTCGGATAGACGATGCGATATTCGAAATCTTTTCCACGCCCGTGCATGTGCGGATGCAGGCCGACCAGCTTGACGGTTGTACCAAGCTGGAACTCGGCGTCCACTCTGTAGTTGGGATCTCCGGGAGGAATTTTGAATGTTCCGTTGGTCGCCGACAAAGTGAGTACGCGTTCCTTCGGAGCCACGCGAGCGAACACCAGGCCGAATTTGCTGCCGTGGTCGGTGGCGGCGATGCCATTGGTTGTGTAGTGGATCTCCAACACCAGATCGGAGCCGGCTTTAATTAGCTTGGCTTGGCCGGGCGGCAGAATCTCCGGCGGCTGGCCCGGCGCATAGCCTACCAGGAAGTCGCTCGGCAGGGCGCTGGTATCCACATTCTCGTTCTCGGCAGGCTTCGGCGCCACGAAAAAGACGCCGGGTTTGGCGTCCTTCAGCCAGTGGGAGCCCGGCTCGCGGACGTACAGGATCATGTGATGTATCCGGGCGCGGTCGCCTGGCCGGGCCTCGGCAAACTGCACCCATTTGTCTTCGGTGAATCCTGAGGGGACGATTATTTTCTGATACTCAATGGTCCCGGAAGCCGGAATCTCGAACGCCTGCGGCGGTTGGAACACAACATCGGGCCTGGGAATGGACCATCCCTCCACGAAACTGCGCGGTGCGGGCAGGTCCTTCGGGTCGCCTTCTGGTGCGCCGGCATCCGCCCAAGCGGCAATGGCGTCCACATCTTTCGCCGCGAGCGATTGGTCATTCGAGAACTTTCCGTAGTGCGGATCGGCGAACCAGGGCGGCATCTTCTTCAATCGAACGGCTTCCTTCATGGCCTTGGCCCAAGGACGCGCTTGCTGGTAAGTAAGCAGCGAAAAAGGAGCTGCCTCGCCGGGACGATGGCATCCCTGGCAGTTCTTTTCAAGAATCGGCGCCACATCCCTGGTGAAGGTCACTTGGGGTGGGACAGTGGCCGCGCCAGAGGCCGACACGACTAGTATCGCGGCTGCTAAGGGTTCAAGACGCATAGGGTTATTTTAGCGAAATGGAAGTTGAACTGAGTCAGCGTAGCGCCGCGGCGAAGGCGCGCATTTCCTGAAGAACTTCCGCTTCATTCGATAAGAATACGTAATGGTTAGCATTTCGCAATCGAACGACGCGAGCGCCCGGCACACCATGCTCAAAGGCCTTTGCTTGCTGCTCCATTTTGTCGTGGAAATCAGCGGAGAATGCTTTGGCAGCCGCGTGTGAAGCCGGATCGCTATTGGAGAACAGCCACGGCCCGAAGTCGCGTGGCACTGCAAAGATCGCTAGCGCTGGCGCCCGAACATTGACGAACTTCTTGTATCCTGCCATGATCGCCTCCGAAACGCTGGCGGGGCTGCGCGGTCCGCTGACGCTGCCGTCCGCGGCCGGAATCCACGACTCGCGAAGCTCCGCTTCCGGAATCGTGACGCTACCGATGTGCTTCATCCAGGCCTGGAAATCGGCGAAATTTGCCCGGTCGCTTGTCTTCATCTCGGGAAGAGGCGGAGCCCGCTTTAGCATTTCCTGGTATTGCTCCAGAGTCATGCCTCTGCCATCGTCGAATGCAAACGAGTAACCTGCTTCGAGATAGACCAGCCCTGCTATGCGGTCGGGATGCCTAGAGCCAACGGAGCTCAGCTCTTCGCCGGCGACCGAATGTCCCGCGAGTATTGGTTGTTTAAGTTTGAGAGATTCTACAACGGCAAGAACATCATCACCCAGCCGATCCGCATTGTATCCATCGGTGGGAATACTGGAAGCACCGAAGCCCCGTCGCGTGACGCCATAGACATGAAAACCGACGGCGAGTTTGGGGGCAAATTCATCAAAAACATGAGCGGTATTTCCGAGGCCCGACAGGAGTACAACAGGTCGTCCAACGCCACCCCAATCGAGCGGCGAGCGATCCCGCCAAGGGGCGGGTTCTTGCGCTCCGAGGGGAGTGAGAAGCAAACCGGCAAGAACGATAGCCGCGCGCGTGACGGTGCGAAAGATCATACAAGGTAGCAATTCAAGGATATCTAAGCGCATTTACGCGGTGCGGACAATATCAGCTCGCTTGTCACCGTGTGTGTGGCGATGTCAATGCTGCCGCTCTCTGTGGCGATGTGCAGCTAGATACCGTCAAGCTCGGTTCCGCCTCGGACGAAAGGCGAAACTCGCTCATCAGCGCGGATTCGGCTCTGCGGCAAGACGCGCCATGCCACGCTGCTTGATGTCGGAGGTAAGGTGGGTTACTTCCTCATGCGTCGTAATTCTTCGGCCTTCGCCGCGCGCCAATGAAGCTTCAGCCTGATCGACCGCCGCAAGTATTTCCAGCCGACGCCGCTCGCGCTCCTCCCAGAGAGACATGGCTTGCTCAACCGCGTCTTCTTTGCGATGCAGCCTGCCGGGCTCGACGGCTTGGCGAATAAACGCCTCCTGGTCGGGAGTCAAGAATACTTCCGTACGACTTTAGCTTAGCTCTTTGCAAGCCAGCCAACCACGGATGACACACCGCACCGAAAATTGTAGACTGGAAGATTAATCACACATCCTGGAGGAGTTCTCGAATGGGTAAGACGGTTTTGAGCTTGGGCGCCGGCGGGTTGTTGCTGGCCGGATTGCTGGCCGCGGCGGACACGAAAGGCGATTCGGCCAAGGGCAAAGAGGTCTTCGAGCAATGCGGCGTGTGTCACAACACCGACACGGACGAGAAGAAAATCGGCCCATCGCTCAAGGGGCTCTACAAGCACGACAAGCTGAAGAACGGCAAGAAGGTCACCGACGAGAACGTGAAAGCGATGATCAATGCCGGTGGCAATGGCATGCCTGCCTATGCCGACCTGCTTTCAGAAGCCGAGAAAGCCGACGTCATCGCTTATTTGAAGACGCTGTAGATCCGCACAGCGGTCCGGTTCGCGCGGCGTGCTACATTAGTGTTTGTAGGCCTCCCGACACGTCCCCATCGTCTAGCCCGGCCTAGGACACCGCCCTTTCACGGCGATAACAGGGGTTCGAATCCCCTTGGGGACGCCATCTCACGCGGTCACGTGGACGGGATGCTGACTTTATAAATGCTCAAGCCATTCTGATTGGGCACCAACAGGTAGCCATTCGAAGCCGCAATTCCGCTTAAGCCGAACTGAGTGATAAACGGATACAACACCGGGGCGCTGCTGGTCCGGGCATCCACGATCATCAGACTCCCCGGCCCGGTGGGATCCGTCTCCGGCGGATTGTTGACCAGCGCGTAGACGAAGACGGAGGAACCGAGCGGCTCGACAGAGTAGGTTCCGGTTGTTTGGATCTTGGTGACCACCGTCGTAATCGGCTGGGGGCTGCGCACATTGCTGATATCCATGGTGGTGAGCGTCAACGTGCCGGTCAGGTTGAAATCCGGCACGCCGGGGTTCCGAAACCCGGTGGTGTTGCCGGTAACCAGCAGAAGAGTGGTGTCGTAAGCCATGCCCAGGAAAATCGCCGCGTCGGGCACAGTGACGCGATCGATTCCTTGCATGGTTTGCACGGTGCTCACGTCGATAACATCCAGAGCGGCATATCCGGCGGTGCTGTTTCCGGTGGCCGTCGTACTGTCGCAGTAAACCAGTTCAAAGCTGGGCGGCAGCGCCAGAGCGTTCGGGCGCACGTTGAGATTGTTGGATGCCGGCTGATTCGTGGTTGGGGCCAGGAAGGAAATCAACTGTGGCAGTAAAGCGGAAAAATCGAATGCGAGGAAGTCGCCGTTCAGAGCGGTGATATCGTTCGCGCTATTGGTGTTGAACCAACTGGTGCTGGAGAATCCGGTGGTCCCTACGAAAGTCAGATCGGCGAGGAAGGTATACGTTTGGGGAGTGATTGAGCCTAGCGTGACCGGCTGAGTGGGAGTGGAGAGGTCAAAAACGACGAAGCTGGGGGTAGAGCCCGGCCCCAATAGGTCCACCAGAATGGGTTGGCTGGTATCAAGGTTCAGCGCGCATTTCCCGCCGTTCCCGCTGAGATTGGCGTCGCCAAATTCGCCTTTATACACGGGATTCGTCACGTCACTGGTATCGATGATAACGATCTGGTTCGCATTGCAGACATAGGTTAAGTTGTTGAAGACCACCAGGCTGCTGGCGCCGGCGTTGCCGAAGCTCAAGTTGCCTACCAGGCTCAGGAAACTGGGTGGCTTGGTTCCCGATCCGGAAACAGAGAGCACGGCGGAAGAGCTGACAAAGCCGCCGACGGTGATCACCAGCGGATAATTTCCCGAGGCAAGACTGGGCACCTGAATGTTCGCCTGAGCCAGGCCCACGAACCCCGGCGACAGGCCCAGGAATTGAACGGTCGTTGCGACTCCGCCGATAGTCGCGGAGACTGTGGATGTCGCGTGAGCCAGGGGCGAACTTACGGCCGGCGTTCCGTCCGGCACGGGATGATCCAGAGGACCCTGACCGGTGAGATAGACCACCACCACCGACCCTACTGCCGCCGGTTTCGAGCTTGTGTTCGCTGAGTGGTCGGAATTTTGAGCCGCGGCTTGATTGCTTGTGTTCTGGAATAATCCCGGCGATGCGGTTACCACCGTGAAGTTGAAGATCAGGCTCTGGCCCCCACCCACCGTAACGTAGAGCGCCGCTGTCCCGGCAACCAGCCGGCTGGGAACCTGGAAGTTAATTTGCGTCGGGCTGGCGTAGACCAGCGGCGCCTGCGTCGAAACCTGTGATTGGCTGATGTACACGGATGCACCGGCGAGGGTCTCAGGCAGCGGAAAGCCGGAGGCGTTGGAGGTCGAGCTGGCTAGGCCGGCACCGAAAATCGTTGCGAGCGACCCGGGTGACACTCGCGGTGCAAAGCTGGCCGCATCGGTGACTGCCTGGACCACGGAGGCTGCGTTCGACGCCGCTACCGGGATGAGGAATAAGGGGATGAGCCGAAAAAGGTTCAACTATGATTGACGCCGTGAAGGCTGGATGCGTTCAGGGTAAGTCAGGTATTGGGTCAAAACACCCAAGGCCTGGGTGCGGGCCTGCGGGTGAAAGCACCCAAGATAGCTATCCCGCCTGGTAAACAGGGATACAGTGGCTGGCCGTTGAATTGCACTCATCGTAAACAACTCATTCGGTTTAAGGCCCCCAAGGTTGGTGGGCTCGTAGGAGAGGTGTTTTTAAGGATGCTACACATGCGCCTAAAAGCAGTGCGGTTCTTGCTCACGGCTTGGGTTCTGCTACCGGCCCTTTTCTTCTTGATGAAAAGCAGTGGGAATGCGATCCCGGCATTCTCCCGTCAATATCAAACTTCCTGCAGCACGTGTCATCTCGATTTTCCCAAACTGAATGATTTCGGGAAGGCCTTCAAAGACGCCGGCTTCAAGTTTCCCAAGGAGGACGAGACGTTTCTGAAGGTTCCGCCGGTTTTGTTGGGTGCGCCGGCACAAAAAGACGTGTGGCCGAAAGCCATCTGGCCGGGGCAGATCCCAGGTCTGCCGCCGATCGGACTGCGCATGAACACGTTCTTCCAGGTCAGCAATGGAAATCGCAACCAGTTCAATTCTCTGTCGCCTGCCGGTACGGTTCCGCAGTTCATTCCCGCCACTGACTTCGAGACTGGCCTTTTCAGCATCTTCACGGCAGGCAATTTCGGGAGTGACATCGCGTTCTGGGTGGACGACGACATCAGTGTCGGGGGAGACAATAGCGCAGGCTCTTTGGGAGATGGCTACTTAAAATTCGTGAATATCGGCCGCTATTTCCATCTTCCAACCGATGCGCTTGCGTTTCGCGTGGGGCAGTTCGAGCTGGATTTACCGTTCACGCAGGCCCGGAGCATCAATCTCAGCCCGTACGACATTTACTCGGAGGCCAACATCGGCGCCATGAATTCGTTGGCGGGGCAGCAGAATGTGGTCAACCAATTCTCCTTCGCGGATGCTGCCAAGGGCATAGAGCTGAGCGGCGGACACCAGTACGGCGGTTACCACTATTCGGTCGCGATCGTGGACCAGAACACGAGCGGAATCGACCAGCCCAGCAACACCAGTTCGGTGCTGCCGCCGTCCACGGGCGCGGGTGTCGGGTACGCGTCCGACACAAGCGCGAAAGCTCTGTACACGCGCTTCTCGTATCGGTTCAACCTGGAGCACGATCCGGCCAGCCGCAAGGAAGTGCAGGCGGCCGGACAAACCGGGCCTCGCGATCACACCTACCTGAACCTGGGCACATTCTATTACCGCGGGGATTCACGACAAGCATTTGTAGGGGTTTCGAACGGCACTGACAACACTTTATTGACGGTTCACGAACCCTACTATCGGGCGGGTGCGGATTTCAGCTTCAACTACAGGACCTTCAATATCTACGGACTCTATATGTTCGCCCATGACGACAATCTGCTGCCTGTGGATGCCAATGGCAATGTGATTCTGCTCCCGCTTTCCTCCACCGGGCCGTTGCCGACAAGATTTGTTTCAAGCGTCCCAGCCAAGTTCAACGGGGGATTCGTACAAGCGGACTACCTGGTGCTGCCGTGGGTGATGCTCATCATGCGCTGGGACGGGGTGCATTCGAGCGCGGACCGCATCAACGGCTTCGCCCTCGCGGATGGAACACCGTACTTTGCTCCATTACGGTCAACCCGCAACCGGTTCACTCCGGGCGCGCAATTTCTGATTCATCCCAACATCAAGGCTTCTTTCGAATAT
The DNA here is from genome assembly GCA_003162425.1 of Bryobacterales bacterium. Lineage (GTDB taxonomy): Bacteria > Acidobacteriota > Terriglobia > Bryobacterales > Bryobacteraceae > Palsa-89. Next base: position 27,569 of record PMOK01000071.1, on the reverse strand, counting down.
CAATTCCAGCCGCAGCAATCCATCGATATTACCACCACGGCCAGCAACCTCCAGTTGGCGCAAAATCCTTTCCGGGTCAACACGGCCCTGTTTGGACTGGAGTTTGTGTACTAATCCCAAGGAGAAAACTATGCTCAAGATCCAGACTTGTCTTGCAGTAACCTGCGTGTTCGCTTTGACCGCTGCTACCACCGTAGTGGGCGGAACTCTCAGCGGAACAATCAGCGGTGGCAAAGGCGCCACGATTATTTACATTGAAGCCATCGCGGGGAAAACATTCCCGGCGCCGGCCAAGCACATTGTGGTGGACCAACATTCGCTGCTGTTCCAACCCCATGCCGTCGTAATCCTGCAAGGTACAACGGTGGACTTCCTGAACAGCGATAACGTGCAACACAACATCTTCTGGCCCATGGTGGCCGGCAACAAAAAATTGAGCCACAACATGGGAACCTGGCCCAAGGGCGAGACGCGATCGTTCACCTTCGACACGCCGGGCGTGGTTCCACTGCTCTGCAACGTGCATCCGGAGATGTCCGGATTCATCGTGGTGTCGCCGACGCCTTACTACGCGGAAGCCGACGCCTCGGGAGCGTTCAAGATCGACGTGCCCGACGGCAGCTACAAGGTGACGGGGTGGCGCGAGGGGATGAAGCCACAAAGCAAGCCCGTAACCATCACCGGAGCCGCAACGCTGGACTTCGCGCTTACAAAGTAGGCAAGGGCACGGACGTAACACCGATGCTCACGCGCTTTCGTGACAAAAAGGTCGATAGCGACTGGCTGAATACGACTTTCCCGTGCATGATGGCATGCCCGGCCCAGACTAATGCGGGCCGGTACGTGTCTCTCATCGCGGAGCGGAAGTTTGAAGAAGCCTATCGCTACGCGCGCGATCCCAATCCGATGGCCAGCATCTGCGGCCGGGTNNCGATCCGCGCGCTGAAGCGTTTTCTTACCGAGCGCTACGGACCGGAGTCGCGCCATCCGCTCGAACCACAGCGGCGCGCTATCCAGAAGGTGCCCTACCGGGTGGCCATCATCGGAAGCGGTCCGGTGGGCCTCTCGGCCGCGCACGATCTGGCGCTGATGGGCTACTCGGTGAGCATCTTCGAGGCGGCCGCGGTGGCGGGCGGGATGCTTTGTCTGGGCATTCCGGAGTACCGTCTACCGCGCAGCGTGGTGGAAGCGCAGGTTCGCGAAATTCTGGATCTGGGCGGCATCACGTTGAAGCTCAATCAAGCCGCTGGGCGCGACTTCACCGTTTCCGGTCTGCGCCGCGAAGGGTTCGACGCAGTGGTGATCGCCGTCGGTGCGCATCGCAGCCGCGATCTCTCCATTCCGGGCATCGAGATGGATGGCGTGCTGAAGGGTATCGACTTTCTCTTGAATTCGAACCTGGGGTATCGCTTCAGCATCGGCAAACGTGTGGTGGTGATCGGCGGCGGCAATGTCGCGATGGACGTAGCGCGGTCGGCCGCGCGCGAGGTGATCAAGCAACACGCCGGTGGGCTCCCGGAGAGCGTTCCATCCGAGGAGAACATCGCGGCAGTGGCGACGCACGAAATGATGGACGTGTCGCTCTCGGCTTTGCGAATGGGCGCGCGCGAGGTCAACATTGTGTGCCTGGAGCGTCGGGACGAGATGCCGGCCGCCCTGGAAGAGATCGAGGAAGCCGAGACGGAAGGCATTGTGATGCACGCCGGCTTCGGGCCCAAACAGGTGCTGGGCCGCAACGGGAGCGTGGCCGGCCTCGAGGTGATCAAAACCAAGTGGGTGTTCGATTCGGCCGGGCGATTCAATCCAGCTTTTTACGACAACAGCGAATCGGTGATCGACTGCGACACGGTGATCCTGGCCATCGGACAGACCACCAAGCTGGATTTTCTATCGCCCGAGGATGGCGTGGATGTGAGCCCGCGCGGGCTTATTGTTGCAGACCGGCAGTCGCTGCAAACCACTGCGCCCGGCATTTTTGCCGGCGGTGACTGCGTTTTTGGACCGCGCCTGATTATCGACAGCGTCGGGGATGGAAAAAGAATCGCCATTGGCATCGATCAATACCTGCGCGGCACGAAGCATCCGGATCCCGAGATCGAAGTCGAGGTGTTGGAGCGCCACCAGATGTCCACCGGCTACATGGAACTGGCGCGCCAGGCGGTGCCGATGCTCCCGCTCGACCGGCGAACCGGCGTGACCGAGGTCGAAATCGGATACGACGAAGAAGCCGCGGTAGCGGAAGCGAGCCGCTGCCTGCGCTGCTGGATCAATACGGTATTCGAAGGCAACGATGACGACGGATCGCGGTGCATTCTTTGCGGCGGATGCGTGGATGTTTGCCCGGAAGATTGCCTGCAGTTGGTGCCGCTCAGCCAGATCGAATTCCCGGACGATACGCTGCAGCACGTCCGGAACAACGTGGAGCTGTACGCAGTGGAATTGGACGACGTAGCGGCCGAGGAACTGGGAGTGATCACCGGCTCAGCCATGCTCAAGGACGAGACCAAGTGCATTCGTTGCGGGCTGTGCGCGGCGCGCTGTCCGGTGAACGTGATCACCATGGAGGCTTACCACTGGGTGGTAAAGAGTCCGACCGGATTGATTCCACCGCAGTCGTTATTTATGCGTGAGGCGGTGACGAAATGAGTAGCGCAGCAAAACCAAGTTCGCTCAGCTCTCCCGGTGGGGCGGACCCCCTGGTCNNGACCAGGGGGTCCGCCCCACAGTTTTACTAAGTCTGAGGAGACTACGCGATGGAACAAAGCAAAGATGATGTAACGCGGCGCGGGTCGTTCATAAAAATCGGTATCGGATCGCTGGCCGTGGCCGGTTGCGGCGCAGCCGTGTTCGGTTATCAATTTCTTTCGCCGAACGTGCTCTATGAGCCCTCACCCATTGCCAACGTCGGGAAACCGGATCGCTTCCCGCCGGACTCGGTCACAGTGGATCTGGTGGCTGGCATTTACATCATGCATGCCGCCGAGGGATTCTACGCGTTGACCGCAACCTGCACCCACCTGGGTTGTCTCACGGCCTGGAAGCCGGATCTCAATATCATTGCCTGCCCATGCCATGGCAGCAAGTTCAATCGTCGTGGAGTCAAAATCGACGGTCCCGCACCGAGGCCTCTGGCCTGGCTGAAGGTTTGGGTGAACGACGAAGGCGATCTGTTGGTGGATCGGTCCACGCCCGTGCCCCAAGACCATTTTGTGAGAGTTTGACGAGAATGCCGCCAACCATCGAAGGCTACTGGAACGATTTGCGCAGCACCAAAGTGTGGCGCTCCGTGTTCCGCAGTGGAACCGGAACCAGCACCCTGCACCGCGCTCTTGCAGTTCAGCAGAATGTCTTCCTCCACCTCGCCTCTGTAAAAATGCGCCGCCGGTCGCTGGCATTCAGCGCCACCTGGTATTTGGGAACCATGTCGCTCGCCACGTTTCTCATTCTCACCGCTACGGGCATTCTGCTCATGCTGTACTACCATCCTTCGGTCCCGCAAGCTTACGCGGATATGAAGGACCTGCAATTCGTGGTCTCGGCTGGAGTATTTCTTCGGAACCTACACCGCTGGTCGGCGCACGCCATGGTCTTTCTGGTGTTCGCGCACATGTTCAAAGTGTTTTATCGCGGGGCATACCGGCCGCCTCGCGAATTCAACTGGGTAATCGGCGTAATCCTGCTGATCCTTACGCTGTTCCTCAGTTACACCGGATACCTGCTGCCGTGGGATCAGCTTGCATTCTGGGCCATCACCGTTGGCGCGAATATCATGTCCGCCGTGCCGGTGATGGGGCGCAAAGTGCGATTCCTCATGTTGGGCGGCAACACGGTCAACGCCAACGCGCTGTTGCGGTTCTACGTGCTGCACTGCGTGATTTTGCCGCTGGTTGCTGGGCTCCTGATTGCCATTCACTTCTGGCGCATCCGCAAGGACGGCGGTCTGCACACAGGCCAGGTGGAAACCCCCGCAGGTGCACCAAATGAGTGACCAGAAGCCGTTCCAGGCCGCCATCGAATCCGACAGCCGGAAGGCGCCCGTGCGCATCGCCTTCGTAACGCGGCGCACCTCGCCTCAGGTGAAGGCCGAGTCCGATCAATACGTGATGACTTGGCCGGAAGGTATCTTCCGAGTTTTAGTAGTTTGCGAAGTACTGGCCATCATTCTGGTGACGATGTCGCTTTTCTGGGACGCGCCGCTGGAAGGCCTGGCGGATCCGATGCAGACGCCAAATCCGGCCAAGGCGCCCTGGTATTTCCTGGGCCTGCAGGAATTGCTGCATTATTTTCCGCCGGTAGTGGGCGGCGTACTGATCCCCACGCTGGTAGTTCTCGCGTTGGTCATCATTCCGTATTTCAACGTCAACGTTGAGGCCGAGGGATTATGGCTGCGCAACCGAGGCAAACGGCTTCGCATCTTCGCGGCCGTCGTGTTGGCGCTGATTGTGTTCTTGATTGTCTTCGAGGTTTGGGCCGTACTTGCACCCACCGTGCTGATCGCGGCTGCCATGCTCTTCGCGGCGCGGGAGGCGAATAATGCCGGCCGATTCCGGCGGTGGCTGATTTTACGGCCGCTCTCGTTCTGGATCATGACGTGGTTTCTAGCTAGCGCCTCGCTGCTCACCGGCATCGGAACATTTTTCCGCGGCCCAGGCTGGTCCTGGGTCTGGCCTTGGAAAGAATAAATGGCGATCAGAGAAAAGACAGCCTCAATTCGGAAAATGTTGTTCGGCGATAGCGCGCGAGCGTTCGGAACGCTAGGTGTTGTGCTCCTGCTGCTGTTGGCCATCGTTCCGGCGCGGGATTTCTTCAGCGAATGGTATCGCTATCAGAAGGGCTATCTGCGGCTGATTCGCGGCCGGGATGACGCCATCACGCTGCAGCGCCGTTTTGAAGGCGGCATCCATCAGACCTGGATTCCAGAACTAGGCGTGGTGGATCGCTGCGGTTCCTGCCATGTGGCGTTGAAAGAAGCCAGCCTGCGCAATGTCGGCATCCAGCCTTTCAGGCCACACCCGCCGATCCCGCATTCACTGGACGAAATGGGCTGCGTAATGTGCCACCGCGGCCAGGGTGCGGCCACCACCGTGGAAGAGGCGCACCGCAGCGCGAAGGAATCGGAGGACCCGATGGTCCCGGCGCGCTATCTGGAATCGTCTTGCGGCCAATGTCATATGGACAAGCCAACAGGCATACCACGATTGAACGCCGGCCGCACGCTGCTGACGCGTTACGGCTGCGTCCACTGTCATTCGATTGTGCTGCCGGACGGTGTCAAGCTGGCGCCTACGGACGACCCGCCGTCGCTCCAGCACGTTGCCGACAAGACCACACGCGAGTGGATTTTCGCATGGATCAAGAATCCCCAGGCCTACTCAGGTACGGCTACCATGCCCAATTTCCAGCTGAAGGATGAAGATGCCCGTGACATCTCGGCGTTTCTGATCGCGCAATCCACCATGCTTGCGTCATCGGCGGCTCCAGCGTCCGCAGCCGCGTCCGATGCCGCTGCGTTGCAGGCAGGCGCCAGCATGTATGGCGAATCGTTCTGCGCCTCGTGCCATGCCATTCAGAACGCAGCCGGTTTGTTGGTAGGCGGCAACGTCGGACCGGAATTGACGCGAATCGGGACTAAGGCCAAGCCGGACTGGCTGCGTGCCTGGATCGGAAACCCGAAGGGGTACGATCCCGAGACGCTTATGCCGCATTACCGGTTCGACGACAAGCAGCTCACGCTGATCGCAGGCTTTCTGGAGAACAAAACCGATTCCGATTTCATGGCAAATGTGAAGCTGGATCAGGCCACGCCGCGGCAAGTGGCGCACGGGAAACTGCTGGTGACCGAAATGGGATGCGCCGTCTGTCACGAGATCAACGGCATCCACAGGCCTGACAATTTCGCACCGGACTTGACGGCCGTGGGGTCCAGGCCGCTGGCGAAAATCGTGTTCCTGCCGGAAATGCCGCGCACGCTGGCGGCCTATGTGGAAGCGAAGATCAAGGAACCTCGAAGCTTCGGCTCTGCCCTGAAGATGCCGCAGTTCAATCTGGCAACAGGGCAAGTGGACAATCTGGTAACGGCCCTTCTAGCGCAGACCGACCGCGCCCGCACGCTTCCCGCGCGTCTTCGGGTGGCAGGGCACGCCAGCAGCAATTACGAACCGGCCGGCGCGGCTGGCCGTCTGATGCGCGACCTGAACTGCTTCAGTTGCCACTCCATCAACGGCCGCGGCGGCGATATGGCGCCCGATCTCACCTGGGAAGGCAGCGCGGTGCAGCGCGATTGGCTGCTGAAGTTCTTCAAGAATCCGAACACGCTGCGGCCCACGCTCATCCGGCGCATGCCGAAGTTCAACGTCACCGATCAGGAAGCCGGCATGCTCACTGACTACATCCTGGCTGTGTATCAAACGCCGGCCTTCGACCGGGATTCGCCGCAGCCCGCATCCGATGCCAGTCAAATCGAGAAAGGGCGCCAGCTCTTCTACTCCAAGTACGCCTGCCAAGCTTGCCATATTGTCGATCCGCAAAAGGACAAGGGCTACATTGGGCCGACGCTGACCGAAGTGGGGTCGCGGCTGACGGCGGCTTGGATATTTCAGTGGCTCAAAGGTCCCCAAACGCTGCGTCCTGGCACGCTGGAGCCGGATCAGCAAATCAGCGATTCCGACGCGACTTCTCTCACCACGTTCCTGATGGCGCAGAAAGGGCACGCAAAAACCCAGGAGGCAAAACACAAATGAGACCGGCTCTGGTTACTGTCGCCGCGCTGGCTCTGATGTTAAGTTTCGCCTGCCAGCGGCCGGCGGTTCAGCCGGTGGCGAAAGGGCCGGCCACAGTACCGGCGGCGATTGTCGAAGTCAGCGGAGGCAAGCAGGTTTCCACCATCGGCACGCCGCTGGATCAGCCGTTGGTGATTCAAGTCAACGACGCTCAGGGCGCTGCGGTGGCGGGCGCGTCAGTGCGTTTCCATTCGGCCCCCGGAGTGATCTTCCAGCCGGCTTCCGGTATCACCGGATCGGATGGGCAGTTCACGTTTGCGGTGGCGCTGGGCGGCATGGCCGGCCGCTATCAGATCGTGGCAACCACAACCGGCGCGAGTGGCAAAGCCATCGAGCTCCGGATGGATGAGCTGGCGCTCGGTTTCGAGCAGAACCAGGGCCGGCAACTGAGCGACCTATATTGCACCCGCTGTCACGATCCGGAGTCGACGGCGGAGCGCGTTTCGAATCACGACAATCTCACCGCCCAAGCGCATGCCTTTAGCGATGGAGCGTTTCTGAACAAGATGAGTGACGCCGACCTGATGGCGATTATTCAACATGGCGGACCGGCCCTGGGCAAATCGGCCGAGATGCCACCTTACGGGCGCACACTGAGCAAGTCCGGAATTCAGGCGCTGGCGGCGTACATTCGGGCTGTCGCGGACCCACCACATCAACCTGGAGAAGCTGTTTATGCACAAAGGTAGTTTTGCTCTTGCAATCTTGACTGTTTTCGCGGTGGAGTGCCGGCCCCAGGTGCTGTCGCCTCCAGAGATTGTCGATCCGGCGATGAGCGCGCTCCAGCAACGGCACTTTCCCGAGCTCAAGGCCGCCGGGGTCGAGATCACCTCCCACCAGTATCCATTCCGGTTCTACTTGAGCCGGACGTTGGATCTCACCGAAAAGCAGGAGCAACAGACCGATCAGCGCTCGATTCGCTTCTCCGATTTCCAGGGCCAGACAGTGCTGCAGGTGACCGGCAATTACTTCGCGGCCTATTCGAATGAAACCATGAGCCGGAACGAGCGCGTGAAACGGACCTATCTGGACGTTGTCTTGCCCATCCTGCGAGCCACGGCCTCGCGCGTTGGCGCCGAGCCCCAGTTGACTGCTTTCGCCATCGAAATCTCGCATCATGTGCGCAAGCAGGTGTTGGGTGTCACGGTGGAAAATCCGGAAAACCTCGCGATAATAATTCCGCGCGCGACGGCCGCGAAGGTGGCAGCCAGCACAAACGAGAACGAGCAAGTGACCGCCTTGCTCGAATCACGCATATTCATCGATGGCAGAGCGGTTACGCTTTGGCCTCAGCAAGGCATGACCGAAGCAGAGAACGCGGAACCTTCCATCCAGCCGGCCACCCCGCAGGCCGCTCCGCGGGTGGTGAACGCGTCCGCGATCCTGGCGCCAACCCCAGCCCCTAACCCGGCTCCTGCGGTTGCGCCTCAGCCGGCGCGGGACATTTCCAGCGCCGCGTTGCGGCTGCAGCAAAGCGCATATCAATCGCTCTTCGATGGCCTGGTGCGTTCGCTTGACGGCGACGCGCATTTCGTTTCGTACGCCCCACCGGTTTTGGTTGCGTTTCATGAGATGTCGTACCTGCAGTTGTCCATCACCACTAATCTTGCGCCACACGATGCGGGATCGCAGTACCGCGTCGCGGCCCTGGCCTTCGACCGGCACGTTTCACGGTTGATCCGGCCAGTGCTCGCGATGTTACCTAAGGATCCGGAATTCGACGGGATCGTTTTCAGTTCGAGTGCGCGGATCGGAAATGCCAGTGATTCAGGAGCCTCGCAATCGGTCGAGTTTTTCTTGCCGCTATCCGAGTTGCGGCGCTTCGAAAAATACGACGTCACTGGCCAGCAATTGATCAATTCAGGATTCGTGCTGATTAACGGTGAGCGAGTTGGGCTGGAACTTCAAAGCGCGGAGGCCGACATTCGGTGACCACAATGACGTCAACTAAAACCATCAACGAACATGCCTTTACGTCCGGGTTGAGCGATTCGCAGGTCGCGACGCTGGCTCACCTCGCCCATGAGGTTAACTTCAAGGAAGATGAAATTGTTCTAGTGGCTGGGCAGCAATCCAAGCATTTCTATCTGCTGCTCGAGGGCAGTGTGTGTATTGAAGTCGGCGCCCGATCGTATACGGTTTGGGTTCAGATTCTGAATCCGGGAGATGCCTTCGGTTGGTCCGCATTGCTAGACCACCACGACACTCTTTTTCAAGTTCGTGCCCGTGAGGCGTCCCGCGCATTGTGCTTGGACGGCGAGCGCCTTTCAGCCGCGCTGCATGCCGACTCGGAACTAGCTGCGGAATTGTTCCGCCGGACCCTGAAGCTGGTGGCAGGCCGCGTCCAGGCGACAGAGGCGCGGCTGGCCGAGATGTGCGGCGTCAAGATCCAATAACCGTGGGGCAGCGCCATGCGCTGCCTCTCTCACATGTTGACATTCTATAGGACTCGATATAGAATGTCTACATGAGCGAGCTCGCCCCCAAGACCACCAACCTATTGCAAGGCACCCTGGATCTGCTGATCCTGCGGGCGCTTTCGCTCGAGCCCTTGCATGGGTTGGGCATATCGCGCCGGATCGAACAGATCACGCGCGGAACCTTTCAGGTAAAACCGGGATCTCTGTTCCCCGCCCTCCACCGGATGGAGGAAGCGGGCTGGCTGGCGCCATCGTGGGGCGAGTCTGAAAACAACCGGAAGGCAAAATACTACCGGCTCACCGCAGCGGGCCGCCGCCAGGCGCAGACAGAGACTGAGGAGTGGCAACGGATCTCGCTCGCCATTGCAGCCGCTCTGCAGGCCACCTAGGGCTCGCGTTTCATGGACAAGTTGGTGTATCTCAGCCGCCTCTGGCACAATCTCACCCACCGGCAAAAAGTGGAACGGGACCTGGACCAGGAAATGAGCACCTACCTTTCTCTGCTGGCCGAGGAGTCATCGCCTCGCGAAGCCAGGCTCGCAGCGGGCGGAATCGAGCAGCTCAAAGAACAAGTGCGGGAGGTCAAAGCGGGATTCATTATGCAAACCATTCTTCAGGATGTGCGGTACGGCTGGCGTATGCTCCGCCGCAGCCCCACCTTCACCGTGGTGGCGATTCTGGCGCTGGCTTTGGGAATCGGCGCGACCACCACTATCTTCAGCATCGTGTATGGCGTGCTGCTGCGTCCGCTGCCGTATCCGGGTGACGACCGGATCGCGATGGTGTTCAATCATTTTTCGCCCCAGAACACGGAGCATGGCACTCTTTCCATCGCCGACTATTTGGATTGGAAGAAGGGCAACCACGCTTTCGAGAGTGCGGAGTTGTTCCGGCCGGACGCGTTCGATGTGACGGGCGGGAAGGAACCGGATCGGGTGCAGGGCGTCTCTGCAACCGCGGGATTTTTCTCCGCGCTTCGAGTGCAGCCGCTAATGGGACGGGGCTTTCTTCCGGGCGAAGATGCTGCTAATGCCAGTGGCGTTGTTGTAGTGAGTGAGAACTGGTGGCGGACTTCGTTGGCCGCTGATCCGGGAATTCTGGGCCGCAAGTTGAATTTGAATGGCGTTCCGTGCACCGTGGTGGGCGTCATGCCGTCCAGCTTCCACTTCCCCCGGCCGCCGTTTAAACTCTGGACGAATCTGCGCCTGATTCCGCCCAAGCGGCGGGGGCCTTTTGGTTGGCGCGGTCTGGCGCGTCTGAAACCCGGCGTGACACTAGCCCAGGCGCAAATGGAAACGAACGGTATTGCGCGCCAGATCGAGCAGGAACATCCTATGGAATATCACCACATGAGCATGCCGGTGGCGCCGTTGCGCGATGAGATTGTCGGGAATGTGCGCGTGGCATTTCTGGCGTTTCTGGGCGCTGTCTTCGTATTGCTGGCCATCGCGGCGGCAAATGTGGCGTGTCTGCTACTGGCGCGAGCCACGGTACGCGAACGGGAAATCGCGCTGCGTGCCAGCCTGGGCGCGAGTAGCGGCCGGTTGATCCGCCAACTTCTGACTGAGAGCTTGCTGCTGTCGGTTATGGGCGGGGCCGCGGGCTGCGTCCTGGCTTACCTGGGTATCGCCGCGCTGCGAGCCTGGAATCCCGGCAATCTTCCGCGCATTGAGGACGTTCGGCTGGATGGGCTGGCACTCGCATTTGCTCTTTTGGTTTCTGTGGCAACCGGCATTTTATTTGGATTAGCGCCCGCATTCCAGAGTGGACGTGACCGGCCTGCGTCCTCGCTTCGTGAAGGTGGCCGCGGCGGAACGGCCGGCACAGGCCGCCGCCGTCTGCAGGCCGTCCTGGTGATGGGCGAACTGGCGCTGGCGTTGGTCCTGGTGACTAGCGCCGGATTGCTGGTCCGAAGTTTCGTGTTGTTGGGGCAGGTGCACTCGGGCGCGCAGGCACCGCCCGAAAGCGTCTTATCGATGAAAATCTCACCGATCCCGTCGAAATACCGCAACTCCGACCAGATCATCCCTTTTTATAAGCGCGTGCTGGAGCGCGCGCAAGCGACGCCGGGAGTGACCTATGCGGCTATCTCCGACAGCCTTCCGCCGGACCGGCAGTACGACTACGATACTTTCGTGATTCAGGGGCAGCAGCTTGCGCCGGGCGACATCAACCCGGCCGTAACCTGTCCCATTGTGAGCCCGGATTATTTTCGCTCGCTCGGAGTCCCGCTCGTTCGCGGCCGTTTCTTCACCGAGCATGACAACGGGGACGCGCCACCAGTGGTGATCATCAGCGAATCCCTGGCGCGCCGCTACTTTCCGAATGACAATCCGATTGGGCGGCGGTTGAAGGCCAGCGGTCCGGAACTGCACGACACGCCCTTCATGGAAATCGTGGGCGTGGTGGGAGGCGTGCGTTACACAGGTTTAGACAGCGACCCCGCGGACGCCTACTATCAGCCCTATGCGCAAACCTTGTACTACCAGCGCACGAATTTAGTGGTGCGGTCGAATGGCCCAGCCGCCGCTCTCGCTCCCGCTCTTCGCCGGGAAATTCGCGCGCTGGACCCCGATACGGTGATAAGCGATGTGGTCACCCTTGAAGAGGCCCTGGGAGCGTCCGTCGTTGGCCCACGATTTCGCACACTGTTGGTCGGTGGCTTCGCGCTATGCGCGCTGCTGCTGGCCGCCATCGGCATCTATGGCGTGATCGCGTATTCGGTAGCGCAGCGCACGCAGGAGATCGGGATTCGAATGGCGTTGGGGGCGGGACGATCGAGCGTGATCGGGCAAGTAGTGGCGCAAGGTCTGCGGCTGGCGCTCGCGGGGACCGTTTTGGGCGTCGCTGGCGCGCTGTTCGCGACGCGGCTGCTCTCGAGCCTTCTGTTTGCGGTCAAAGCAACCGATGTTGTGACCTTCGCCGTGGGTCCGTTGATATTGATCGCCGTGGCCGCGCTGGCGAGTTTTGTGCCGGCCTGCCGCGCGGCAATGGTGGACCCCGTGATCGCGTTGCGCCACGAGTAACCGCGGTCCCCTTGCTGACGCGCGGGGCTACCGGGCCCGGGGACGTAGCCCCGCGCGTGAGCAAGGGGACAACGTGCGGCCCAGACACGTTCGCGTGTCACGCAATAGACGCTCCCATCCACTAATCAATCCAAAACATCAATCAAAACCGTTTGGAATTCTCCGTGCGTTCCAATATAGTGATGACAGTGCTCATACGGACGATTTCCAAACGCAAAGTCGTGGTTGGTATTGTCGTTTTAGCCGGTATTTGTGGAATCTGGCTGCTGGCCGCGACGCTTTGGAAAGTTTCCCGGAGCCTGAAAGCTGCAGAGTCGGGAGTCGCGCAATCGGGACTGGTGGCATTCCGCGTCATTTCGCTCGACCGGCCACTTCCGGCGGGCTTCGAATCCATCAGCTCACCCGCCCAATTTCGCGATGCTGCACTTTTTCGCGGCCGGTTCTATATGTGCGGTCCGTCAGGATTGTTGGTGTATGAGACTAACGGCTCGCTGGCCGCGCGATATCGGCCTGGCCTCGAGTTGCCACCTGCGCCTCTAGTCGCGATGGCTGCGGGACCGCAAAACCTCTGGATCGCAACCGCGGGTGAAGGTCTGCTAGTCTTCGATGGCCGGCAGTTCGTCGAGATTCGCCCGGATGAGCAGGCTTCGCGAAATCTCACCGCCGTGCTGCCGCTTGCGAGCGGCCGCGTCCTGCTCGGCACGGAAAAGAACGGCGTGCTGGTTTGGGATGGGAGGGCCCTTACTCGCTACCATTCTGCACTGGCCGATCTCGAAGTGACGGCGCTGGCCGGATCGGAGCCGGATCTTTGGGTGGGAACCATCGGTCGCGGAGTCTTCCGCTGGCACGCCGGCCAGTTGGATCATTTCTCGGAAGGTCAGGGGTTGCCGGATCCGCGCGTTCTGTCGCTAGCGGTCAACGGGAACAGCGCCTACGTAGGCACTGCGCTCGGAGTCGCGGAGTTTAAGGACGGCCGATTCACTCGTGTGCTGGCCAGCGGCTTCTTCGCGAAAGCGCTGCTCATCAAAAACGATTCGATCGAAGTGGGGACGTTGGATGAAGGCGTGGTCACGGTCTCACTAACTGCTCAGACGCCACGTATGCGCAGTGTCACCGAGCAAGCGGGGCTTCTCGAAGTGGAGCGGTTGTTGGTCTTGGATGGGAAGACGTATGCGCTCGCGCGCGGAGGTCTGTATGAGCAATCCCTCCAAGGCGGCGAATTCAGAAAAGCTTTGGACACGCCTGGCGCGGTGCTTGCCGATACTAATATTTCCGCTCTGGATGTGGATCGCGCCGGGCGTCTGTGGACTGGCTACTTCGATCGCGGGCTGGACGTCCTGGATGCCGGTTTCGAGCGCGCCACGCACATCGAAGATGAGCATGTCTTTTGTATCAACCGGATCGTGCATTCAGAAGACGGCGGGCTGAGTGCGGTGGCCACCGCGAACGGACTGGTGCTGTTCGATGCCGCCGCGCGTGAGAAGCAGGTGCTGGGTAAAGCGGATGGTTTGATCGCCAACCAGGTAACGGACGTGCTGTTGCGCGGTGACACCCGCTCGCCCAGTATCACGGTCGCCACTCCCGCCGGGATCACCACCATCGACGCGTCGGGAACCAGCAGCCTCTACGCATTTCACGGCCTGGTGAACAATCACGTCTACGCGCTGGCGTCATACGGATCTCGCATTCTCGCCGGCACGTTGGGCGGCCTGTCTATCCTCGATTCCGGATTCGTCAGCGCTAGCTTCACCACTGCCAATTCGGGTCTCAAACACAATTGGATCACGGCCATTGTTCGGACTGGTGACGACTGGTTCATCGGAACCTATGGCGCGGGAGTTTTGAAGCTGGATTCAAGCGGACACTGGTCGACATTCGCCGATTGGAGATGGCCCTCGGTAATCAATCCGAATGCAATGCTCGCGACCGATCGCGCCGTGTACGCAGGAACGCTGGGGCAGGGCCTCGCGATCTACAATCGCAACTCCGGACGATGGACGCTGCACACCTCTGGGTTGCCCTCTTTGAATGTGACGGCGATCGCACGCGGCAACGGCTACCTCTATATAGGCGCCGACAACGGCTTGGTCCGCATTGTCGAGAAAGAGCTGGCGGGGCAATGAGAACACTGCTCCCACTAGTATTTCTGGCGCGCCTGGCTTGGGGCGATGCTGGAGTGCTGCTTCCTGGCGATAAAAAGGAGCCCGATCCCGCGTGGCTATCTCTCGAAGAGATGACCATCGATATCCACATCGACAATGGACATGCGCGCGTCTCGACGCGGCAGCTTTTCGCGAACCACCGGCCGATGACGCTGGAGGGCACTTATATTTTCGCCCTGCCCGGTGGCGCCATTGTGTCCGATTTCGCGGTGTGGGACGACGTTACTCGCATTCCCGGTGTGATCCTGGAGCGCCGCCGCGCTGAAGAGATTTATCAACAAGCCAAAATGCAGGCCATCGATCCGGGCCTGCTGCAACAGGGCGAGCGCGATCTGGACGAATCGAGCCGTAGCGCGGTGTTCAGCGCACGGATCGTGCCCATTCATGCTTTCGGGACCAAGCGCATGGAGATGGAATATCAGCAAGACATTCCGGTGGAGCGATTGGAATCGATGCTGGCAGTTCCGCTGCGGCCGGATGCGTATCGCGCACAGACCGCCGGGCATCTTTGGATCAAGCTGGAGCTGGATTCGGCGCACGCGCTACGCGATTTTCAAATTGTTAGCAAACAGTATCCCATGCAGATACGAGACCGCACGCCGCATCACGTGAAAGCGGATTTCGAGGGGCGGAACGTGGCGTTGTCGGAAGATTTTGCGGTGAAGTATGTGCTGGACGCCGCCGCGGGCGATCATCTGGAGATCCTGACACATCGCGATCCTGCGCCGCCTCCCCCGGATGCTGCCGACACCTCACCCGGGGTTCCGGCCACACTGGCGCCTGCCACGCGGGAACCGGGTTTCTTCGAGGCATCGTTAGTGATCGGGGCAAGACCGGCCGAAGCCGCTGGCCCCGCTAAAACGGTGATCGCTCTTTTCGACAACTCACTGTCGATGCAGTGGGAGAAACTGGATCGCAACTTTCAAGCGTTGGAGAGCTTGCTGCATTCTTTGAAACCCTCGGATAAATTCAACCTGCTGCTCTTCAATACCGACGTGTCAGCGTTTACTCCGGTACCCGGACCCGCCACTCCCGATCAAGTCGAGAAGGCGCTGGCGATGGTCCGTTCCAGCCGGTTGCGTGGAGGCACGGATCTTGAGAAGGCTTTCGATGCGGCCCTCAAGCAATCCGCGGCGGATACGTATGTGGTTCTGTTGAGCGATGGCGAAGCAACTCGAGGCATCATCCAAAACGGCAAGCTGGCAGCGTGGTACGCAGCGAAATGGAAGCAGAAACCCGCCAGCCAGCGTCCGCATACCTACGTATACGCGGTGGGCGACGACGCCAACATGCCGTTACTTCGAATGCTGGCGCGCAACGATGGCGTGTTGGAATGGGTGCGCTCTACCGAGCCCGCGGATTTCAAGCTGAAGGCGTTTTTAGCGAAGATCGGCCAGCAGCCGGTGCAGGGGTTGCAACTTGCCGCTGCGCCTGCCTCGAGTGTCAGCCTGGTGTATCCGCTCGAAGACAGCACGTTTCCAGGTTCGGTGAAGAACTGGGTAGGTGAATACAAACGCGCGATGCCCAAAGTGGACTTCACCGCTAAAGGCGTGCGCGCAACCGCCGCCCTTCCGGCCGTCGAGACCAAGCATCCCGAATTGCCACGCATGTGGGCCAAAGCGCGCGTGGATGCACTGCTTGAGAAAATCGAGCGTGAAGGCGAGGATCAAGCTAGCATCGACGAGATCATGCGTCTGGCGCGAAAATACAAATTCGTAACTCCGTACACTTCGTTTCTCGCGGCGCCGCGATCGTTATTGCGGCCGCGCTTGATTCGTCCTGGTGATCCGGTGCTGCGCGTTAAGACCGATCCATCCGTCATTTCGGTCACGGCGCTGTTTCCGTTCGGGCCGGTGAAGGCGTTGCGATTCCTCAAGGACGAGGACACGTGGCAGACGCGATTCCTGGCTCCCGCGGATCTCGAAGACGGCTCTTATCGCGTGCGCTTGATTCTGCGCGACCGTCTGGGTCACGTATATCGCGAGGCCAAAACGTTCGTGATCGCAAGCAAGCCGCCGCTCGTGCGAGTAAAGCTCGACAAGCAGTTGTTTCACCGGGGCGAGGCGGTGCGCCTGCGCGTGAGCGCTTCTGAAACAACCCGCACTGTTGTAGCCAGGATGTACGGAGCGGAGCCAGTTTACTTGCGATGGAATCCGGAGATGGCGTCCAACACGGGCGAAATGCTTATCCCTGAGTACATCGCGCCTGGGAAATATGTCCTGACTGTCACGGCCGAGGACTTTGCGCACAACATCGGCAGCCGGGAGGTGCACATTGAAGTGGCGCCTTGATAGTAGATCGTGGCCGTGGCGCACGCAAAAGTGCGTGCAGTGTTCACACTCGAGTGAACACGAAGGTACCTGCGCAAGAAAGGCCAGGCGTTCACACGAGTGTGAACGCGGCACGCAAAAGTGCGTGCGCTACGCTGCTATCTTCTTGGTCGCTTGTATTGCGGGATATGCCGAGCTCGCGCGGTGGGTTCAGCACATCCCTTCTCCCAGCCCGTTAGAGGCGATGTTCTTCCGCGCCGTTACTTTACCGGCGGGGGCCGTCGAAATTCGCCGTCCACCCAAAGAGACGCGGGCCGAACTGAGCAAGCTGATCGCCGCGTCACCATCGGAAGCTAGCCTCTATGCCCTGCGTGCCCGTGAAGAAGAACTCCAGCTTGATTTCAAGGCCGCCGAGATCGACTGGAAGAAGTCCGCGCAACTTCAGGATCTCGCGGATTTCTATGATCGCCGCATTCGTCCTAAGGATGAAATCGGCGTCCTGGAGTCGATCGGGAAAGCGCCGTCGCTCGCCGCGGAGCGCCTGACACCAACCTCCCGTCAACAGTCCTGGAAGGCGTTCGAGCGAATGCTCGCCGTCATCCATGAACAGGCGTTACCAGGCGATTTCACAGCGAACGCATACCGGGCCTGGATCGCGCGTTATCCGAACGAACCGGGGATTTACCACCAATTCTTCGATTACCTCAACGGCCAGAAACAGTTCGACAAAGCAGAGAAACTGATCGCCGATTATCGGAAGGCATTTCCCGCCGATGACACTTATCCGATTCAAGCCACTGCGGCGGTCGGATGGAAGCGTGGCGCGCTGGAAGATGCAATCAAAATTTACGACCAGAGTTTTCGCCCGCTTTGGCCGCCCGATTTAGTGAAAAGCTATTTCGATCTGCTCAAGGAAGCGCACGGGCTGCGTCGTTACCTACAGGAAGCTCGCGCACAAGTAACAGCCAAGCCCACGGACCTAGGTGCAGCCGCGCGAGTTTTTTATTACTACCAGCAGCAGGGCAACCTCGCGGCCGCGCAGCGCGCGCTGATTGAATACCGGCTGCGCAAAGAATCGCAGAAGTCAGCCTGGACCGCGGACGAACTGCTCACCTTATCGCAATTGTTCGAAGGCGTCAGCAACTATGACGAAGCCGCCCGCAGTTATTACGCACTGTACAGCGTTCCGGGGGCCGATGCCGTGGCTCAAGAGAAAGCGCTGGCCGGCATCACGAACTTGCTGCTGAGCGTTCCGGAACAGCCCATCCGGTTCGGCGCAAGCGACCTGGCTCTCTATAGCGACATCGCGCAACTCGACTCCGGTCCCGGATTTTTGAACGGAGTCCTGTCGTTGCTGCTCAACTCGAACTCGCCGGAGAGTCATTTTTCAACCGAAGACAGCGCCAGCGTGGCGTACTTCCATCGCGCCAAGGCCGCCGAACTCGTGCGTCTGTTCGATTCCCGGTTTTCCGCGTCCACGGAGCGGCCTCGATTGCATGCACGGCTGATTGATGCCTACGCAACTTATGGTGACAACGACGGAGTGATTCACGCCGGGCGTGAGTTTTTGGCTGGGTTCCCGAAGGCTGCCGAACGAACTCAGGTGGCCATGGCGATGGCCGATGCGTATGCGCGCACGAATCAGGCGGCTCAGGAATTCGCTCTTTATGATGATCTTTTGAAGGAACTCGCGGCCGCCGCGGATGGTGTGCCAATCGGCGAAGCGCCGGCGCCGGAAACCGCAGCGCCTCCATCCGATCCCGGCCAGACGGCCCAGGCGGCGCAGCCCGCGCGGTCGCCGGAATATGCGCGCATTCTGGATCGCTATATTTCGCGGCTGGTTTCTCTGAAGCGGCTGCGGGACGCCCTGGCTCTCTATCGCCGCGAGTTAGACCGCAACCCGAACGATCCCGGCTTGTACGAAAGGTTAGCCGCGTTCCTGGAAGAAAACAAGATGGGCGACGATGTGGAGCAGGTCTATCGCCGCGCCATGGCGCAATTCTCCGACCACGGTTGGACCCAGAAGCTGGCGCGTTGGTATCTGAGGCAGAAGCGAACGGCGCAGTTCGATCAGCTAACCCAGGAAGTGGTGAAGATTTTCTCAGGGATAGAACTGGAGTCCTACATTCGCGAGATCACTAGTGGGCAAACGCTTGCGCCAGCGCTCTACCGGCAGGTCAATTTGTACGGTCACCAGCGATTCCCCCACGACCTGGCGTTCGTGCGCAATCTGTTGATTGCTTATTCGCAGCGTGGAACAACCGATGCGGCCGCCTCCGACGCGCTGTTACGGAAATATTGGTTCTACTCGAGCGACCTGCGCGATCAATTCTTTGAGCATCTCTCGGCCAGCGGGAAGTTGGATGCTGAACTCGCAGCAATTAAGAACGCATCGCCTGCGAATCCCGGCACCCAGCAGTTTGTCGCGGAGGCCAGCGCCTGGAAATCGCATTTTGAAGAAGCGGCGCCGGTGATGCAAGCATCAGCAGCGGATTTTCCGGCGGATGCGGAGCGTGTGAACCGGGCGGCGTCTATCTTCCGTTCGCTTGCAACGTATGACGCACCGGCCGACATTCATAACATCCGAATAGCGGCCGGAATCGAACAAAACTTGACCCGCGCCACGCCGCGCGATAACGCCGCCCTCACGCGCTTAGGTGAAATCTACGCGGATCGCGACTTATTCTCGCGCGCAAAACCCGTGTGGGATCGTATCCCGCAGATCCAACCCGGCACTCCGAACGGGTATCTCGAAGCCGCCACTATTTTCTGGGATTATTTCCGTTACGACGATGCCCTGCGTCTGCTAGGCGAAGGCCGCAAGAAGCTGGCGGATCCGGCGCTCTACGCATACGAAGCCGGGGCCATCTATGAAAATCAGCGCGATTACAAACGCGCTCTCGCCGAATACTCCAAGGGGGCCTTGGCTGCGACTGAAAACTCGCAGGCCAAAGCGCGTTTGATCCAGCTTGCGCAGCGAAACCGCGATCGGGATTACATCGAGCAGCTTACCGCGCAGCAGGCCTCGGGCGCGAATCCAGGCATTAATGCTGTTTCGTTGCGCACGGCTTTGCTGGCGGCTGAGAACCGGAGGAAGGATCTGGAGCAGTTCCTGCTTGAGCTGGCGGATCAAGCCGGGTCGCTCGAACTGGTCGCGTACCTGGAGCAAACCGCCATTCAAAACAGCTTCGAGAAGGTGCAGGAACATACTATCCGGCGCCAGATCGCGCTTCTCACCGATCCAGTGGAGCGAATGCACGAGCGGATTGTGTTGGTGCGGTTCTACGAGGGCCGGAACGAAGTCGCGAGCGCCAAACAGGTTGTTGCGGAGCTCTACAAGGAAAACCCAACCATCCTGGGCGTGGTGCGCGCTACGGTGGATTTTTATTGGCGCAACAAAAGTGAGAGACAGGCCATCGACGTGCTGGTGGAAGCCGCCGCCGCGGCCCAGCCATCGTATCGAAAGCAATTCACGTTCGAAGCGGCGCGCAAGGCAACGGACGCCGGCGATTTCGAGCGCGCCCGAACGCTGCTTGCGGGCCTGGTGAAAGACGATCCGTTCAACTCCGAATATCTGGCCGCTACCGGCGACACGTATGCGCGGGAGGGAAACGACGCCGGCTTGCGCGATTTCTACACAGCCAAAATGAAAGAGATCGCAGGCGCACCGCTCTCCGCACAGGACCGCACTGAGAAGATAGCGGGGTTGCGCCGCGGCCTGATTCCCGTCCTCACGCGGTTGAAAGACTACACCGGCGCGATGGATCAATACATCGAGATCATCAACCGCTACGCGGATGACGAGTCGCTGGTACGCGAAGCCGCGTTGTACGCCGCAAGCCACGGCCGTGCGAAACAATTGACCGCCTATTACGCAAAGACAGGAAAAGATTCGCCCAAGGATTACCGCTGGCCGATGACGCTGGCGCACATCCAGACCGCTCTCGAAAATTTTCCAGAAGCGATTGCGGAATACCGGCGCGCATCGGAAGTCCGGCCAGATCGCATCGACTTGTACACAGCCCGCGCATCGCTCGAAGAACGGCTGCTCGATTTCGATGACGCCGCGGCCACCTACTCAAAACTCTACGATCTGAATTACCACAACTCCCAGTGGATGGAAAAGTTGGCGGAGATTCGAGCGCGCCAGGGTAGGAACGATGAAGCGGTGGCGGCATTGCGGCGGGCCTTGATGGAAGGGCGCCCTGAGCGTCCGGAAGTGTTCTTCGCGATGGCGGAAAAGCTGGAAGCGTGGGGCCTGGTGGCCGAAGCGCGCGACTTTGCCGAAAAGGGCGCCTCCGCTGCGGGAAGCGATCTCGCAAACGACTTCCCATCTGGTGCTCAGCTTTATGCACGTCTGATGACCCGCGTGCGTGCATACGACAAAACAGATACAACGCTCGCAAATCCGGTCCCGATGGGGACAGCGGCGGCGACCTACTTCACTCCAGAAGAAAAGCAAGCGTTCGCGGCGTTTCTGCGCGCCAAGCTCGGGAAAGCCACTGCGGAAGGCATCGCGGCACTCATGCCGGCCGCGGAGAGTGCTGGACTGGCCGACCTCAAAGCGGAGTGGCAGAACCAACTTTTGACCGTGAGCCCCGGTGGACCCACGCAAGCGCTGGTCGAGATTCAGCAGCGCCGTCTGCGGTACGCCGAACTGGCGCGGCAGCTTGAGGCGTACTGGAAGATCTTCCCGCCCGAGGGCAGCCGGGATGCGCTTTTGTCGCAGGCCGCGGAAAACTATCGCCTAGCAGGCGATACAGCTGCTGAATTGCGGCTACTGAATCAATTGGATCAACGGGGCCAGCTGTCTGGCGCCCTGATCACGCGCTATGCGGAGCTTCTGAGCGCAACGCCGCAGAGATTTCTAACGGTAGCGAAGTCCGACAAGGCCATCGACGTTCGAAGCCAGTTTGCAAGCTACGCCCTCGACAATTTCAGCCCCACCAGGGCGCTCGAAGTGATCGCAGCGCGCGGCACTGGGCAATCGCCGATTTGGAACAGTGCATACACGGGATTGGCTGGATTGTATTTTGCGAGTCCTGCGCCGCAGGTGAATGCCGCATTCCGCGACGCGCTGGGCACTGGAACAATCGGAGAACGCGTGGGCAAACCCGTGGACCGCGACCTTCGACTCGCGGGCGATCTGTGGTTCTATTATGGCTCGCGTTATGGCGAATATCTGGATGTGATGAAACAGGGCGATCCTGAAGATTATCTGCCTTCCGCGCTCGAAGCCACGCCCGGCCACGCGGATGCCTACTTCACGCTGGCCGAATATTATCGTGAATCGGCGAAGCCTGAGCGCGCTCTGGTGGACTTCGGGAATGCACTGCAGTTGGATTCGAAGCGCGCCGATGTGCACGATCGCCTAGCGCTGATTTACTGGCAACAAAATAAACACGACGAAGCCACACGCGAATTCAAGACGGCCCTCCAGGCATTCGCCCGCGAGGAGGACGCCCGCATACGCGAAGATTTCTGGCGATCGCTCGCTGCTACGCTCGAAGACATCGGACAGTGCAAGGTTTTCGAAGCCGTGCGTCCGGAAGCGGATCGCGTCCTGCGGACCTATGTCCACCGCAACGGAAGCTACCAAGTGGATGTTTTGCTTCGTGCGGCATTGAAGGCTGCGGGCGATCCGGCTAGCGGAGTCGCCTGGATTGTCGATTTGGCGAAGAGCGCTCCGGACCCCGCCGAATTCCTCGGGAACATCGTGAAGCAGAGCTGGATTCCGGAAGAGCAGCGGCCTGCGGTTTACGCCGCGCTGATCCAGGGCGCGAAACAGAAGCTGGATAACACGTATGGCGAGGCTCGAGGTTGGGCGGAAACCGAGCTGCGAAACAGGCAGTTCGAATGGGTGGCGTACCTGATCGATCATAACCAGACGCAGGCCGCCGAGCGCGCGCTGGCGG
This sequence comes from Bryobacterales bacterium, assembly GCA_003162425.1. Classification (GTDB taxonomy): domain Bacteria; phylum Acidobacteriota; class Terriglobia; order Bryobacterales; family Bryobacteraceae; genus Palsa-89. The sequence continues at coordinate 4,997 of PMOK01000071.1, read as the reverse complement.
ATATTCCACAAGATGTCCGGAAAATGCGAGTCGGAGAGGTGGAGATTCTCGAAGTCCGCATCGCGGCTCAGGCCGGGACTTTAAATGCTCTGCTGGAACGTTACGCCACCGAAGACGCGTCCATGCGCTCCCTCGAAAGCTTGCAGAACGTAGCCACGGATTTGAAGCAGAAGGGCGAGAACGCTGCGGCGCGGCAGGTCCTGGAGTTCGTTTACAGCCGGCAGATTGAATCGTTCCAATTCTCCGCCGCCACTTTTCTTGGGCTGGCCGAAATCCGTCTGGAGCAGGGCGACACAAATGCCGCGGCCGCATTACTTCACCGCATGACGCTCGTCGTGGGCGAACCTTTCGAGAATCTGGCGGACGCGGCTGAGCTGCTGAGCAAGACTGGACATCCCGGGGAGGCGCTGCCGTTCTTAACTGATCGGGTTCGCGCCGTACCGTGGGATTTCGCAGCGAAAGCTCAGTTAGGCAAGCTGCTGGTCTCCACCGGAAAAGATCGCGACCAGGGCATCCGGATGCTGCGCGCTACCGCTGAATCGAATGATGCACCGTACGAAACGCGCGTTACCGCGGCGCGATTCCTGGGCGAATCGAAAGCAGTCCCGGCACTCACAACGGCGAGCGTTGAGTTGAACCTGCTCTCCGACCCTTCGCCAATTCCCGCAACTAGCGCTGAAAAGCCGTACTTTTACTACGCGCGATTGGCTGCGGCCGCGCAATTGAGCGACACCGCCGTCAAGGTCCGGCTACTCGAAGGCGCCGTATCGATCGATCCCAACGCGGACGAACCCAAGCTGTCGCTGTTTGATCTGGCATACGGAGCCAAGCGGTATCAAACCGCGATCTCGACTCTTCACCCCATGATCCTGCGCGGCGGCATGAATATTTCAGGTGAGCAGAATCCGGCGGGAGCGGACGAAGAGAATCAGTATCAGAACCAATACTACACACAACAGTTCCTGGGCCAACCCGTCCAGTACGGCAGGCCTCGGAGTACGCCGGCTGCGCTCGATCCTGCGCGACGCGCGGTGATCGCACGCAAACTGGCCGATTCGTACGCAAAGTTGAACATGCTGAACGAGGCGGGTTTCTGTTATCGAATGGCGCTGCTTCTCGATCCGAAGGATGCCCAATCGAAGACGCATCTAGAATCGCTGCAGGCACAATTGGAACGCCAGCGCGCGAACCGGCAACGGCAACCGGCGATTAGTCAGAATATCGAGCAGGATCACGCGGTGCGCCCGCGGCTTGGAGGCGGACAATGAAGCGGCCGGTGACAATCGCGGTTGTTTTCGCCAGCCTGGTGCTGCTGGTTTGGATCTTCGCCCAGGTGCCCGCCAGCACGCCGCTGGAACTGGCGCGCCTGGTTCCAGCCGGTCCTTCGCTTTATATCGAGGCCAAGGATTTCGGAGCCTTGTTGACGGACTGGAAAGGGTCGGAAGAAAAGCGCCTGTGGCTTGAAAGCGACAACTTCCAGGTATTCTCGCGCTCGCGTTTGTATCTGAAACTGCAACAGGCACAGACTGAGTTTGCTGCCGCCGCGGGCGTTCCTCCGGACATGGATCTGCTGGCGAATGTGGCGGGCAGCCAGTCGGCGCTCGCGATTTACGACATCGGCAAGCTGGAGTTCCTCTTCATCACGCGTCTATCTTCGGACCGGTTCGCGGACGGCGCGCTTTGGAAGGCGCGGGGAAATTATCAGCCCAGGCAATCGTCCGGGATCGACTATTACATCAAGACCGATCCTGCGTCGAAGCGTGTTGCGGCTTTCGCTGCGGCGAAAGATTATGTCGTGCTTGCCACTCGGGAAGATGTTCTCGCAGGGGCTCTGGCGTTGATTGCGGGACAACCTGGCTCGGCCGTAGCGGGCGAGCAGTGGTTCGACAAATCAGTGCACGCAGCCAAGTCGGCTAGCGAATTGCGGATGGTAATGAATCTCGATAAATTGACGCGAAGCCCTCATTTCCGTTCGTACTGGATACAGCAGAACATCACTGAACTGGGGCAATATGCCGCGGCGATTGCGGATGCAGGCCGCGCGCTAGGCGAGTTGCATGAAGCCCGAGTCCTGCTGCGGACAGCGGAAATCGCTCCCGCTTGGAACGAGGCGGCTGTGGGCGAAGTGCTGCGCCTGGCGCCGGCTAACGCCAGCGTGTATCGAGCCTGGGCGTCGCCATCGGCTCAAACAGCTTTCGAGTTGCTTCGACGGAAGATTCTCAACCCGCATCCGGAAACTCAAATCGCATCGAAGACCGCGCCAGTGGTGGCCCTAGATGGCGGCGCGGTAGGCGACGAATCCGAACTCGAAATCAGGATCGACGAGGCACCACTGGAAACCGGCGCGCCCGACATCGGCATTGAACTTCGCAAACTGCTTGAGGCTGTTCCACTCGAAGCAATGTTGGATATTGGTTCCACCAGGGTCCAGCAGGATGGCGTGTTCGTCGGTACGGAATCCGGCGTGGCATTGCTGGCGGCGTCGGATTGGGATGCCGCGGCTGTCCGGAATGCTGTAACGGCGGCCTTCGCAACCATGCTGACTGAAGATCAGATCGGCGTGCACTGGGTGGATCGCGGAGCCGGCGCGAATTCGTATTCCGAACTCGATGGCTTGCAGTCGCTGGTGCTCGCGACCCACGGCCGAACGCTCGTGATCGCAACCAGCAAAGAGCTGCTCGAAGCCATGCTGGCCAGACCCGCGAATTCGCCATCCACTTCGGGCGCACGCTACGCTGCCGCCTATCGCCACTCTACGGAACTGCCGAACTTCATCAAGATGATGCGGCTGATCGACAACCCACTCGCCAAACAGACCACCGGAGATGCGCCCGAGCCCGCTTTCTTCTCCGGCAACATCGCGAGCCTGGGCCAGGCGCTGGGCAGAATCAGCTCGGAATCGATTGTGGTGCACGACACCGGGTCCATCGTGACACAGAACGCAGTCTACAAGCTGAAATGATGCTGACACGGCGCGCTATCCTTGGTCTCGCCGTATCGGCGCCGTTGGGTGCGGCTTCGCTTCCCGAACAATCGGCGGGCATTGCTCTCGAACACGCATTCCCCGATCCCCGCTTGTCTTATCTTCTGACGGACTGCGTGGCGAGCCGCGAGATCTGTTCGCGTTGGACGCATCCTATGGACTGCGTACCGGTAGGATCGCTGGTGAAACCGTTCACTGCTCTCGCGTATGGAGAGACTCGCGCATTCCGTTTCCCCGTTTTCACCTGCGCGGGCGCGGCCGGCCATTGCTGGTTGCCGCGCGGTCACGGGCGAATGGAAATCAGCTCGGCCATCGCGCACTCGTGCAATGCCTATTTTCTGGAGCTGGCCCGCGATGTGGCGCCTGAGGCGCTCGGGTCCGTGGTACAACGATTCGGCCTCAGCGCGCCTGATCCCGGATTTGAGCCTGCGACACTGATCGGCCTTGGAGCGGGCTGGCGAATTTCTCCCTTCGCAATGGCTCGCGCATATTCGGAACTGATCGCAAGATCGTTAGATCCGGGCGTCCGCGTACTGCTCGTGGGCATGGCGCTCTCGGCGCAATTGGGCACGGGTCGCGGCGCCGGCAGGGGAGCATACGTGAAGACCGGGACCGCACCGTGTATTCACGAATCGAAAGAAGGCGGCGACGGCTACGTGATCGCGCTCTTTCCAACCGACGCACCGCGCTTCAACTTGCTGGTGCGAGTGCACGGAGTGCCAGGCGCGCAGGCCGCGTGGGTGTGCGGAAAGATGCGGCGCTATGTGGGGCGGACCCCCTGGTCCGCTGCCGACGCCCTCGTCGGCATGCTGGGGCAATCGTGATCGCCAGAAGAAGCGGGTCCAAGGGGACCCGCGCGGACCGGGGGTCCGCCCCACTATGCATGTACAAGCGGGTATTGGCGCTCGTGGCGCTTTGTGTGCTGCCCGCGTCCGCCGAAGTTGTACAAATCGGCGTGTTCAGCCTGTTCCGCCCCACCGAACTCCGCGTCTCGCCTGTTTCGAGCGCTTTATTAGTGACCACCGGGGACGCACGAATCATCCTGGAAGGTCGCCAAACCTTCACCATCTCAGGGCCTGTGCGCGTGTCGGCCCCGGACGGTTCCGACACGGATTTCCGCTTGAGCATCCCTGGCAAGATCGAACGCGAATTCCACGGTATCCTGACTGTTCAAGCGGGCGACCACAAACTGATCGCCGTGGTCGCCATGGATCGCGAAGTTGCCGTGGCTTCCGTAGTAGCGGCCGAGATGCCGCCATCCACGCCCATGGAGGCACTGAAAGCGCAGGCAGTCGTTGCTCGTGCGTACTTTGCCGCGGCAGGCCCCCGTCACGATGGGTTCGACTTCTGCGACACCACTCACTGTCAGTTTCTGCGAGCTTGGCCGGAGCCCTCCCAGGACGCATTTCGAGCCACTCGCGAGACCAGCGGCCTGGTACTCGCCTATCTCGGAAAACCGTTCGCGGCCCTGTATTCGGCGTCCTGCGGCGGCCAGACCCGCTCGCTCGATGATGCCCGCTCAGGTTACCCGTACTACTCGGTTCCCTGCGATTTCTGTCGCCGCCATTCGCCCGGCGTGGTCGAGGGTCATCGGCTAGGGCTGTGCCAGAAGGGCGCCGCTAGTATGGCCGCCACGGGCGTAGGGTTCCGCGAAATCCTGGATCACTACTATCCGGGAACATCCGTGATTTTTTTGTTGCCACGTCCACCGCCTTTGCGTCATAGTAATGATTGAGCAGCAAGAAAATGTAGGCGCATTCCAAAACGGACCGCTTAATAGCGAGAATCGTGGCGAGCGCCTTGCTTGCACATTTATGGATTCGGGCGATTCTCGATGGCGGATGAACTCCTCTTCCTCACCGAACTGCTGGGCCTCAAGGTCTTCGACCTTAAGGGGCGCAGGATTGGTGTGGTCAAAGACGCGGCCCTGGTTCCTCTTATAGATCCGGTTCGAGTCGACCGTTACCTGGTGGGCGGCGGATGGACCTGGTTGACCGTGCGCCACGATCAGATC
>PMOK01000263.1 GCA_003162425.1 Bryobacterales bacterium | reverse complement strand
CCAGGGGGTCCGCCCCACTTGCTGAGCCTTACTTCGCGTCGAGCTTCTTCAGCATGTCCGAGGCGTTCGAATTGCCGGAATCGAGCTCCAGCGATTTGCGGTAATACTGAATGGCCAGTTCTTTGCCGGCGACCATGTAGGCTTCGGCCAGACTGTCCCAGGCATTGGCGGATTTGGGGTAGGCTTCCTTGAATTTCTTCCGGGCCAGCAGTTGGTAGCCGAGCGCATTCATGGAGCTTTCCTCGATGGGCTGGCTGGCCGAGTAGTTTTTGAGCGCTTCGTCGATGCCCTTATCGAGGATGGCTTGCTGGAGCTGCATGCGGGGCGAATCGTAGCGCTCGTAATGGACCCAGTTGAAGGCCGGTTGAGTGTCGCCCAGGGCGCGAGCGGCGATATCGGGAATGATCATCATGCCGTTCGAGCTGTTGGTGAAAATTACAACGCCACGCCGTGAGCCGGCTGAGGCCGCGAAGAACGCTTTGAAATCGCCGTTGTCGCCCCAGTGCCAAAAAAATGGGCCGTGCGCGGTCTGCTCGATACCTACTCCCAGACCCCACGCGATAGAATCGGATACTTTCGTGATCGGGCGGCCGATGCAGTTGGAGCATCCGGCGTCCACCAGCGATTGCGGGGTCAGCATGGCGATGCTGGTCCGCCTCCACCGTTGATGGGCGAGCCGTCCGCGGTTGGCTTGAAGAATTTTTCCGGCGTACCGGTTGGCGAGTGTCCGGAAGCTGCGAGAGTGTCATATTTTGGCTGCCACAGGTAGCTACTGTCGGTCATCTGGAGCGGATCGAAAACTGTTTGCCGCATCCACGTATCGAGCGGGAGGCTGGCGAACTTCTCGACGGCGCGCTGCAGGTGGACAAAACCCTCGCCGGAGTAGCTGAATCTGTCGCCAGGCTTGAAGTGGATGACGAGCAGTTGGCCATCGGGCCGCCAATTGGGGAAGCCCGTACGATGCGTCAGGACATGGCGAGCGGTGATGGCGTTAATCCGGTAATCGTTCTGCACGTACTCGGGAACGTATTTGGATAACGGCGTGTCCAGGTCAAGCTTGCCCTGATCCACCAGCTTCGGCACGCCGTATGCGAAGACTACTTTGCTGAGGGACGCGGCTTGGAATACCGTGCGGTCATCCACTTTGTCGCCGGTCTTGGTGTTCTTGACTCCAAAAGATCCGACCCACGCGAGTTTTCCGTCGTCAATGAGCGCGATTGAGAGGCCAGGGACGTTGGCGCGTGCCATGAGCTCGGGAATGAGCGTGGCGAAGTTGGGCGCTTGTGCCTGGGATCGGAAGGCGCATAGCAGGAGAGCGAGGGCAAGGAAATAGCGCATGGATGGTGCTCCTTTTGCGTTGGACGTACAAGGCGAGATTTAGTGCCTTGCCCCACTGATAAACTAGTGGATTGAAACCTCGGGTATCGGTGGTCAGTTATTTGAATACGGTGCCGCTTGTGTGGGGCATGTTGCATGGCGACGAGCGCGGACTGTTCGACCTTTCCTTTGCGATTCCCGCGGAATGCGCGGATCGGCTGGCGGACGGGCGCGCTGATATCGGGATTGTGCCATCGGTGGAGCTGAATCGGCAGAAGCTCGATATTATTCCGGGGACAGGCATCGCTTGCAGCGGCCCGGTTCGCAGCATTTTGTTGATCTCGAAAGTACCGTTTGAGGAAATCACGACGCTGGCGACGGACGCGAGCTCGCGGACTTCGGTGGCGCTCAGCCGGATCGTGCTGGCTAAGAAATATGGAGTGGAGCCACAGCTTTTTTCGCAACGTCCGCATCTGGGATCGATGTTGGAGCACTGCGATGCCGCGCTGATCATCGGGGATGCCGCGCTGGTTTTGGACCCGGCCGATCTTCCGTTCCATGTGCTCGATCTGGGCACGGAATGGACCGGGATGACGGGGCTGCCGATGGTGTTCGCGGTCTGGGCGGCGCGCGCGGAAGTGCCTGTGCAGGATCCGGCGCCGTTTATGGCATCGCTTCGTTTCGGTATGGCGCACATTGAAGACATCGTGCGCCAGGAACATCCCAAGCTCGGGATTTCGGAAGCTTTGGCGCGCGAGTATCTGACTCGCAATATAGTTTTCGAGCTGGGCGACCGCGAGTACAAAGGATTGGCGACTTTTCTACAATATGCTTCGGAGTTGGGGAATCCCGTGGAACTAAAGAAGGTGAGCGTATGATGACGCGCGAAGAAGCGATGGATCTTTATCGCAGCGATGATTTGATTGGCATCGGAATGGCGGCGGATGCGGTGCGGCGCAAGCTCCATCCGCACGGCATTGTCAGCTATATCATCGACCGCAATATCAACTACACCAATTTCTGCACCGAGTATTGCAGCTTCTGCGCATTCTACCGGCCCATGGGCCACGCCGAAGGCTACATACATTCGAAGGAAGTGATCTTCGACAAGATTCAAGAGACCATCGACCTGGGCGGCACCGGGATTCTGATGCAGGGCGGGCTGCATCCGGAGTTGAAGATCGAGTGGTACGAGGATCTACTGCGATCGATCAAGGCGCGGTTCGGCGACAAGATTTGGAATCACTGTTTTTCGGCGCCGGAGATTGTGAACATCGCGGAAGTGAGCGGGTTGACGCTGCGCGACACGATTGCGCGGCTGCGGGATGCGGGTCTCGAGTCGATTCCGGGAGGCGGGGCGGAGATTCTGGATAATGAGGTGCGCCGCAGGATCAGCCGGCTGAAATCATCGACGCAGGATTGGATCGACGTGCATCGGACAGCGCACGCTCTGGGCCTCAGGACCACGGCGACCATGATGTTCGGGTGCGGCGAAACCATCGAACAGCGCATGAATCATTTCGATATCGTGCGCGAGATTCAAGAGGACACGGGAGGCTTCACGGCGTTCATTCCGTGGTCTTTCCAGCGCGAGAACACGTCGTTGGGACGGTTCGTCAAGGAAGAGGCGACGGGTGTTGAATACCTGAAGACGCTGGCGATATCGCGTTTGTACCTGGAGAACATCCTGAACATCCAGTCGTCGTGGGTGACTCCCGGATTGAAGACCTGCCAGGTGGGGCTGCGGTTTGGCGGCAACGATGTGGGCAGCATCATGATTGAGGAGAACGTGGTGTCGGCCGCGGGCACGCATAATCGCGCCAGCGAAGAAGAGCTGCGGCGGCTGATTCGCGACGCGGGGTTCATTCCTAAGCAGCGGGATACGTTGTATAGGACGTACTTCTTGAATTAAGCCGCGGATGAACGCGGATTGCGCTACTTGCTGTATTTCTTTACGTCTTTGTCGCCGACTTCCGCGCCGTAGATATTGCCTGCGCCGTCGGCGGCTACCCCTTCGGCTGCGCTGGTGATTGCGGTTCCGTCGGACGGGTCCGGGATGAAGGCGGTTACGGTGCCGTCTTTCGCGTTGCCGATTCGGATGCCGCGTTTCCAGCCGGGATTGTGGCCGTAGCCTTCTTTGTCGGTGGATTCGGAATCGGCCACGTAGATCACGTCGTTCTTGTCGATGAAGATGCCGCTGGGGCGGCTGAATTGCTTCCACTCGGCGAGGAACTTGCCGTCCTGATCGAAGATCTGGATGCGATTGTTGCCGCGGTCGGCTACGAACAGGCGTCCTTTGGAATCGAAGGCCAGGGCGTGCGGCATTTCGAATTGGCCGGGACCTGCGCCGTGGCCGCCCCACTGCTTGATGAACGTTCCGTCTTTTGAGAACTTCACCACCCGCGCGTTGCCTTTTGCCGGCGAATGGCCGTCCGAGACGAAAATGTCGCCGTTCGGCGCTACGACCACGGCGTTAGGCTGATTGAAGGTATCGAGACCATCGCCAGCGACGCCAGCTTTGCCGAGCGTCATCAGGATTTTTCCATCGGTACTGAATTTGAAAACCTGGTGACCCTTGCCGTCTCTCGCTTGCCCGTCGGTCACCCAGATGTTGCCGTCGCGATCCACATAAAGACCATGAGGGAACACGAACAGCCCTTCGCCGAAGCTCTTCACCAGGTTTCCGGCGGAATCAAACTCGAGGATGGGCGGATCGAGCTTGCCGGTGCAGGAATTTGCTCCGCATCGATCGGCCACCCAGACGCTTGTGCCGTCGCGATCAATGGCGATGCCGCTCGATGATCCCCAGGTGCGGGCCGCGGGAAATTTGGCCCAGTTCTCGACGATGTGATAGGGATTCGGTTGGGCGAGGAGCGCGGGGAGGAACAGGGTAATAGCGGTTAGGATCCGCGCTGACATGACCGGTATTGTACCGCTTACGGTTTACGACGCAAGGTCTCTTTCAAACGCGGCAGATCGCGCGCGCCGTGGACAACTCTTACGATTTCAATTCCCTTGCCAAGAGGCCGATAGAAGATGACAAACTCCGCGAAGTGCTTGAGGGGAAACATTCGGGTGTCGGCAAGCAAGCGGTTCTGGATTTGTGTGGCCCTACCGAGGCGAGGATAGGACAAGAGAAGTCTGAAGGTTTCATCAGCCATTCCATAGAAGTGTAAGGCGGTTTCAATGCCCGAATCGGCTGCGATGTTCACTCTCGGATGTTACAGTGACGTGAGGTCAACGCCGAACGTTTCTTGTTCCAAAAGGCTGAGTTGACCGCGATCGGTTTTCCGGAGGCAAGTCCCTCGATCAAGAGCGCCTCGATCCTTCCCGCGGCTTTACGCTTTTGATCGTCACGAATCAAGGAACGGAGGTATTCGCTGGGGGTGCTGTAGCCGCCTCCGTGGACCTGAGTCTCGACATACTTCAGGAGTGTCCTGGGCAAGGAGATATTCAAACGCGCCATGGTCATAGGTTATCCTCGAACTGGCGTTCACACGAGTGTGAACGCGGCACGCCGCGGGCATGCGCTACGCTGCTGATTTCTGGAGCTCGCGGGCGTAACGATCCAGCTCTTCGGGCTGAACTGTGACCAGCGTTTTCTCCATGTCCTCGCCACTTTCCAGCATGTGCTTGAGATGCAGGGCGGCTAGCTTCAGGCACCAGGCATCGGTGAGCGGGTGGCCGACATTCTGACTCAGAACCAGTAAAGCGGGGTGGGGCAGGGCGATGACACGCTCTTCGAAAGGTTCGTCCCCGGTGGAGATTGCGAATTTTACATCCACCGTATCAGCGTGGCGTATGGAGATGCCGGTCTGCAGCCAGTTGAGGTGTACTTGCCACATGCGGCCGAAGGGATCGGGCCCGGCTTGGAATTCACGGAAGTTGTCGAGCATCTAGTTGATTGTAGCGTCAGTAGAACGGATGATTCTTGTGCGCCACCAGCGACAGAAACTCATCGCGGGTTTCCTTGCGCGCACGGAACGCGCCCAGCATGGCGCTGGTTACGGTTCCGGACTGCTGTTTTTCGACTCCGCGCATCATCATGCAGAAATGGCGGGCCTCGCAGATCACTCCCACGCCTCTCGGCTGCAACACGTCCTCGACGGTTTGGGCCACTTGCTGGGTGAGACGTTCCTGAATCTGGAGACGGCGCGCGAAAGTGTCCACGATGCGTGGGATTTTGCTCAGCCCGATCAGCTTGTCCTTGGGCAAATACGCGACGTGCATCTTGCCGAAGAAGGGCAGCAGATGATGTTCGCACATGCTGAAGAACTCGATGTCCTTCACCACCACCATTCCGTCCGAGTTCTCGCGGGAAAACAGCGCGCCGTTGACGATGCTTTGGATATCCGTTTCATAGCCGCTGGTCAAAAAGCGGAAAGCCTTCTCAGCGCGCTCCGGCGTCCGCACCAGGCCTTCCCGGGCTGGATCTTCGCCGACCTTCAACAACAACTCTTTCATTAGCGATGCAATGGACTCCTGGTCCTGCTTCGGTTGCATCACCTTCACAAGTGCTCTGTTTTTCTTCATTGCTCAGCTTGCCCTCAACTCGAAAAGATTGCGCTTGGTTTCCCGCAATCGAATGGCTTCCAGGCGCGGCCCGTCGCCGGAAAACACGGAATGCCAATGCGCAGCCAAGCGCTCCTCAATCACGCGCAGAATGTTCTCGGATGTAGGAACTACTTCCTGGAACTCGCGCACGTCGGCGTTCATATACTTGTGATCGAAATCGTGGACAACGCGCGAGGCCACCAAATTGTCCAAGGCTGACACGTTTATAACCTGTCCAGACACCGGATCGAGCGGTCCCGAGACGGACACTTCCAAAACGTAGTCGTGCCCGTGCCCATGCGGGTTATTGCATTTGCCGTACAGCGCGCGATTCTCGCCTTCGGAGAACCGCTCGGAATGCAGCCGGTGGGACGCGGCGAATCGATAACGGCGCGTGACGCGAATCATTTGCGTGCTCCCGCGTAATCCACATACAGGTCATCGGTTTCGTACAGCCGGACGTTTTGCAATCGCGCGGGGCTTCCCTCGAAAGACGGCTCTAAGCGATTCCAGATCTCAGCCGCAACGTTCTCGGCAGTGGGCACAACTTTATCGAAAGGCGGGACCTCATAATTCAGGAAGCGATGATCCATGGGTTCGATCACGGCTTTGTGGATGATCTCCTTGAGCTGCTTGAGATCGAAGACCATACCGGTGGCGGGGTCCGGGTCACCTTCCAGCGTCACTTCCAAAACATAGTTGTGACCGTGACCGTTCGGATTCGCTGCCAAGCCGTAGAGTGCGCGATTCTGCTCGAGGGTTAGCGAGGATTGGGCACAAACGTGCGACGCAGAGAATTCAGCTTTGCGGGTGATGAGCATTACCAAATGGTTGGATGCAGCGGCATTGGGATAAGATACTCTAAGATTATAGTAGAAGCTTAAGGAAACGCAGGGACTTAGATGAAACAGAACAAGATTGATCTGGCGATCAAGGCAGCCACGGGAGTTTTGCTGGTGGCGTTGGCTTTCGTGATTGTGTACTCGGTGCAGGATCATGTGGTGGGAGTGGGTGACAGCGCCCCAGAATTCCGGGTCAAGACCGAAAACGGCGCCGTGGTGACGCCGACGAATTTTGGCGGCAAGGTGCTGATCTTGAATTTCTGGGCCAGTTGGTGCGCGCCGTGCGTGCAGGAGATCCCGTCTCTGAATCAGATCCAGAAAATGTTTGCATCGCAAGGTTTGGTGGTGCTGGGCGTCAACGTGGACAGCAAAGAGGAGCTGTACCGGAAAATGTTGCAGAGGTTTCAGGTCACATTCCAGACCGTCCGCGATCCCCAGGAGAACATCAACTACCAATACGGCACCTACAAGGTTCCGGAGAGCTACATCATTGACCGCAATGGCAAGGTGTTGCAGAAGTACGCAGGTCTTCCCGATGTGAATGGCGAGTGGAAGGTGTGGACCGATCCTCAGATTGTGAGTTACGTTCGATCACTGTTGTAGGCGAGGACGAATCGTTTGCTGACGCCGGCGGCTCAGAAGAATATTCATGAACTGCTGGGCCCGCGCGGATATTTGGATCGACCCGAAGATCTGACGCTGTATGAGTACGACGGCAGCGTCGACAAAGCGCGGCCGGAGTTGGTGGTGTTCCCGCAAACGGCGGAAGACGTGGCCGCCATCGTACGTATTTCCAACCAATTTGGCATCCCGATTGTGGGCCGCGGCGCAGGTACGGGGCTGAGCGGCGGAGCCATTCCACGCGCGGGCGGCATCGTGATTTCGTTCGCGCGCATGAACCGGGTGTTACGGATCGAGCTTGAGAACGAACGTGCTGTGCTGGAGCCCGGGGTGGTGAATATCGAGATCACGCAGGCGGTGGAGCGGCAGGGATATTTTTATGCGCCCGATCCTTCGAGCCAAAAGGCCTGCACCATTGGCGGCAACGTTGCGGAGAACGCAGGAGGTCCGCATACGCTGGCGTATGGCGTCACCACGAATCATGTGATGGGCATACAGGCGGTGCTGCCGGACGGAAGCATGATGGAAACTGGCGGGGTCGCGCCGGATTTGCCGGGCTACGATCTCACCGGGCTGCTGACGGGCTCTGAGGGCACGATGGCGCTGGTGACGAAGATCACGGTGCGGCTTATGCGCCAGCCGGAGGTGGTGAAGACAATTCTCGCAATCTACGACACTCCCGGCGATTGCGCGGACTCAGTGGCCGAGATCACCGCGCGCGCCATTACTCCGGCAGCGATCGAGATGCTGGATGGCGTCATGCTGCGCATGGTGGAAGAAGCCACCCACGCCGGATATCCGATGGATGCCGCGGCGGTGTTGCTGATCGAGCTGGAAGGATTGCGCGAGGCGGTGGAAGAACAGGTGTTGCAGATTGAGCAGTCGTGCATTGGATGCCGGGCGCGCGAGGTCCGGATTGCGCGGTCGGCGGCGGAGCGCGAGTTGCTGTGGAAGGGCCGCAAGAATGCATTCGGAGCGGTGGGGCGGGTGAGTCCGTCGTATTATGTGCAGGACGGCGTGGTGCCGCGAACCAAAGTGGCGCCCACGTTGCGGCACATTCACAAAGTGTCGGAGAAATACGGGCTTACCATCAGCAACATTTTCCACGCGGGCGACGGCAACATGCATCCCATCATTCTGTTCGACCATCACAAGCCCGGAGAGCTGGAGCGCGCCAAGGCGGCCGGCGATGAGATCCTGCGATTCTGCATCGCAGAGGGCGGCTCCATCACGGGCGAGCACGGCGTGGGGATGGAAAAGATGGAGCTGGTTGGCGAACAGTTCCCCGATGAAACGCTGGAGATGATCCGGCGATTCAAGACGCTGTTCGATCCGGCGTGCCGGTTGAATCCTGGGAAGATGTTGCCGACGGGGAAGGGATGCATGGAGATTCGGCAGAAGCCGGGGCAGGTTATCTAGTATAGCGTTTCACTAAAACATAACCTGACGAGATTGTTTCCTGCTATGCTGAAGCATGGCAGGCAAAACCAGGCTTCCCAAGTTGGCGCTCAGTGCCGAGCAGTTATCGGAGCTGCAGCAGTTGAGCCAGTCGCGGACTGCGTCTGTGCGAGAGGTTCAACGGGCTCGGATTCTGTGCAGCTATCACGCCGGTGGAACAGTCACAGGCATCTCGCAGGCCATGGAGATCACTCGCAAGAGCGTTCGGAAGTGGATTGACAAGGCGCTGGCCATGGGCGCCGAGGCCGCGCTCAAGGATGCGTATCACCGTCCGCGCGCTCCTGTGATCACAGAGCAAGCCCGCGCCTGGGTCGTCCATCTGGCATGTTCAAAACCGAAGGAACTCGGGTGCGCCGCTGAACTGTGGACGCGGAGTCTGCTGGCACAGCATGTTCGGCGCGAGGCGATGCGGGCGGGACATCCTTCCTTGACACGGGCAGCCAAGGCCACAGTGCAGCGGATACTGGCCGAACAGCCCCTGCATCCCGAGCGGGTCCGGTACTATCTGGAAAAACGCGACCCCGCCTTCGAGGTCGGAATGCGGGACGTGTTGTTGGTTTATCAAGAGGTTGCGTTGCAGAACCAAGCGCAGAGGAGTGGCCAAGGGCGGCCCACAGTCATTACGGTTTCAGTCGATGAAAAGCCCGGTCTTCAGGCCATCGCCAACACTGTGCCCGATCTACCCCCGGTTCCCGGAAAACATCCCAACGTGGGCCGCGATCATGAATACAAACGCCTGGGAACATGTTCGATTCTCGCGGCACTGGATCTGCATGAGGGGCATGTCACCGCTCGTGTTGAGCGGCGGCATCGCAGTCGGGAATTCATCGCTCTGCTCAAGGATCTCGACCAATATTACCCGGTCAACTGCACCATTAGAATCATTCTTGACAACCACTCAGCGCATATCTCCAAAGAGACCCGAGCCTACCTGGCCACCCGCCCCAATCGTTTTCAGTACGTGCTCACCCCGAAGCATGGATCGTGGCTCAATATCGTCGAGACCCTCTTTGGCAAGATGGCGCGCACCTTCCTGCGGCATATCCGCGTGCAATCCTGGGAGGAACTCCGAGAGCGCATCCTGCTGGGAATCGCCGAAATCAACGCCGCGCCCGTGGTTCATCGCTGGCAGAAGTTCGATGCCCTGGTTCCAGCCAATCAGGATACTATTTAATGAAACGATATACTAGTTTCTGGTTCCTGGTTTCTGGTTCAAAATCTCTTCTTGACTTGAAGTCGACTTCAACCCGTAGCATTTGGGTATGAAGACACTTTTGTTCCTGGCGGTAACACTTTCTCCGTTCGCCTGTGACCGCTCGGCGCTCAACGCTGAGCAGCGCAAGCGGCATTTTGACGAGTTGGGTCCCGAGTTACGCTCCATGGTGAAGGGCGCGCGCGAACTCTCCGGCGGATATGAATTTCAGTTTCCTTCCGATTCGGCGACAATTCAGTTGGTAGCCGAATGGTCTGCGGGTGAGCATCTCTGCTGCCCCTTCTTCGATATCGATCTTCGCCTGGAGCGCGAGCATGGCGCTTTCTGGTTGCGCTTGACGGGACGGGAAGGCGTCAAGGAATTCATCAAGGCAGACTTCAGCCGATGGCTCAAGCAGTGATAGCCTTTGGTCATGACCATCGGGCAGGTTGCGAAACGATCCGGCCTGCGCGCCTCGGCGATTCGCTATTACGAGCGCGTTGGATTACTGCCCAAACCGGCTCGCTCGGGTGGGCAGCGGCGCTACGATTCGAGCGTTCTGCGGCGGCTGGCGGTTCTGGAGCGCGCGAAGAACTGCGGATTCACGCTGGATGAGGTGCGGCAGCTCTTCAACGATCAAGGGCGCCCTTCCGAACGTTGGGAGCGCGTGGCGCGGAAGAAGATCGTGGAGCTGGATGCTTTGATGGAGCGGATTCGAGGGATGCGTGAGCTGATCGAACGGCGGTGCGCTTGCGCGGACTTCGATGAATGCGGGCGCAGGATACTCGTAGCGCAAGCCTCCGGCTTGCGGGGCAAGCCGGAGGCTTGCCCTACTTAGCCACTGAGTACTCGGTAACTTGGCGCTGCACGGCTTTAGCGAGATCGATTTGGCCGTTCAGATACGGCTTCCAGTCTTTCTCGATCCGCTTTGCGATGGTGTCCATCTCGGTTTGAGCCGCCTGAAAGGCAACTTGAGGCTTGAGCCGTGCCACTACGAACTCGGCATGCGAACCACGGGCATCCACCAGGCCTGGCGTGAATACCAGCGGCTCCCAGAGGTCGCGGCCGAACGAGAAAAATTGCTTCGGCAGGACGCCAATGATGCTATAGTTCGCGCCGTCGAGCGTAATTGTTTTGGACAAAACATTTTCGTCGCCGCCAAAACTTCGTTGCCAGAAAGAGTAGTCCAGCACCACCACGCGGCGGCCCTCCTGCTGGTCTTCCGGCACGAAGCCGCGTCCCAATTCGGGTTGCATGCCGAACAACGAGAAGATATTCGATGTCGCTTCGAACACTTGCACGCGCTCCGGTCTTTGAATCCCGGTCATGTTCGCGCTCCCGGCCTGAATGGCGGCCATCTGCTCGAAGGCGTGGTTCTGCTCGCGCCAATCCTTAAAATCCGGCACTGAGACAGTTGACCGCTTGTTTCCCTGGCTCGTAAAAACGGCCAGTAGGCGGTCGGGATCGGGGTATGCCACCGGGTGAAGCAGGACGCGGTGGACGACGCTGAAGATGGCGGTATTCGCGCCGATCCCCAACGCGAGCGAGAGCAGCGCGACGATAGTGAATCCGGGGCTCTTCACGAGCATCCGCAGGCCGTACAGGAGGTCTTTTGGCATATCAGGTGACTAAGCATCGAGGCGGCCAATGAATTTATGACACAGTCTCAATAGGTTAGACTTCACCCGTGGAGGGCGGTTAGTTCGTTTCCGGTACGGGTTTGAACGAAACCGGACGTTTATCTATGCCTGAATCGTTGATGGAAGCTGTCTTGTCGTATCGCGAGGCGATGATCGCCTTGACGCGGGAACTGGTGGCGATTCCGAGCGAGAAACCTCCGGGCAACTGCTACGCGGAAGCGGCCCAGCTTTTGTCGGGGCGGCTCGGTGAGCTTGGATTCAACGATACGCGCATCGAAGAGGATTGCGTTCTGAGCTTTGTGGGCGAAGGCGAGCAGACGCTCTACTTCAGCGGTCACTATGATGTCGTGCCCGCGCAGACCTGTCGCAGTTTGAGCCGGAGGTGAAGGGAGGGAACCTGTTTGGGCGCGGATCATCGGACATGAAGAGCGGCCTGGCGGCGATGATTTATGCGACGCTGGCCCTCCGAGAGACCGGAGGGCTGAGGGATGGACGGATCGGGCTGGTATTCGTTCCCGATGAGGAGACCGCGGGTCCGCGCGGCTCGCGCTATCTTGCCGATCGAGGATTGCTCGGCCAAAACGCGATTGGAATGCTGACACCGGAGCCAACCGGCGGCGTGGTTTGGAACGCGAATCGCGGGGCGATCACGCTAGAGATCACCGTGAAGGGCAAGTCGGCACATGTCGGCAGGCAGCACGAGGGCGTGAATGCGTTTGAGCGAATGCTTGCGGTTGCGCAGGCTCTTCAGGACTGAAGACCGAGGTGGAGGCAGCGCAGCGCTCGATCTTGATGCTCGGTGGATGTAGCGAGGGTGGGACAAACTTCAACGTGGTGCCGGATTACTGTTCGTTCACCGTCGATCGCCGGATCAATCCGGATGAGGATTTCGAGGAAGAGAAGCGGCGGCTGTTTGCGGTGCTGGATCGAGCGCGCGGCGCGGGAATCGATCTGGATGTGGAAGTTCTCCAGGAAGGGCGCGCGTCGGCGGTTTCTGAAGACGGCCCGTTAGGGCATGCGCTGGCTCAAGCCGTGGAAGAGATTACGGGCCGGCCGCCGCGGTTTGAGATGTGTCCAGGGTTGCTCGAGATCCGGTTTTACGCCGAGCGTGGAATTCCTGCGTTTGCTTATGGCCCGGACTTGTTGACGGTCTCGCATGGGCCGAATGAATTCGTGCCGATCGCCAGGATCGTGGAATGCGCTCAGGTGTATGCGTTGACAGCCGCGAATTTATTTTTGGCCACTGATGCACACGGATAAACACGGATTGGGCGCATCCGTGTGTATCCGTGTGCATCCGTGGCTTAATCTATATATATGCTCACACGACGTAATCTCCTACTGGGCTCTACGGCTCTGGCTCTTCGCGGCGCTACGCTCATGTCCAAAGAACGCGTGGATCGCGCGCTCAAGGGCGAAGATGTGGATCGGACGCCGTTTAGTTTCTGGCATCACTTCCTGGACGCGTCGCAGCCAGGCGAGGAACACGCGCGCTCGACGCTCGCGTTTCACGAAAAGTTCCACACCGACCTGGTGAAGGTGATGAGCGATTATCCGTATCCTAAGTCCAAGGCCGAATGGTACGTGCTGCGGGAGGAGAAGAATCCGTTTCCGCAACAGATTGTCGCGCTCGAAAAGATTCGCGATGGACTCGCCGGGCAGGCGTACTTCGTCGAGACGCTTTTCAATCCTTGGAAGGTGGCGGAGAATCTTTCCTCGGTGGAGGAAGTCCGGAAGCTGCAGCACGAGAAACCGCAGGCGCTGCTGGACGCGCTGGAGGTGATCGCGAAATCGGAAGCGAATCACGCGCGGCGATCCATAGCGGCAGGAGCGGCGGGTGTGTTCGTGGCGATCGCGAACGCGCAAGACGGATACATGACTCAGGAGGACTACGCCAAGTTCAGCGAGCCGTTCGACAAGATGGTGTTCGACGCGGTGCGAACGGCGCCGCTCAATATCCTGCATCTGCACGGCGACAAGGTTTACCTGGACCGTTTCTATAAAGGCTTCGCGGCGCAGGCCATCAACTATTCGACGCACGGAACGGGAGTGCCGATCTCTAAAGTGCGCGCGCAGTATTCGGGCGTGATCCTGGGCGGCCTGGATGAAGTGAATTACCGCAAGCTGACGCGGCTGGATCTCAAGCGCCAATGGGTGGATGCGAAGAAATCCGCCGGGGCCAAGTTCATTCTGACACCCGGCTGTTCGGTGCCGAATGACAGCACCGATGAGGAGCTGTCGCAGCTACCGAAAATGTTCGGGGCGTGAGAGGTGGTCAATTTCCGCAAGCCTCGTTGGAGTACTCTTCGATGTACATGTGGCGTGGAACGAGGAAACGCGCCAAGTCCTCGTACATCTCTTGTCGCTCATCGGGGGTGAACGAGTCGGCGGGATTGAACGATTGAGGACACCAGCGAAACCTCGTCTCGGCGGGGAATTGCGCGAGCTTGGCTTTGAGCTCTTCGAGAGTGGGGAGTGAATATTGCAGTGAACCTTGGGAGACCCGATAGCTGGGGCCATAGATGGGAGCTCCGTCGGCGACCTCGACTCTGGCCTCGCCGGACGGTTCGGTTGACCACACCTTGCGGGTCCAATCGTCCAGAGCGAGCGCAGCCAAACGCTTCCGGCGCGGTTCGTCCAGAAACCAGGCGTGGCCGGTAGCGATCGCGTTGACGAGTGCGTTCCCAAATCGACGTTCCTCGCTGTTTGGGTCATTGCCCGTAATGGGGTGAGCGCTCAATTCCTTGACGCGTCCTCTCCATTGCTCGTTCCACTGCTCCAGCCGGTGCCACAAGGCCCCCTCGACGGCTGGCGCACCATGTATCGCGAGCGTTCCGGCCGCGTTGGTGGCAACCCAAGGTTTCGGATTATTGAGCGCTGCCACGGCCGCTGCTTCCATATCCCGATTCCATAGGATACTTGACAGGCTTCCGAGCAAAAGACCGCAGCCCTCAGGGTTGGCCAACGTATCGGTCAGCAGCTTCCTTCCGTATGCCGGTTTTACCCGCAGGAAGTAGGCACGGAACCACTCTTGTTCTCCACATGTCCAATCCTCTTTGTCGTAGCTTGCAGCGACGGCATCATACAGAGCTATGGTTCCAAAGCGGGCGATCAGCGCGATGGCTGCGGCGGGATCGGCTTGGAAAGATTTAGCGAAGGCTGCATTCGCCTGCGGCACATCCTGCGACGGGAGCCGGTTCACGGCGAAAGACGCAAAGCGCGGAGCGAGTTTGGCGATGTCCTCGATCAAGATTTGCCGGGCCTCTGCCGGAGCAAGTTGCTGCAAACGAGCAAGAGCTTGCTCTCCGAGCGTGACCGGCCCGTGCCAGAGCGAGAATTCTGTCCCACTTTTCGGAATCAGAAGAGGCTGGGCTCGCTCAATGACACGTCGCAACACGGGAACCATTTCGGGGCCTCGCACCAGGCCCCATTTCCGCGTGAGCAGCTCGGACTGGTTCGCTTCGGATAACGTATTGAATCGCGCGATCAAGTCCTCGCGTGTCATTCCATAATCTTCGGGAGGAATGAGCTTGGTTTGACGGGCAGCTTCGGGCGCCAGTTCGGCGATAGCATTCACGCAATCCTCGCGGACCATCTCGGACTTGTGTTTTGGCAATTCCACCAGTGCCTCCGCGCGCTCGCGCAGCATTTGTTCAAACTCTGGTTGGCGCTTCTCGGCTTCGCGCTGAATGATCGTCCAGTCGCTCGGCTTGAGTTCCGCGAGATTCCGAAAGAGCGGCTTTGGGTACCGCGCGACAAAGTCGAACAAGGTCCGCAACCGCAGGGTCCATGAGTTAACTACCGTGCTCGGATCTTGAATATAGCGGTCGAACTCGGAAATGACGAATGGGCGGTCCCGCGCACCGATCAGTCCGAAGGAATCAAGATCGTCGTCCGTGGTTTGAGCCCGGCGCAGGATCAGTTGCACTGCGCCGCGCGTTCCGAGAAACGCCAGTTCGGCTCGAGCCTGCCGAACTTTCGCATCTTCCATCGGCTTTGACAGTCGGGTGAGCTGCCGCGGCGGGATGCCGGGAATGGATAACTGCGGCGTGGTGTTCGTGCGATTTCGGTCTGCTTCGTCCAGGGTCGTTTCTATTTCGCGGAGCTTCGCCATCTCCCACGCCGGGTCCGGCTCCGTGATTTCGATCTCCAAAATATTCGACACGGCCGCGAAAGAGACCAGCCCCTGGCCCTCCTCTCCCGGTTTACGCTCCCGGCTGAGTCGATGGGATTTGAGGAATAGCCGGTATTTGCCAGGCCGATCGAATCGGAACCAGTCGTTCAGCGCGAGCTCGATCCGGTAGGGTTCTGAACTGAGTGCGGGGTTTACGCGCAGACCACCTGCGATGCCGCCAATTACGCCGGAGCCAGAGTAGTCGATCAGCGGGTCGACGACATCATCGCGATCCAGCACAAACTGCTCGGTGGGAAGACGTCCACTGCGGTCATAGGTCGCGCCGTTGAGCCGGTACTTATCCGCCGCGGTACTGGAGAATTCCAGCGTGAGCGGGATTCGTTCTCCGGGATGAAATTGTGCGGGCATGGTGGTCCGCAGCAGGAAATGCACATCGGATGGATTGGCTGCTGCCGCTTCACGATACCGCTCATCAAACGAGGATTCCGAGTTTGACCGCTGCAGCGGAACGAACGAGAGCAAGCCTAGCAGCGTTATGCCGGCACAAGTTCGAGTCCGCATCTTGCCGAATTGGACACTATGGAGTTGGTGAAAGTTCCCAGACTACATGAGAATCCAAAAGTCAGAATTCAGGAGCCAGAAGAAGGAACGCGCACAGCGCCACCATCTTCTGAATTCTGACTCCTGGATTCTGGATTCTGGGCGCCGCGCAGGCGGCGGCTATCTCGCCAGCACCGGCTGCCCATCTCGGCTGGAAATGACCCGATCGATCATGCCGTATTCCAGCGCCTGATCGGGATCGAGAATGTAGTCGCGATCCACATCGCGCGCGATCCGATCTACCGGCTGACTGGTGGCATTGGCGAGAATCTGGTTCAGCGATTCCCTCATGCGCAGGATCTCTCGCGCGTAGATGTCGATGTCGGCCGCCTGCCCGCCCAAGCCGCTCATGGAGGGCTGGTGGATCAGGATTCGGGAGTGGGGCAGGCTGTAGCGTTTGCCCTTAGTTCCGCAAGCTAAAAGAACTGCGGCCATGGAAGCCGCTTGTCCCACGCAGTACGTCACGATGTCTGGTTCTACGAGGTTCATCGTATCGAGGATCGCCAGACCGGCGGTGATGGAACCGCCCGGGGAATTGATGTAAAGCGAAATGTCTTTCTCCGGATCCTCAGCCGCCAAGAATAGCATCTGGGCGATCACCAGGTTTGCCACGTTATCGTCGATGGGCGTCCCGAGGAAAATGATGTTCTCCTTGAGTAGACGCGAGTAGATGTCGAAGGCCCGCTCGCCTCGCGAGGTCTGCTCCACCACCATCGGCACCAGCACGGAATTGTGCATTCGTAAAACTCCCTTCAAAACATCCATGATAGCGCGGGGCGCGTAGGACAGAAGGCAGAAGGCAGAAAGCAGGCGGCAGGAGGCAGGCGGCAGTAGGCAGCCAAGCATCGTGCATTGAGAAATTATTGTCGTTTTGGCACTCTCGGTTCTATATGCGGATTAGCATGGAGGTATGGATACATTTCTCGAAGGCAAGAACGCAGTCGTCACCGGCGGCAGCCGTGGCATAGGATTCGCTATCGCCAAATCGTTGGCGGCAGCAGGCGCTCAGGTAGCTGTCTGTGGCCGAGGCCACACAAGTGTGGAAAATGCCGTAACACAACTGGCCAAGTCGTCGAAAAGTAAAGTGGTAGGAAAAGCAGCCGATGTAAGGAATAGCACAGAGGTTGCGAGTTTCTTTCAGTTTGTAGATAGCGAGCTCGGGGGGCTGGACATCCTTGTGAACAATGCGGGAATCGGAGTCTTCAAGAGCACGGCGGAGTTGAGTGTGGACGATTGGACCAAAACGCTGGAAACGAATCTGTCGGGTGCTTTCTACTGTTCGAAGGAAGCTCTGCCAAGGATGAGGAACCGGCAGGGCGGCTACATCATCAATATAAGTAGCCTGGCTGGAAAGAATGCGTTCGCGGGTGGGGCAGCTTACAATGCTTCGAAGTTCGGATTGAATGGTTTTAGTGAAGCTATGATGCTGGATCACCGATATGAAGGAGTGAGAGTAAGTTGTGTCATGCCGGGAAGTGTTGATACCGAATTTGGAAGGGGAGACCAGAACGGTGCGGACTGGAAAATCGCACCGGAAGATGTTGCGGAGGCTGTTCTCATGCTGTTGAAAACGCCCGTCAGAACTCTGATTAGTCGTATAGAGATGAGGCCGTCGAAACCCCGCAAATAGGGTTGATTCAGATTTGGCATGCAAGTTGCTCTAGGTAGGCTGGGAGTTGGAAGTAGCAGTGAAAGAAGGACCAAGAAAATGTTACGGGTGAATGTTCCATTAGATCCGACGCGGACGGGGCGAGAGGCGGAAGCCCTGGAGATAAGCCTGGGCCGACTGATTATTGGCCAGGATGAAGCCATAGAGCAGATCGTGAACATCTATCAGATGTATCTGACCGGAATGACCGCGCCAGGTCGTCCGATTGGAAACTTCCTCTTCCTTGGACCTACTGGATCCGGCAAGACTCGCATTGTTGAAGCCACTGCTGAGTCGATGCTGAAGAATGCGCGCGCCGTTATCAAGATTGACTGCGCGGAGTTCCAGCACAGCCACGAGATTGCAAAGCTGATCGGTTCACCTCCCGGATACCTGGGGCATCGTGAAACGCATCCGCTGTTGAGTCAGGAAGTGCTGAGCCAGTATCACACCGAGAGCTGCAAATTAAGCTTTGTTCTTTTTGACGAGATCGAGAAGGCCAGCGACGCGTTGTGGAACTTGCTGCTGGGCATCTTGGACAAAGGAACGCTAACTCTGGGCGACAATCGCAAAGTCGATTTCTCTCGCGCGCTGATTTTCATGACCAGCAACCTGGGCGCTTCCGAAATGAGCGCGCTCACTAACCCCCGGCTCGGTTTCAATGCCCCCCAGGCGGCGCGTCAGGCGCAGACCGGTGAAGTGGACGAGAAGCTGAATGGAAAGATGGCTCGCACTGGTGTCGACGCGGCGCGGCGCAAGTTCACTCCGGAGTTCATCAATCGGCTCGACAAGATCGTAACCTTCCGCCCACTTGGTACTTCGGAACTCAAGAAGATTCTGGACATCGAGCTGAACATGGTTCAGCAAAGAATCTTCAACACCTCGCCCGAGAAGTCATTCGTCTTCAAGGCAACTGATGACGCCAAAGGCTTCCTGCTGCAAGAAGGAACGGATCTCAAGTACGGCGCCCGGCATCTGAAGCGCGCGATTGAACGACTGCTGGTTCACCCCTTGTCTAATCTCATCGCGACCGATCAGGTTCGCGGTGGCGATTGCGTACAGGTGGATTTCGATCCGGAGCGCAAAGTATTGTCGTTCGTCAAGGAAGCTGAAGGACTGGCTGTCCATGCGATGGCTGATCTGGTGGACCGGTCGATTTCGATTCCGGCCTTCGCTATGGCCAACGGCGCACTGATCGAAGCCGCCAAGACGCAGTCGGCGCGATCCTCAAGACGCTCGTAGCGCACGCATTCTTGCGTGCTGCGTTCACACTCGTGTGAACGCTTAGGATCTTTTCCGCAAACTTGTGTTCGCAGGAGTGCGAACACGGCACGCAAGAATGCGTGCGCCACAATGTCATTCTCGCTGGACTAACTGGCGCATTCGCCCCGGCCTAGCTGTAGCGAGTACGTCACGTCGTCGCCCCAGTCCTGATACATCTCAGGAAAAAGCTCTGCCGGCTTTGCCAGATCGTTCGTCATCAGACGGAAAGTCTCCACCTTATGGCGTAGTACGTAGGCTCGGAAAGTTTCCTCTTTTTGGCGATTTGCTACGTAGTGATCCAGAACGCGGCGCACGGCTTCCGGCGCTAATCGAGCGGGGATGCTTTGGATTGCGGCGCCAAACCTGAGCATGCCGCTGTCATCGTAGCCGCCGCCCAGCAGCATCTGATAGTACGGAACTTCCTTACCGTCGATCTTTCGCGCATTTCCGTAGAACCCGAAATCGGCGATCCAGTGCTGCCCGCAAGAATTGGGGCATCCACTGATTTTGATCTTGAGCTTCCGCACCAGTGAATCCGGATGATCTCGCACCTCTTCGGCTAACTCCGCGCCCAGGTTCATGGATTTCGTGAGTGCCAGGTTGCAACTGTAAGCTCCCGGACAGGTGGTGATGTCATCGATCTCTTCGGCGCCTGCTCCCGCCAAGCCGATGGTCTGAAGAGCTGCATAGATCCTCGGCAATTGGCGCAGCGGGAGATATGCCAGTACGAGATTCTGGTCGATGGCCACTCGCAACAACCCGTCACCGGCATCCTTCGCGATTTGGGCTAGCCCGCGCATCTCGCGGCCAATCAGGTTTCCTTGTGGAACCTTTACCGTGACCATGGCGTAGCCGGTCTGTTTTTGCCGCCGGACGTTGGTACTGAGCCACCGCTCGTACTCCGCGTCGGCGTGCCCGTTCGTTTGCACGATGGGAAGCAAGTCGCCCGTGCCCAAAGGTGGTGGTGCTGATTGAAAACCACCGAAGCCTTCCGGGACCACTTCCGGAGTCGGAATGCCGCCATCGCTAAGGATGTCCTGGTATTCTTTCTCGATTTGCTCCTTCACCCAGGCGAAACCACGCTCACGAACAACAAACTTTAATCTCGCCATGTTCTTGTTCTTGCGATTGCCGTATTTGCTGAATACGCGGATCACAGCCTCGCATTTGTTCACCAAGCGTTCCACGGGAACAAAATCATCCAGAAGTTGCGCTTCGACGGGCAACGGGCCCAGCCCACCGCCCACCACCATGCGGAATCCTCGTTGCCCGTCCCGAAGCACTGCGCGCAAACCGATATCGTGGATCGAACCCAGCATGCAATCTTCCTTGCAGCCCGAGAACGCAATCTTGAATTTCCGGGGCAGGCTGTCGGTCAGTTCCTTATGCAGGAACGCAAATGCCACGCGCTGGGCGTAGGGGTGAACATCGAAAACTTCGTCTTCCAGCAATCCGCTCAGCGGGCACGCGGTAATGTTGCGGACCGTGTTGTAGCAAGCTTCACGCGTCGTCAGGCGAACGTCGGCCAGCAGGTGCAGCAGGGCTGGGACGTCGAGCAGCGGGATGAAATGATATTGAATGTTCTGCCGTGTGGTGAGATGGCCTTTGCCGCCGGCGAATTGATCCGCGATCAGCGCTAGCTGGTCCATCTGCGCGGCCGTCAGGATTCCGCCGGGAACCTTGGTGCGGATCATGTGCACGTTGGCTTGGCGCTGGCTGTAGATGCCGCGGCGCAAGCGCTGCGCACGAAATTGGTCGTCCGTGATATCGCCGGCAACGAACTTTTCGGCATAGGAGCGGAACAGCTCGATGTCGGCTCGAACGGTAGCGTCGTACTCGGCCTCAGTCTGTTGCTGGAGGGTCTGTGCGGGTTGGCGGATGGTTTCTTCGACGGTGATCACGATGACCCCTATCTAGATAGAGATTAACCCATTCGAGAGTCAATTACAATCGGGGATCTCGCGACCGGCGTAATAGTTCAGCCCGTATCGCCAGGAACGGTCGCTGTCGGAAGAGCAAGTGATTGATTCTTTGTGAGAAATCCAGAAACTGCGAGATGAGACCTTCTGATCTAGCTCAGGGTAGGTTTCGCATACCAACCGCACCACCGATAGGACAATCACCATCGTGATGAGGGTGATGGCCAAATCCCGGCGTCCGGTTCGCTCGAGAAGACCGCAAATCAGGATTACCGCGAAAGCCGGCAGGATCCACATTAGAGGCAAGCGGAACTGTGCGCGCGAGAAGCCGTGGAGCAGAGCTTGCGGGAGCAGATCCTGAATGGCCGGGATGAACCAGAGCAGCGCGGCGCTTGCTGAGATCAGCGCAACTATTCTGGCGGTGCGCGCTTGCGCCTTGGCGATCGCCAACCCAAGCAGCGCCGCGAGTGGCGGCAGCAGAGGCAACAAATAGCCGGGCAGTTTGTTGCGTGAAAGGGAAAAGAAGACCAAGCCCCAGGCGAACCAAACGGCGAGAAACTGCACGCGTTGATCTTTGTAGGTCTGTTTTGAGAACAACAGAAGCAGGAAGGGGCTCCAGGGAAAGAGCCCGGCCAGCAGCACTGGTAAATAGAACCAGAATGGGCGCTCGTGGAGCAGCGATCCTGTCATGTATCGCTCCAGGTGATGCTTCCAGAAGAATTCCTGAAGGAAGGCGGTGCCATTGTTCCAGGTGACCGCTGCGTACCACGGAAGGGCGACCACGGCTGCCGCGGCGAAGATGCCGAGCAGGGTTCGAAAGCGGTGGCGAAGAAACCAGACAGCGGGAAGGAAGAGCGCTAGTGGCACCAGGCCTTTTGCCAGGACGGCGAGTCCCAGCAGAATGCCGGCTGACACGGAAGCGCCTGAGACCGACTCCTTTGCAGTCGCGGCTCGGTAGGCAATCAGCATTGCTGCGGCGAATGCTGCCGACATCGGAAGATCGGTCACCGCGACATGGCTGAATGCCAGCCATCCGGCGGACGTTGCCAGAATGGTGGCGGAGTAAAACGCGGCCCGTTCCCCAAACTCACGGCGTAGCGCGATGAAAAAATAAATCAGAAAGCCGACGCTGAGTAGAGCCACCGGCAGGCGCGGCGCCAAATCCTGGTCGAGCCCCGCCTTGAACGCGGCAGCGGTCATCCAATACAGCAGCGGGGGTTTTTCAAACCAGGGCTTCCCCCAAAGCATGGGAGTGATCCAATGGCCAGTCTGCGCCATGGTGCGGCCGATGGCGGCATAACGCGGTTCGTCGGGGCCGAGAAGACCGGTGCGGGTCAGGCCGAAGAAGTAAAGGAAGAAAAGCGCGACGGCGAACGCGAGGAGAATCGCCCAGCGCGTCCACACTGTTTCAGCCCGTGCTGTGTCGGAAAGCAATTCCCAGTATAGTGAGCCATTCGGCGACGCGGCTCTATAATCGAATTGATGCCTCGTCTTCTGATTGCCGCTGTGTTGGTGTTCGCACTCGGTGCTCGCGCCGACATCGTAACTTGCACTTGCGACGTCACGCGGCCCGAGACGATGGAAGCCCGCCAATGCGGTTTGTGCCGGGAAGCGGAGAAACAGCCGGCAGGCGTGAAGGTTTTCTTCCTCAAGGACGCGAATCCAAGCAAGCCGAATCGTTGGCTGGCGCTGCCGCGATCGCATGAACGATCCATCGAATTGTTGAGCGACGAACGGCGCGCCGACCTGTTGGCTGCCGCGGTGGAGAAAGCCAAAGCATTATTCGGCGATGAGTGGGCCATTGCCTACAACGCCCCCAGCGTCCAGACGCAGTGCCACATCCACTTGCACATCGGCAAGCTGATTCCGGGAGTGGAAACGAACCAGTTCATCACCGCGACCAAGATCGAAGACATTCCGGCGCCACCAAAAGGCGAAGGGTTTTGGATTCACCCGCAGGGCAATCTGTTCCACGTCCACACTGGCGAACAAGTTACGGAAACGGTCATAGAAAGGTAGCCATGGGTCTGCTCGAAATCACGAAGCTTCCAACGGCCGAAAATGCCGTCATTCACTTGCACCCGTCCGACAATATCGCGATCGCGCGGGTCGCGCTTTCGGCCGGGCAAGAGCTGCGCGTGAACGGCCGAGCTGTGACGGTGGAAGATCCAGTTCCGGCGGGTCACAAGGTAGCTCTTACGGCCATCGGCGCCGGTGAGCACATTGTCCGTTATGGACAGGTGATGGGGCGCGCGCGCATCCGCATTGAGCCGGGACGGCACGTGCATACGCACAANNCAGGATGTTCCCGTATTTCTCGGCTATCCGCGCGAGGACGGGCGTGTTGGGACGCGGAATTACATCGCCGTGGTGGCGGCCAGCAACTGCGCGGCGCATACCGCGGAGCTGATCGCGGCGAGCTTTGATGGCGAGACTTTGCCGCCCAACGTGGATGGCGTAGCCGCATTTCCGCATGGCGAGGGCTGCGGGCATACGATTGGCCCTGATACAGAGCAGCTCCAGCGCACGCTGGCGGGTGTCTTGAACCATCCCAACGTGGCGGCCGCGATTATCCTCGGGCTCGGCTGCGAAGTGAATCAGATCGATCATTATCTGGGGCAGGGAACTGCACGCACGGATCGTCTGGTGGGGATGACTCTGCAATCGAGCGGCGGAACGCGCGCCACGGTGGAGGCTGCCCGTAAAGCCATCGCCGGTCTGATGGACGGCGCGGCAGCCGAAAAACGAGTGGAAACGCCGGCATCTAAGATTGTTTTGGGGCTGAACTGCGGCGGTTCGGATTCGTTTTCGGGAATCACGGCCAACCCGGCGTTGGGGGTCTGTTGCGACCAGTTGGCAGCGGTGGGCGGCACTGCGGTTTTAGCTGAGACTACGGAGATCTTCGGCGCGGAGCATCTGCTGGTCCGCCGCGCACGCAACCGGCAGGTGGCGGAGAAACTGCTCGGATTCATCGCTGGATACAAGACCTACCTGAAGCGATTCGGCGGCAGCTTCGACGACAACCCGTCGCCAGGCAACAAAGAGGGCGGGCTGACGAACATTCTGGAGAAATCACTGGGGGCGGTGGCGAAGGCCGGTACCTCTCCATTGATGGACGTAGTCGATTATGCGGAACGAATCACCTCGCCAGGCTTCGTATTCATGAACACGCCCGGCTACGATCCGGTGTCTCTTACAGGACTCGCCGCGGGCGGCGTCAATGTGATTGCCTTTACCACTGGGCGAGGCAGCGCCATCGGTTTTCCCACCATTCCGGTGATCAAGATCGCGAGTAACAGCGCCATCTACCGCCGCATGCGCGACAACATGGACATCAATGCCGGACGCATTGCCGACGGAGACGGCACGATTGTTGAGGTGGGGCGCGAGATATTCGATCTGTTGCTGCGCGTGGCCTCCGGCGAGAAAACTTCGAGCGAGCGGCTGGGGCATAAAGAATTCGTGCCCTGGCGCATTGGACCGGTGCTCTGAGCATGATCATCGCGGATCTTGCCCAAATCGCTGGAAGAACTTATCCGGCCCGGCGGCGCACTCAAAACCTGGTGGGAGGCGCGAGTCCGATTCAGGCGGAAGCCTTTGCGCTGGGCCACGTCACGCTTGAAGCGAACGGCGGACAAGTGCCGTGGCACAACCAAGATCAGGAAGAAATCTACCTGGTTCTGGAGGGCGAGGGCGAGATGTGCCTGGGCGATGAGAAGATGACGCTCGGAGCCGGTCAAGCTGTGTACATTCCACGGCGCGTGTTCCATCAGTTGACGAATATCGGCGCGATTCCGCTGCGAATGATCTATTGCTATGGACCGGGCGGTGACGTGGCTCACTGGCGCCAGGAGTTGGATGGGACACTGCCGAAAGCCGGCGTTGAAGCGCCGCCGCTTCCGAAGGGAGCTAGGCCGCAGCACAGCTAGGCGGCAGGAAGCAGGCGGCAGGAAGCAGGAAGCAGGCGGCAGGCAGCAGGCAGCAGCAACCAGAAACCAGAAACGAGAAACGGGTTTGAAGGTTCATTCAGTTGGGATCATCATGAACGGCGTCACGGGACGCATGGGCGCCAACCAGCATCTGGGGCGTTCCATTCTTGCGATCATCGCGCAGGGCGGCGTCGAGATTTCAGACCACGAGACCATTCTGCCGCGGCCACTGTTGGTAGGACGCAACGCCTCCAAATTGGAAATGCTCGCGCACGATCACGGCAATCTGCCCTGGACAACCGATCTGGATGCCGCGCTGGCTGATCCTGAGTACTCCATTTACTTCGACGCGCAAACCACCGATCACCGCGCGGAGTCCGTTCGCAAAGCCATTGCCGCGGGAAAGCACATTTACTGCGAGAAACCGAGCGCGGGTAGTTTGGAAGCGGCTTATGAACTTTATCAACTGGCTAAAACGGCCGGAGTGAAGCACGGCGTCGTTCAGGACAAATTGTGGCTGCCCGGGCTGCTGAAGTTGAGGGCGTTGCGCGATCGAGGATTCTTCGGCCGGATATTCTCCGTGCGCGGTGAATTCGGCTATTGGGTATTCGACGGTGAAACCACGGCGGCACAGCGTCCATCCTGGAACTACCGTAAAGAGGATGGTGGCGGAATCATCATGGACATGTTGTGTCACTGGCGCTATGTGCTGGAGGATTTGTTTGGGCCGGTGCGGGCGGTTTCCTGCCTGGGCGCGACGCACATTCCGCGGCGCTGGGATGAAACCGGCCGTCCGTATGATGCAACGGCGGAAGACGCAGCTTATGCTTCCTTCGAGATGGAAGGCGGCATAGTGGCGCATTTCAATTCATCGTGGTGTGTGCGCGTGCGGCGTGACGATCTGCTCACAATTCAGGTGGAAGGAACGAGAGGTTCTGCGGTTGCTGGTCTGCGGGATTGTTGGATCCAATCCGCTGATCGAACGCCGCGGCCAGTGTGGAATCCGGACGTTGAAAATCCTCACCATTACTTTGACGATTGGCAACTGGCCGCCGCCGATGAGCCGTTTGACAATGCATTCAAGAGCCAGTGGGAACTTTTTCTGCGGCACGTGGTAGCGGGAGACCCGTTCCGATGGAACTTGCTGGAAGGCGCCAAGGGCGTCCAACTGGCCGAAAAAGGATTGGAATCGTGGCGCAACCGCGCTTGGGTGGATGTGCCGGCGTTGGACGGATAGCTCTACTTCATCTGTGGCCACTTCAACTGCGATGACGGCGACGGTTTGAAGGGAGGCCGATGTTTGCGGCGCGCCGCTTTGGTTTCTTCCAAGGCGCTTCTAGCGGAGGCGAACGCCGAGACATCCTCGCGCGTAATCGCGTAACTAGCGAAGTGAATGGCCTGCTCTTCGGCGCTGGTGAAAGCGGCGGCCAGAATCTGCAGGCATAAAGTGGGACCGTCCTGGACGCGAATTCGATGCTGCGCCAATAACGCCATGTCAGCGCTCAGAAGAAATTCCAGGTTCTTGACCATCTTCGAGGGGCGCTCTCGCGACACAACGCCTTGAAAGCGAAAATTTCGCACGTTGGCGTTCTGGCTGAAACCCATGTAAAGAAACTGCATGTTTACCGCACCTTCGAGCGGCGATGCGCAACGCATTGCGCGTTGTAACGCAGCCGGTTCGGACACTAACCGTATGCCGGCCTAGGCCGGTGCTGCACCGGAATGAATGAGGGGCGGCACTCGGTAAGCGCCGCCCGGAAGTCTACGCTAAGCTGACTTGTTCTGCTTGCAGGCCCTTGGGGCCTCGCTTGACGACAAATGTTACCCGTGCGCCTTCGTCCAGCGTGCGATAGCCGCTTGCCTCGATGGCGGAAAAATGGACGAACACGTCCTCGCCGTTCTCGCGCTGGATGAATCCAAAGCCTTTTCCGGCGTTAAACCACTTCACTGTACCTGTTTCTTTCATGTTACTTTCTCTCTTCTCTGGTCTCTTTCTAGCGATTAAAGTCCTGACGTCTGGATTGAGGGCAGTAAGGAGGCGGGGAACGAGGGGTTTACGGGGTGCTCCTCTAGCTGGTTCAAATGGACGCGCAAGTGTCTCAAAAGCTCCCAACAATATAGCACACCTGAAGCTAACGTGCTCGCCGGTAACTTAGTCTGGCCAAATGGGCGTCTTACTTGAGTTGTTTCCCGCCGGGTAAATTCGTCCTAGGCGCTGGTTGAAAACCCGTGCGGAACACCGGCTCCCTCAGCCTCAGACTCAGAACCCGTGAAAAAATCAGCGCAAGCACCGACTCCCTCACGGTCGCGGTTCGGTAACACTCTCTAAACAATGAGGCATCTTTCCGAACCGCGAGCGTAAGCGACCGGTGGTTGCTATTTTTTCACGCGCCCATTCCGAACCGCGACGGTTAATGGAGTCGGTCTCAGCGCGCTCAGAAATCCAGATACCAAGGCACGTTCACAACCGCGATTTGTTGGTTGCCCTTCACGTACAACAGGGCCTTGAGAGCGGCCGCGCGCTGGTTATGGAGGAAGTAGTAATACCAGTGGCGTTCTACCAGCTCCGGGATCACTACTGCAATCTGGCGGGTTGGGTCCTTCTTATGGAGCTCGAGTACGTAATCGACGATTGGCATGAGGACATAGCGGTAGGGAGAATTGATGACGACCAGCTTCGGGGTCGGCAAACCGACTTCCATCACAGGCTTCTCCACATATTGCTCCCAGTCGGGTCTTAGGTCAGGAGTGTCTTCGGATCCAATCTGCAGGCCAATTACTTCGGGCGATATGGTTAAGGCAAACCGCACGGCCTTCTTTGCGACGATGCTCCAACGTTGCATCGGTACCACCACGATCGCTGGCCGAAAATCCTTGAGCTCCAACGGCGACGGACTGGCGGTCGCTATTACGACGCGGTCGTAGTGACGGCGGACCATGACCATCCCGACCAGTATCGCGGGGATGAGCATTACGGTAATCCATGCGCCCTCGGTGAATTTCGCCACCAAAACTACCAGCACGGTAATCGCAGTAACGAAGGCTCCCAATCCGTTAACGGCCATACTTCGAACCGCGCCGGGACCGCCGATTCTGCGCCAGTGAAACACCATTCCAGCCTGGGAGAGCGTAAAAGCCAGGAAGGCTCCCACCGCGAACAGCGGAATCAATCGGTCGGTCACGCCGCCGAAGATAACCAGGAGCACGCCGGAGAGTGCCGCGAGAACATAGATTCCTTCCGAGTAAACCAGGCGCCTTCCGCGCAGAGAGAACGCCAATGGCAGGTATCGATCCAGCGCAATTACCCGGCACAGGCGCGGGAAATCCGCAAACGCGGTATTCGCCGAAAGGGCCAGGACCAGCAGGATGGAGCCTATCGTGATGTAGTAAAAAATCCCCCTTCCGAGAATCGCGGTCACCAGCATGGAGATAATGCTTTGATAGCCTGGCTGACCGGGATCGGTGGCGCCTATATGATAAATGTTCACCAGCCACGCGATGCCCGCCAGCAGCACGATCAGCAGCGCAATGACCGTTGTTAAAGTACGGCGCGCGTTCTCATCCGACGGCTCGCGAAATGCCTTCACTCCGTTGCTCACCGCTTCCACTCCGGTCATCGCGGTGCAACCGCTCGCAAATGCCTTTAGTAGTATCCACGCGCCCACCGCCTCCGTAGCCGCGCCCATCTTGGGAGGAGCAATCACCGGAACTGGATGGCCGCCTTCGAGCAGCGTTTTCGCGAGGCCAATGAGAATCGCGACCACCAGGCAGCCGACGAAAAGATAAGTCGGCAACATGATGATGAGGCCCGCCTCACGCACTCCGCGGAGATTGATGATGGTGATGATTACCAGAATCCCTAGACAGAGCGCGAGCGTATGCGGCTGCAGGGATGGCGCCGCCGATACCAGAGCGCCAACTCCGGCCGAAATTCCCACTGCCACCACCAGGACGTAATCAATCATCAGCGCCACCCCGGCCAGCAACCCGGCATTGGGACCGAGGTTTTCGCGCGCCACCGTGTAGGACCCGCCTCCTCCCGGATACGCGCCGATGGTCTGCCTGTAGGAAAAGTAAACGATCGTGAGAAGGACTATGATCGCCGCGCTGATCGGAACCGAGTAGTGGATGCCCGCTATGCCAAGAGGAATCAGCAGCGTGAGCGCTGCTTCCGGGCCGTAGGCGGCTGAGCTCAGCGCATCCAGGCCGAAGACCCCAATGCCCGCAACCGGTCCGATGCGTTCTGCGCGTTCGTCGGAGGCGGCCAGCGGCTTGCCAATCAGGAGGTCGAGGATCGGCATTAATTCATTGGAGAGCCAGCCGGGAGCCGGGCGATTGTTGGTAAACTGCGGTTCTTAAGCGCCGCGGGCTGAACGGCGGGAACCGGCCGTGGACGCTTCGGCCTTCATCGGCTTGCGGGGAGATTCGTTCAAGCGGCGCACCTGATCGCTCACGCAAACCAGGAACATCGGCTGCTTGGCGTTCTTCAGAATATCGATGATCCGTTCCTGCTGGTCTTCCAGATAAATGGATTTACCATCCGTGACCAGGTGAAGATCGGAGTCCGATTCCAGAACCTCGCTCAGACGTTTGCCCATCTCACGCTGTAGGAATCTCAGAACCCGCCGGATCTTCTGGAGCGAGAAACCTTTGCGGCGCAGTTCCGCGATGACTGTAATTTCAATTACCTCGGCTGACTGATATACGCGCTTGTGCCCTTCATGCTGCGGAGAAACCACTTTGCGCTCGTCCCACCATTGCAACTGCCGCAGGCTCACCTGGGCAATGTCGGAAACGTCACTGCTCGTGTAGGTGCGAGCCCCATCTTCGCTCTCAGAACGAGTTTTCTTTGTTTTGAACATGATCCCCCGCTAACGTTTTGGATGTGGACGGCTTCTAAAATTCTAACCGACCTACTACCAGCATTCAATAGGAAAAATTGCCAGTCTTCGGCGTTACCCGCCTCCGACGAATTGTACTATCTCTAAAGCCGCGCCGGGACCGATCCGGGTGTCGTCCCATTCCGAGCGGCGAACGATCTTCCGGTCCAGTTCCACCGCCACGCGATCCCCGGCAATATCCAGCGATACTAAGAGTTGCGCCAGGGTCTGGCCTTCCGGAACGCTGCGAACTTGTCCGTTTACAACAATTTGTATCTCTTTTGTTCCAACGTTCGTCATGCCAGTCGTAGGAGAAACCGCGAAACTAGAAGCCAGAAACTTGCCTCCGAAGGCCGGATCTCATTATAGTCAAATTGTAGAGCTTACGGTTTCACAATCTCAATCCGATGCCAACCACTTATCCTGAGACGTATTTCCCGGTGCTGGTACAGACCGTGCTGGCCGTGCTGGTGGCGGGGGCGCTCATCACGCTTTCCTTCGTCCTCGGCAAGCGGGTGAAGGACAGGGTGAAGGATTCCCCTTACGAATGCGGGATTGCGCCCACTGGCAGCGCCCGGGAGCGCTTCAGCGTGAAATTCTACCTGGTTGCCATCGTTTTCATCCTGTTCGATATTGAGGCTGTGTTTCTTTATCCGTGGGCGGTGGTCTATCGCGAGCTGAAGATGTTCGCCTTCGTTGAGATGCTTTTGTTCGTGGTCTTGATCGTATGCGGCTTCTTTTACGTCTGGAAGAAGGGCGCGCTAGACTGGTCGAGTGAGGTTCCCCGTCTGAGCAGCCGGCGAGATCCACATTCTTGAACTCATCAACATGCTCCCAGATCAACTGAAAGAAGATTCGGTTGCCACGGCGCTCGAAGCGCGCTTTCCGGATGCAGTCACGGGAGGCCACGCGGAGCGCGGCGAGCCAACATTATTCATACTGCCGGAGCGGATCGTGGAAGTGTGCCGGTTTCTGAAAAACGAACAAGCCTTCCTACGGCTGAGCGGCATCACGGCGGTGGACTGGCATCCGGCCGATCCTCGCTTCGAGGTAGTGTACTTGTTGCACTCACTCGATCGGAACAAGCGCCTGCGCCTGAAATGCCGGGTCGGGGAATCCCAGTGCGAGATAGACTCCGTCACCGGCGTGTGGCGCTCCGCGAATTGGTACGAGCGCGAAGTTTTCGACATGTTCGGCATCGCCTTTCGCGGTCATCCCGATCTGCGCCGCATTCTGATGCCTAGCGATTGGGAAGGCAGCCCGCTGCGAAAAGATTATCCCGTGCACGGTTACAAATACAGCTATCAGGACGAATAGGATTCGGCATGCGCGAAGGTACATTACATACGGGAACGATTTCCGCGTTGGATGCGGAACAGACTGCCGGCGCCCCCCCTGAGGGAGCCATCCACCGGATGACCCTGAACATGGGTCCGCAACATCCCTCCACGCATGGCGTGCTGCGCGTGGTTCTGGAACTGGACGGCGAGACCATCGTCACCGCGATTCCTGATATTGGCTTCCTGCATACCGGGATCGAAAAGGAATGCGAGGTCAAGACCTGGCAGCAGGTAGTGACGCTGACGGATCGCGTGGACTATCTGGCTAATCTCTCGAACAACCTGGTGTACGCGCTCGCGGTGGAAAAATTGATCGGCGATATCGAGATCCCGCCCCGGGCGCAATGGATGCGCGTGATGATGGCCGAGCTTTCACGCCTGAACAGCCACTTAGTTTGGCTGGGCACGCATGCGCTGGACATCGGCGCGATGAGCGTCTTCTTTTATTGTTTCCGCGAGCGCGAGGACATTCTCCGGATTCTCGAAATGTTCTCCGGCCAGCGCATGATGACCAGCTACATTCGCATTGGAGGGCTGGCTTTGGAGCCGCCGCGCGGTTGGCAACACGTGGTGGGGAAATTCATACGGGCGTTTCCCAGCAAAGTGGACGAGTACGAGGAATTGCTGGACACCAACCCCATCTGGACGCGGCGAACCCAGGGAGTGGGGATCGCGCCGCTGGAAGATCTGCTGGATTTGGGTGTTACCGGTCCCATGATCCGCGCCGCGGGCGTGAAGTGGGATATCCGAAAATCCGAGCCTTACTCGAGCTACGACAAATTCGATTTCGAAATCCCCACCCGCAGCGAAAATGACGTCTATGCGCGCTATCGGGTGCGCTTGAGCGAGATGCGGCAGAGCGCGCGCATCATCACGCAAGCGCTGGAAGGGATGCCGGAAGGCGCCTGGCAGGCGGACGCGCCAAAGATCGTTCTGCCCGAGCGCGAAAAGATGAAGACCCAGATGGAAGCGCTGATCTATCATTTCAAGATTGTGACGGAAGGCTTCCGCGTGCCGGCCGGCGAGGTTTATCAGGCGGTGGAGTCGCCGCGCGGCGAGATCGGATATTACGTGGTGAGCGACGGAACGTCGAAGCCGTATCGGATTTTCATGCGCACGCCCAGTTTCGGCAATCTGCAAGCGCTTCCGGCGCTGCTCGAAGGGCGGCTTCTAGCCGATTCGATCGCCGCGCTTGGCAGCATGGATTTTGTACTGGGGGACGTGGATCGCTGATGACTTTCTCGCCGGAACTCGAAGCCAGATTTGCCAAAATGCTGGAAAGCTACCCTCCCGGCCGGACGCGCTCGGCCGTCGTTCCGATGCTGCTCTACGCCCAGGATGAAGTCGGCCACATCTCGCACGAGTTGATCGAGGAAGTGGCGCGCCGTTGCAAAGTGACTCCGCTGCAAGTGGACGAAGTGGTGGGCTACTACTCCATGCTGCACAAAAAGCCGCAGGGCAAGGTTCACGTCCAGGTTTGCACCAATATCAGTTGCCTGATTGACGGCGGCGAAGAGCTGTTCCAGCACGCTTCGAAAACACTCGGTATCGGGAACAAGGAAACGACGCCGGACGGCCAGTTTTCGCTGGAAGAAGTGGAGTGCATCGGCGCTTGCAGCTGGGCGCCGGCCATCCAGATGAATTACGACTTTCACCATCATGTGACGCCGGAGAAGCTGGATAAGTTGATTGACGAATTAAGAAGGAAGCAATGAAGACGGTTCTTCAGTTCATCGGTTCTTCGGTTCATCGGTTCCCGCGGATCGGCTTACGTCGTCATCCCTGGCATAGTGAACTCGCGAGCCACCGAACCGGAGAACCGGAGAACCGGAGAACCGAAGAACAGAGTTTTTGATGCTCTATAACGACCCTCATCCACTCGAAGTGAAAATCGTCACCAAACGGTTTGGGCTGCCCAACTCGGCATCCCTCGATACGTATCTCGCCACCGACGGCTTCAAGGCATTCTTCAAGGCCATGGAAATGACGCCCGAGCAGATCATCGAGGAGGTGAAGCTCTCGGCCTTGCGCGGGCGGGGCGGCGCCGGGTTTCCGGCCGGCCTGAAGTGGAGCTTCGTGCCGCGCAATTCGCCACTGCCAAAATACGTCATTATTAACGCCGACGAAAGCGAGCCGGGTACCTGCAAGGACCGGCTGCTGATGGAAAACGATCCGCATCAGTTGCTGGAAGGCATCTTGATCGCCGGCCGAGCCATCGGCGCTCACAAGGGTTACATCTATATACGAGGCGAGTACCGCTACCTGATCGAAGCGATGGATCGCGCCATCTCGGAGGCGTACGCGCGCGGTTACCTGGGCAAGAATATTCAGGACACCGGATTCGACTTTGATATTTATACGCACTCGGGCGCTGGTGCATACGAATGCGGTGAAGAAACGGCGCTGCTCGATTCCATTGAAGGTAAGCGAGGCATCCCGCGCATGAAGCCGCCATTTCCGGCGGTGGTGGGAGCGTGGCAGGCTCCGACGCTGATAAACAACGTTGAGACTTTATCGGCCGTGCCGGCCATCATTCGCGACGGAGCCGCGGCGTTTGCTGCGTTAGGCCCTCCGAAGAATGGCGGCACACGCATGATTTGTCTCTCCGGACACATCAACAAACCCGGCGTCTATGAACTGCCCGTGGGTTTCAATCTGCTCCGGATGATTTACGAAGTTGGCGGCGGAATGCGCAATGGCAAGAAGTTGAAGGCAGTCGTTCCGGGTGGTTCGTCCTGTCCGCTGTTGAAAGCGGAGGAGTGCGACATCCCAATGGACTTCGACACTTTGGCAAAGGTGAAAAGCATGCTCGGCTCGGGCGGCACGGTGGTTCTGGATGAGGACACCTGCATGGTCCGATTCGCGCTACGCATCATGAAGTTTTATGCGCACGAGAGTTGTGGCTGGTGTATTCCCTGCCGCGAAGGCACAACCTGGTTGAAAAAAATGCTGCAGCGTTTCCATGACGGCGGCGGACAGAAGAGCGACATTCCGTTGATCGGCGAGCTCTCTAAGAATATGCTGGGCCGTACGTTCTGTGCGCTGGGCGATGCGGCAGCCATGCCGACTATCTCGATTGTCGAGAAATTCCCAGAGGATTTCGAGGCGCATTTGAATGGGCGTCCTTGTCCGTACGCGCATGCAGCCGAGCCCGTGTTTGCATGAGACCTTCTTTGGTTGACCCACGATGAGCGACATAAACCTTACGATCGACGGCCAGGCCGTTAAAGCGGCGCCCGGGACCTTGGTCATTAACGCCGCCAAGCAAGTTGGCATCGAGATCCCGTCATTTTGCTATTACGACGGGTTGCAATCGGTGGCCGCCTGCCGCATGTGCCTGGTGGAAATTGAGAAGACGCCCAAGCTGCAGGTGGCCTGCACCACGCCAGTGGCCGAGGGCATGGTGGTGCGCACCGAATCGCCGACAGTGCGCGAGGCACGCAAAGGGACCATCGAATTCCTGCTCACCAATCATCCACTGGATTGCCCGGTGTGCGACAAGGGCGGCGAATGCGAGCTGCAGGACATGACCTTCCGCTACGGCGCCGGCGAAAGCCGGTTCGTGGAACAGAAGCTGCATGTGGATGAACAGCAATGGTCGCCCGTGGTTTTCTTCGATGCCCCACGCTGCATCTTGTGCTACCGCTGCGTTCGCGTGTGTGATGAAGGCATGGGCGTGAACGCGCTGGGCGTGATCAATCGTGGAGCTCATGCGGAAATCGCTCCGAACCATTTCGATCACCTGGAGTGCGACGAATGCGGAATGTGCATCGATATCTGCCCGGTTGGCGCGCTGACCAGCGGCATGTACCGCTATAAGACGCGGCCCTGGGAAATGCACCACGTCGGGACTATTTGTACACACTGCTCGAATGGTTGCAAGACCACGCTGGGCGTGCGGAACAATCAGATCATCCGCGGCAACAATCGCGATCAATCGGGAATCAACGGCGAGTTCCTGTGCATCAAAGGACGCTACGCCTTCGATTTCGTTCACAGCCCGGAGCGGCTGCAATCCCCGATGCTGCGCAAGAACGGAGCGCTCGAGCCGGTGTCCTGGGCGGAAGCGCTGTCTGCGGTGGCGCAGAAGTTGAAAGAAGTGAAGGCGCGGGGCGGCAAGTTCGCGGTGATCGGATCGAACCACACCACCAACGAGGAAAATTACTACCTGCAGAAATTCGCACGGGAAGCGTTAGGGACCGCGAGCATCGATCACCATCGCACGGGCGATGTCCCCACCTTGTTGGACGCGCTCAGCGGAAAGACCGGCGCGCTGGCTACCACGGATGATCTTTACAACCGCAAGGCGATTCTCGTGATCGGGAGCGATCTTTCGCAGCAGCATCCTTTTCTGGCGTTCCAGATTCGAGCCAATTACCGTCATCATAATGCCCACATCTATACCGTTACGGCCGGTCCGGTGCGCGAGCAGAAGCAGGCAGTCCGCAGCATCATGACCATTCCGGGCCAGGAGTTGGAGGACGTTGAATCACTCCGCGATCAACTGAAGGCCGAGCCGGAATTGGTGATTGTCTTCGGAGACGCGATCAAAGGCGACGGCGTTCACAAGTTGGTAGCCTTTGGCGATTCACTCGGCATCCCCGTGAAATATGTCTGCCTGGTGGATTATTCGAATTCGCGCGGTGCTTCCGACATGGGGCTTTCGCCCAGGCTGGGCCCGGGATATCGTCCTGTGAGTGAGCCTGGGCTCGCGTACGACGAAATTCTCGCAGCGGCGGATCTCGATGTCTTTTGGGTGGTGGGAGCGAATCCGTTGAAGCAGAACGCGCTCGCCTCTGAGAAAGCGTTCGTGGTGGTGAACGAAATGTTCCTCACTGAGACCGCGCTGCGCGCTGACGTTGTGTTCCCGGCTGCTTCGGCTTACGAAAAGAACGGGACCGTCACAAACGTGTGCGGGGAAGTGCAACGGCTGAAGGCTGGTTTACAAGTAATGGGAACCAAGCCGGACCTCGAGATCATCGGCCTGGTATCCAAGGAAATGGGAATCAACATCGGCATCTGGACGCACGACAAAGTTTTTGACGAGATTCGTACCAGCGTGCATGGTTATAATATTCCTTTGCCTATCGTCGCATCGGGAGGAGCAGCGCAAACCACACCAGTGAACGGCCATGTGCCGGCAAGTTCGCGGCCGGACTTAATCCAGTCGTCGCGCGACACTCTCTTTACCTCTGGCTCATTGGGACGTTATTCCAAGACGCTCAGCTCCGTGCTTGAAGCGCCGGGCGGGTTGTACTCCGGCGAGCGGCCGTAGAGTCACGAATGAATTTCTTATTACTCAGCCTCATCAAGGCGGCGGTGATCGCCTTTGTGCTCCTCACCACGCTCGCGTATCTGCAGTGGATCGAGCGCAAGGTGATCGGGCACATCCAGCTCCGCGTGGGACCCTACCGGGTGGGCCCGCACGGGCTGCTGCAGCCGCTGGCTGACGTGGTGAAGCTGATCACCAAAGAAGGCGTGCTGCCTTCGCACGTGAATAAATTTTTCTACTTGCTCGCGCCATTTATCGCGGTGGTGCTGGCGCTGATTTCCATTGCGGTAATTCCGTTCGGCCCGCAGATCACCATTGGCCCAGTTACCACTTGGATGCAGCTTACCGACCTCAACATCGGCATTCTGTTCGTGCTGGCGGTTTCCTCAGTGGGTGTCTACGGCGTGGCGCTGGGAGGTTGGGCATCGAACAACAAGTATTCTCTGCTGGGCGGGCTCCGCAGTTCGGCGCAAATGATCAGCTACGAATTGCCGCTTGCGCTTGCGATTGCCGCGCCGTTGCTGCTGGCCAACACGCTCAGCTTCCGCGAGATGGTGGACTATCAGAGCGGTTACTGGCTGGGCTTCATTCCGCGCTGGAACGTGTTTCCCGAGATCGTCGGATTCTGCATCTTCGTGATTGCCGGGTTTGCGGAAACCAATCGAGTGCCATTCGATTTGCCCGAAGCCGAAAATGAATTGGTAGCCGGCTTCCATACTGAGTACAGCAGCATGAGCTTCGCGGCCTTCTTCATGGCCGAGTACGCCAACATGGTTACCGTAACAGCGGTTGCGACCCTACTGTTCCTGGGCGGATGGCAGCCGCCGTTTCCTGAACCTTACTCCAATTTCATTCCAATCATAATATTTGTGCTGGGCGGGCTGATCGCGGTTTTTCACGGCTTGCATCCGGCGCGCCGTATGGACAAGTTCACTCTGCCCGCCACCGGCCTGGTCTTCCTCGGTATCGCCGCGCTATTTGGGATCTCCTTCTTGGTGCCCGTGTTGAAAACGATTTTGATGGCGCTGTTCTGGTTCTGCGGAAAAATTGGATTGCTTCTATTTCTGTTTATTTGGGTGCGGGGAACGCTTCCGCGTTTCCGTTACGATCAGTTGATGCGCTTCGCCTGGATCGTGCTGTTCCCGCTCGCCATGGTCAACCTTTTGGCCACTGGACTAGTGGTGGCGCTCACTTCGAAATGAAACTATGACTGCGCTGATCTTCCTAATCTTTGCCGGTATCGCCGTGTTTTGCGGCATCAGCCTGGTGGCCCAGACCCACCCCATCGCGAGCGCTCTCTCGTTGATTGGCGTGATGGGTTCGCTTGCGCTTCTCTATCTGCAGCTCGGCGGTGAGTTTATCGCTGCGGCCCAGATGATTGTCTATGCCGGCGCCATCATGGTGCTGTTCGTCTTCGTGATCATGCTGTTGAACGCGGGCGCGGAAGCTACTTCGCGGCAGATCCCCTTACTCAACCGATATCTCGGTATGCTTCTGCTGGCCGCGTTTCTGGGGCTGATCAGCTTCATTATCCAGGCCATGCTTCCGAAAACTGAAGGCGTGGTATTCGGCGCATTCATGGGCGGAACGGCCGCCGCGATCGGCCGAAAACTCTTCACCGTATACCTGCTGCCTTTCGAAGTGACCTCGGTGCTGATCCTGATCGCCATCCTGGGCGCCATCGTGCTTGCGAGACGGGAGGTTTGACGAATGCCGACAAGTGTTCCCATTAGTTGGTACCTGATTCTGAGCGCCATTCTTTTTGGGCTCGGCGTGGCGGGCTTCATCTATCGCCGCAACATCATCACCGTGTTTATGTCCATCGAGCTGATGCTCAACGCAGTGAATCTGACGTTCATCACATTCTCCTACACGCTGAAGAAGGTGGACGGCCATATTTTCAGCTTCTTCGTGATGGTAGTAGCGGCGGCGGAGGCGGCCGTTGGGTTAGCGATTATTCTGACGGTGTTCAAGAACCGCGAAACGCTGATGATCGACGACATCAGCTCGATGAAATATTGACATGAAGATTTTTATTATTTGCGTTCATTCGCGTTCATTCGCGGCCTAAACAATGTACCTCTGGCTCATACCGATCTTCCCGCTGCTCGGCTTCCTGCTGAACGGTCTCTTCGGCCGTAAGATGCCGAAGTCGATGATCAACCTCTTCGCCATCGGCTCGGTCACGCTGTCGTTCGCCTGGGCGGTGAAGACGCTGGTGGGGCTTGGCCCGCTTGAAGCCAAGTACATCGAGCATTACTTCACCTGGATTCAAAGCGGTCCGCTGCAGATCAACATCGACTTTGCGGTCGACCGGCTCACCGCCGTAATGTTGATGGTGGTTACCGGAGTGGGTTTGTTGATCCACATTTACGCCGTCGGCTACATGGCGGACGACGACGGCTACTATCGTTTCTTCTCGTATCTCAACTT
This sequence comes from Bryobacterales bacterium, assembly GCA_003162425.1. Classification (GTDB taxonomy): domain Bacteria; phylum Acidobacteriota; class Terriglobia; order Bryobacterales; family Bryobacteraceae; genus Palsa-89. Next base: position 8,013 of record PMOK01000263.1, on the reverse strand, counting down.
GTTCATGTTCTTCATGCTGGTGCTGGTGCTGGCGCAGAATTTCCTGCTGCTGTTTGTTGGCTGGGAAGGCGTCGGGCTGTGCAGCTATCTGCTCATCGGTTATTACTTCCTGGAGCAGTTCGCTACCACGGCCGGGAACAAGGCGTTCATCGTCAATCGCATCGGTGACTTTGGATTCTCGCTCGCGATGTTCCTGATCTTCCGCCACTTCGGAACGCTCGATTTCACAAAAGTGTTCGACGCTGCGAAGAGCATGCCGAGTGAGACCAGCTATGGAACCCTGACTATCATCTGCTTGCTGTTGCTGGTGGGCGCGGCCGGAAAATCCGCGCAGATCCCGCTGTATGTCTGGCTGCCGGACGCGATGGCCGGCCCCACTCCGGTGTCGGCGTTGATCCATGCAGCGACCATGGTTACCGCCGGCGTTTACATGACCGCGCGTTCCGCGGCGTTCTTCACGCACGCGCCCATCGCGATGGATTGGGTGGCGATCATTGGCCTCGCGACCGCGGTCCTGGCCGCTACCATAGGCCTGGCGCAAACCGACATCAAGAAAGTTTTCGCGTATTCCACGGTCTCGCAGCTCGGCTACATGTTCGTCGGCTTGGGTGTGGGAGCGTTTTCGGCTGGCATTTTCCACTTGATGACGCACGCATTCTTCAAGGCGCTGCTGTTCCTGGGCGCGGGAGCAGTGATCCACGGATTGCACGGAGAGCAGGATCTGCGGCAAATGGGCGGCCTGTTCAAGCACATGAAAATTACGGCGATTACACTGCTGTGTGCTTCGTTCGCAATTTCCGGCTTCCCCTTCACCTCCGGTTTCTTTAGCAAAGACGCGATCCTGGTTGCAGCTTACGCGCGTGCGCCGTGGATGTACTGGGTGGGTGTTCTCACCGCCGGTATGACGGCCTTTTATGTTTTCCGGGCTTGGTTTCTGGCATTTCTGGGTGACTATCGAGGGCACGCGCATCCGCACGAATCGCCGCTAGTGATGACCGGGCCACTTATGTTGTTGGCAGGTCTTTCCATCTTCGGTGGCTTCATCAACATCCCGCACTGGCTGGAGCCGATGTTCGCCGAGAAGCCCGAGAATCAGACGCTAGCCTGGATTTCCGCGGGCATTGGCATCGCGGGTATCTTGCTTGCCTACGTATTCTATGTCGCTAAGCGTGGTTTGGCGGACTCCTTCGCGAAGGCCATGAATGGCTTCTACACGCTGGTCTTTAACAAATACTACGTCGATGAGTTCTACAACGCGGTGGTGGTTCGTCCGCTGGTGGCCATCTCCCGAATCGTTTTGTGGCGGGGTGTGGACGCCGGTTTGATCGATGGAACGGTGAACGGAGTGGGCGCACGGTCGCGCGGCGTCGGAAGCATTTTGCGGCTGCTGCAATCCGGGAATATTCGTACCTACGCCGCTTGGGTGGTGCTAGGCTCGATCGTTGCGCTGATCGCGATCGGATTTGTGGGAGGCAGCCGATGACGCTGCTCGATCTGGTAATCTTCCTGCCGCTGGCCGCGTTCCTGCTCATTCTTTTCCTGCCGAAGGAGCACGTGGACGGCATCCGGCGCTTTAGCCTGGTCGCCTCCATTGCTATCTTCGTTGCGTCGCTCGGTTTGATTGGACCGTATTGGTTCGGCAATCCAGGAAAATTTGTTTTCGAAACGGATCTGCCGTGGATCAACTCGCCTGCTATCCGTTATCACGTTGCCATCGACGGCATCAGCCTGTGGCTCTTACTTCTCACCACGCTACTCACGCCACTATGCGTGTTGGTCTCCTGGCGGTCCGTTCAAAAACGTGTCAAGGAATTCTTTGCTTTCCTGCTGCTGCTCGAATTTGGATTGATCGGCGTGTTCTGCGCCTTCGATTTGTTCCTGTTCTTCGTTTTCTGGGAGGTCTCGCTGGTCCCGATGTACTTCTTGATCGGCGTCTGGGGACACGAACGCCGGATTTATGCCGCCGTGAAATTCTTTGTGTACACCATGGCGGGATCAATGCTGATGCTGGTGGGCATCATCTACATCTACAATCAGGCGGGAACGTTTGATTACGCGAAAATCATGGCCGGCCTTCAGAACGGGTCCATAGCGTCCAGTTATCAGGAGCAGTTGTTCTTGTTCCTGGCGTTCTTCATCGCGTTTGCCATTAAGGTGCCGATTTTCCCACTGCATACCTGGCTGCCGGACGCGCACGTGGAAGCACCCACCGCGGGATCCGTGATGCTCGCCTCCGTGATGTTGAAGATGGGGACCTACGGATTGCTGCGTTTCTGTGTCCCGATGTTCCCGGTGGCGGCGCGCAATTGCTCGGGCTGGATTGTGACGCTGGCCATTATCGGAATTATTTACGGCGCGCTGGTGGCCATGGTGCAGCCCAACATGAAAAAGCTGGTGGCCTATTCGTCAGTCAGCCATCTTGGTTTCGTGGTGCTTGGAATCTTCAGTTTCACCCAGCAGGGATTTGATGGCGCTGTGTACCAGATGCTGAACCACGGCGTCTCCACCGGCGCCCTTTTCATCATGGTCGGGTTTCTCTATGAACGGCGGCATTCGCTGGAAATTGACGCCTACGGCGGTGTCGCCACGCCTGCGCCAAGGCTGGCCACCGTGTTCATGATCACCATGCTCGCCAGCATCGGCCTCCCGATGCTCAACAACTTCGTCGGGGAGTTTCTGGTTTTGCAGGGAACCGCGCTGGTTAATTTCCGCTGGGCCATTTTCGCCGCCATCGGAGTGATCCTGTCGGCTTGCTATATGTTGTGGCTGTATCAGCGCGTTTTCTTCGGCAAAGCCTCCGGAGAGGTGAGCGGGCTGCGGGATCTGGATCTTCGCGAATATGCCATCAGCGTTCCTTTAATCATTCTGATGGTCTGGATGGGCACGTTCACGCAGAGCTTCATTCCATCCATTTCCACATCCACCGCCGTAATCCTCGGACCGGTGGACGCCAAGCGCGACGTTCACGTCCGCAATGCCACGCATGGAGCGCTGCGCGCACAGCAGCAACAAGGTGTTTTGCCGGCGAAGGAGTCCGTGGATGCCCGCTAGCTTCACGCCGACGGCGATCGACTATCTTCGCTTCCTGCCCGAAATTCTCATGATCGTGGCCGGGACGCTGATCATGGTGATGCAGCCGTTGTTGGGGGACAACAAACGTACCGCTTTCAGTTCGGTGACGCTGGTTGGATTTATTGCCGCGCTTGTGGCTGCGGTCGCGGCCAACGATTATCCCGGCCTGTCGTTTTCGAATATGTTGATCGTGGACGGCTTTGCCACGTTTTTTCGTGTCCTGGTGATCGGCGTCGGCATCTTCACGGTTCTCAGCTCCTCCGAATATCTGCGGCGCGAGCATGCCGCTTCGGCTGAATACTACGCGCTTCTGTTGTTTTCGGTCGCAGGCCAATGCGTGATGGCCACAGCCAATGAGTTGATCATGATCTTCATTGGTCTGGAGATCTCATCCATCGCCACCTACATCTTGGCTGGATACCTGCGCGACGACAAACGCAACAACGAAGCCGCGTTGAAATATTTCCTGCTGGGCTCGTTCGCGACTGCATTCCTGCTGTACGGTATCGCGTGGATTTACGGGACCACTGGGTCCACCAACCTGGCCGACATCCGGAGTTTTCTGATGACCGGAGGTGGCGCGCGCAATCTGACTCTAGCCGGCACCGCGGCCGCCCTTATGTTCGTCGGGTTTGCCTTCAAGGTATCCGCCGCGCCATTTCAGATCTGGGCACCCGATGTTTATCAGGGAGCGCCTGCGCCGGTAACGCTGTTCATGTCGGCTGGCCCGAAGGCCGCGGCATTCGCGGTTTTCATGCGGGTGTTTATCGTCGCATTCGGCCCCATCACGAATCGTTGGGAGCCGTTTGTATGGTCATCGGCGCTGCTGACCATGGTGATTGGAAACTTTGCCGCGCTGGCCCAAACCAACATCAAGCGCCTGCTGGCTTACAGCTCTATTGCGCACGCCGGGTACGTGATGGTGGCCATTGCCGCGCACAATCAGGTGGGCGTTGCCGCTGCGATGTTCTACCTGGCCGCATACGCCTTCATGAATATCGGCGCGTTCGCGGTGATTACGCATTTTTCGCGGCAGGGCGAGAAATACGTGAACGTCGACGATCTGGCGGGCTTGGGATGGAAGCAGCCCGCGACCGCTGCCTTGTTCTCTATCTTCCTTCTGTCGCTAATCGGTGTTCCGCTTACCGGCGGATTCTTCGGAAAGTTCTACATCTTTAAGGCCGCCCTGGATGCGAATCTGGTTTGGCTTTCGATCCTCGGTTTATTGAATAGCGCCGTCGCGGCATATTATTACTTGCGCATCATTGTAGTGATGTATATGCACGAGCCAGGTGTGTCCACTTTGACGCTCGAGCCGCTCAGCCCGGGCATCCGGACCACACTGTGGGCCGCCGCGCTGGGCACGCTAATTCTCGGAATCTTTCCTTCTCTGCTGCTGAATTTCGCCACCAATTCCAGCGCGCTGGTGAAATAGTCGCCCAGCACCCGGCAAATTGTTTTTGGCATAGACTAAACTGGAGCTAGGTCCGATGCACCTTGACACCAGGACGATAGTGATTGTTGCGACCTTCGTGGCAGTGGTTCCCACTCTGGTCAGCGTCTCCGTTTGGTACACGCGGCCAACCTACCCAGGTTTCGGGCGCTGGACCTTGGGGACTCTCCTGGGCATGCTATCACTGGTTTTCCTCAGTCTCCGAGGGATGGCGCCGGATTGGATCAGCATCGTGCTGACAAATATGTTGGCGGTCAGCGCTGCAATCCTGTACTTCCAAGGAGTTCGATTGTTCTGCGGGTTGCGGGTCTACGGGTGGCCTGAGTGCCTGGCGGGTGTGCTTGTCATTGCGGCCATCGTTTACTTTAGGTATTTCATCAACAACATAGATTACCGCACTTTTGCGCTGAGCCTTTTGATGGGAAGCTTGGGCCTTGCCAACGGAATCACGCTGCTACGGGCAGCCCCCGCTGGACGCGGTTTCAGCACGTTTTTTACGGGAATCGTTTTTCTGTTGGCAGGAGCCGCTCATCTTTCTCGCGGTATCTATGCTTATACCTTTACACCCGCCACTGAACTCTTCGCCCCCTCAGCGGCGAACGCGGTTTTTTTTGCACTTGCTTCGCTGGGTGTGGTCTGTTGGTCGTTTGGCTTCATTCTGATGACGGGCGAGCGACAGGCCAGGGTTGTAACGGATGGCATTGGCCGCCTCGGAGCAGGAAGAGCCATACCTGAAGCCGAGGTGTGGCAACAAGTGCACCGGATTATCACAAGCGATGGCTTCCGCAGATCCGCGCGCATGGAGCGATTTTTGACGCTGGCAGTGGAACGCACGCTCCTGGGTCGTACGGAAGACTTGAAGGAATATGCTCTGGGCCGCGACGTGTTCAATCGGGGCGAGCAGTATGACCCCCGCCATGACTCAATCGTTCGCGTAGAAGCTCGGCGACTCCGGCGGAAGCTGCGTGAGTACTACGACTCCTCCGGCAAAGACGATCCTGTCATCGTCGAGTTTCACGCCGGCAGTTATGTCCCTACCTTTCGCCACACCAGCTCCAACGAAATGCACCTTACAATGTCGAAAGCGGGGCGTTACTAACAGTTAGTTAACCCCTTCTCACCTTGTGCAGAGCTCGGATGAGGTTGCAGAGTTGTATTGACAGATGGCTGGGAGCGGGGCCTCGGACGAGGACGCTCGATGACACGGCGCCCCACGGGAACCCGTGGCCGCCTCCCAGTGTTAAATATGATACGTCAAACCTCTCGCCGTTCACAGGGGCTGCTCTTTGCAATCAATTAGTTTCTGGATGGCTGCTGTGTGTTGCCCAATTTTGCTGGCCGGAGGAACAAAAAAACTGATAATGAAGGGCGATGGGTCCAGTCGGTTTCGCCCCTCAGCCGAATCTCACACAGCGCGACTTGAAGTGGCGCCAGTCCAGGCCGTGCCCTGGCGAGTGCATTCACATATGTATCTGGCGCAGGTCGCATGAAGAGAGTCCTCATTCTTGGCGCCCATGAAGTTGCCCGCGAGGGTCTTAAATACTTCATCGATCGTCACTTTGGTGGTTGCATTTTTGGTGAAGCGAGCACCGCGATTGGCGCCTTCATGTTGGCAAGGGAACAAGATTGGGACGCAGCAATACTCGATTCCACGCTGGAGGAACGAAGCTGCCTCGACGCCCTGAAAGAGCTGAAGCAAATCCGGCCCCGGCTTCCGATTCTCGTCCTCAGCATACATTCCGAAGTGGATTATGCAACGCGGGCGTTCCAAGCAGGTGCAGCAGGCTACATCGCCAAGGACAGTCCGCGTGGGGAGTTGGTCAAGGCCGTCAATAAAGTGATCGAGGGACGCCGGTACGTTAACCCCGCCATTGCGGAGCGACTCGCTGGGAATCTCAAAAGAGGCGCCGGCCAGCCGCTTCATCATGCTCTTTCGTACCGTGAATTGGAGGTGATGTGGCACATTGCGTCGGGCAAGACTTTGAGCGAGATTGCGGGCCTGCTTGGTCTGAGTAATAAGACGGTGAGCACTTATCGTGCGCGCATCTTGGAAAAAATGCGAATGAAGACCAACTCGGAGATCATCCGCTACGCCGTCCACAACGAACTGGGCGAGCTTCGCAAATCTAAGCCGCCGGGCCGTCTCCGAAACGCTAAACCTTTGGCCCAAAGCCCTCGGACTGACCAGCCGGATTCGAGCATGGCGTTGCCGCCGGCCGCCAGCCGAGGTGCGCAGAGACTTCGCATTTTTTCCGGATTGGTTCCTTATGTCGGATTAGCGGGCGCAAATCAGATTTTGGAGTCCGTAGCCGATGACGGAGAGGGCCTACAAAGAAAGGTCGAGTCCCTGTTGCGTGCATTCCTGGGAGAAACCGCTGGGCTCCGTTTAGCCAGCCGTATCATGGATGGCTCAGTAGTGCGAAAATAGTTTGTTGCGTCGTCAAGAATTCTTCTCGGGGTGGCTGCGGTCGGAATGGACAACGGCCTGGCGCCTCGAGTCCCCGTCGGTCATAATGGGCATCACGGCTTGTTACCTGGCGGCTGGATTGTTTGCATTCCTGGCCTGGAAGCTGACCGATAACCTAGCTTGGGTCGTCGAATTTTTTCAAGCACCCGCCGCATTGCTGATGGTCTGGCTTGCGCTGCTCCAATTCTCACTCAGTCTGCACGCCACCGGGAGTTTCTCTCCGGATGACTGGTTGCGGCCCGCATGGATGCTGATCACTTCTTCGGCGGGATTTCAGTTAGTAGGTACGGTGTTGATCCAACTCTTGGGGACAGATTCCCGGTTGAATCCAATTGCGCATCAGGCGGTTTGGCGGGAAACTTTGATTCCCCTGCTTCGGCACGTTGGCCACACCATCGGCGAGACACTTCGCTTCGCTCTGCTCAGCGCGGGACTGTACTACGCGTTGAAAGCTTATCGTCGGGCGGGATTCATAAGCCGATTCACGCGGGTCGACTGGACCGTGTTAATTCTTATGGCCGCTTATCTGGTAAGTAACGTGTGGGACGTGGAATTCGCGATCGCACACGGTAAGCATCCGGACGCTTGGGAGATGCTGAGTTGGCCCACTGATCCCCTGCTGGGGCTGCTACTGGCGCAAGGATTACTCTTGCTCCGCTCCGCGCAAAAGATGGGTTCGGGGATGATCGGCCGATGCTGGAAGGCCTTCGCCGCCGGCCTCTTTCTCACCGCGCTCGGCGACGTCGGGCAGTGGGCGTGGAGCTATGGATATCTGCCCACGGCATGCGAGGCTCTGATCTGGTATATGTGGTTGCCGGCGGCATGCGCTTTTGCATGCGCACCAGCATTTCAGTTGGAGGTGATTCGTCACGCCGAATTGAGCGCGAACGCACAATGCTAGTAGGCTGTCCGCTCTGAGTCTTTACTATTGCCGTGCGTCGCCATGAGTGGCGACGCGGCACGCAAAAGTGCGTGCGCTACGCACGTGGCGCGAACATTCGTGATGGGGTATCCACTTGAC
>PMOK01000102.1 GCA_003162425.1 Bryobacterales bacterium | reverse complement strand
GCGTGCCGCGTCGGCACTCCTGCCGACGCCCGGTTTTGCCCGAACGCTCAGCGCTCCTTCAACTCCAGCTCCAGCAGCGTCACTGTAAACGGTTCAAACGCGTATTCGAACTCGCGGCCGTGAACGCTGGCTTTCCCAATTGACACCCCCACGCGGTCCGGATCGTCGTGGCCGTTCATTGCCTCGGAATCCCCAGCGCGCTCGCGATCGCCCAGTACAAACGCTTGTCCATCCGCGACTTCCCCCAGGCCGGCCAGGTTTATTCTGGTGCGCCGGATTCCGGATGTGAAGTTGACCGCGTAAATCCGCAGCGTCTTTCCATCCGCGCTCAGCGTAGCGCTCAAATCCGGCTCGCGAAGATGTGGAGCAAGGGCAGTGGAACGGTCGATCTTCAGTGCGAACGATCCCGCCGCGCGTTGGTATAGCAACTGGGAATGATAAGTTGGCGAGCGGTACATCCAACCCGCGCCAGGTTGAATAATGCCGGAGCCGAAGCTATCTGAGAGATTGGAGCGGATCGCGATCTCAACCAAACCGCTGTAGCGATGCATCAGGTTCTGATAGCGGGAGCAGCTCAGCGCATTTCCAAGCGTCAGCAGGATTCCACGCGTCAGTCCCATCCACCCGGCCGTCGTATTCCATTCGGTAACCGCTACGCGCACGTCTCTTCCGTTGGCATAGTTCGCGATCTGATCCCGAAGAACCTGGAAACTTTCCTCCTCCGTTTGTAAATCACCCACCTCATAATGATGCGGGCAGAGATAATCCAGATATCCGCCTCCCAATTTCAACGTCTCCGCCGACGGAAAGGAAGAAAGTATTTTAATGTTGGGATCGACGCGCTTCATCGCCTCCGCGAACGCCTTCACCGATTCATCGTATTTCGCTCCGCCAATTTCGTTTCCGATTTGCCAATACTTCACGCGATAAGGCTCAACATGGCCGTTTTGCGCCCTCACATTGCCCCAGTGCGTATCCGCGGCGCCGTTGAAATATTCCACTTCAGAAGCGGCATCCTGAGGCGTTTTGCCAGTCCAGCGGACGCAAATCAAAGGTTCGGCGTTTACGTATCGCGTGAGTTGTACAAACTCTTCCACGCCGACGAAATTGGGATCCAGGCCACCCCAAGGCTCTGTGACGTAGGGAGCTCGCAGATCCCAGTTGCCAAGACATTTGTCCCATTCGAAGACTTCCAGCGTGCTCCCGCCGAACCGGATTACACCCGGGTTCAGCGTTTGGAGGGCCGCAACCACATCCCCCCGCCAAAGGCCGAGAACAGCACCTGCATCGATCATGTAGACGCGATCCAGCCACAGCGTTCCTGGACCTTCGAACTCGATGGTCAGCGTCGCATTCTGTGCGGCGTGAGTAGCTCGTAGAACCACGCTCGCGCCCTGCCAGTCGTGTGAAGCGGTACCCAGATCAACCGGGCCCGCCATTGCTCCGCCCTCACCGTGCAAGGATACCCGCACCTTGACGTTCCCTTCACTCCGCATATGCAGCCGCAGCCGGTATTCGTGATCTCGGTCAATATAAAATCCGTCCTGGGAAATTCCGGCTCGCGAATGCGCAACCGGCAGTTCGATTTTCTGGCTGCGTTTGCCGTTGAACGCGTTCTCGGTATCCAGAGAATATTTCGCCAGATGCACCGCGCCTTCCGGATACCACGGACGATACGGCTTATCGATCTCGCGTTTATAACTCGGTTTCCAGGGCGGCTCTTCTTCGAAGCTCGATCCATCCACCTGTTGCGCGATCATTGACGACGTGAGCCGGCACAGCGGCTCGATAAATTGCCCGCCCTGCTTCAGATCGATCGGCCGCTCGCTGATCCGCGTGGGCGTGATGCGGACGTCTTCTACGGCATCGCCCAGCTCGTTCACCGGTTCCAGTTTTAAGTCATCGAGCCAAACCTTGCCGGCACTATTCGAGAACGCGATCAAGCGCAGCCAGATGCGGCCGGGCGAGGGAACGCGAAAGAGAAGCTCCAGTTGTTGCCATTCCGGCCCTCCCGGCTTTGCCGCCGCGCTTCCCTGACCACCCACCGGAGTGTCCACCTCCAGCCGTGGAATCGAGCCACTCGATTTCACCCGGTCCGTGGCGCGCCACAGCGAACCCGGCGGAAGAAACATCTCCCTGCTCAGCGCGAAATGCGTGGGATTCTCGGCCGATACCAGCACCGCCTTCCCATCCGTTTGAACTGAAACCGGTGGTTCTTTTGCCGGCGAAGAGCGCGCCCATGTGGCGACCGGCGGAAGTGTCTGTGCTGCGAAGAGAAGTAAAAGAGCGGTCGGAATCATACTTGGCGGATATTCAGCTTATCACCGCCGCCGTGGCGCACGCACTCGTGCGTGCCGTGTTCGCACTCTTGCGAACACAAAGCTCCCTGTCCTACTGCCTGTTCAACCTCGGATCCAGCTTGTACGCCCTATCCAATTCCCTCTGCGCCTCCGCATCTTCCCCCATTTGATGCAGCGACAACGCCAGGTTGTAATGCGCCACGGCGTAACTTGGCTTCAACACCACCGCCTGCTGCAACGCCTCTTTCGCTTTCGCAGGATCTCCGGCGTCCAGCCAAACCAATCCGAGATTGTTGTAAGCTTCCGCGGATCGTGGCTTTCTCCGGATAGCTTCCCGATAAACCGCGGCAGCGTCCTCATAATTCTTTTCGCGCATCAGCACCAGACCAAGCTGCATGCGCGCCTCGAAATGATCCGGTTCAATAGAAATAGCTTCTATCAACTCTTTCCCGGCCGCATCCAGCTCTCCGGACCCCGCCAGCACCAGCGCGTAATTGTAGTGCGCATCGGCCGCGTCCGGATCGCTCAGCGTAGCTTGCCGAAGTTGCTCGGCACTCTGTCCGGCATCCCCGCTGCGCGCGTAGAGAATCCCCAGAGCCATATGCGCGGCCGCGGAATCGGGCATCAATTCAAGCGCCTGCTGATAAGCGGATTTCGCCTGCTCCGGTTTTTTTTGCTTTTCGAATCCGGCGCCATCCAACAACAGCTTCTGAACCTGATCGCGCAGCGCCCGCTGCTGGTGCTGTTTCGAAACCGTTTGCATCTCAGCCGCGGCTGCCTCATTCTGCCCCTCTCTCTTCAATGCCACACCGAGCCCGTACTGCGCGCGTTCGTAATCAGGCCGGATGGCCAGCGCGTGGCGAAAGGCATCGACCGCGGCATGGCTATCGCCATTCGATTTCAGCGCCAGTCCAAGATCGCACCACGCGATCGGATTATCCGGCATCAGTTTGGCGGCCACCTTGAATTCCTCCAGCGCCTGCGCCTCGTCGCCATCGCGCCGCAATGCCACTCCCAGACTCTGATGCGCCGGCCCGAACTCCGGCTGGATCGCGATGGCTTGCCGGAATTGAGCCACGGCTTCTTTCGTTTCCCCCTCCTGCCCCAATGCGATGCCGTGATAGTAGCGCCCTTCGGCATCCTTCGGACGCAGGGGAAGGCATTTTCGAAACTGCGCGATAGCATCCGCCGGCTGGCCATTCTGCAGATAAGCACGCCCTAGCGAGCATTCGATGCCCGCATCGCCAGGTCGCAACTGATCGGCCGCGCGCAACTCAGCCAGTGCATCTTTGATATCGACTTGAGCGAGCAGTATTGCGCCGAGATTGTAGTGCGATGCCGCGTCTTTTGGATCGAGCTCCAAGGCTTGGCGGTACAGCGCGATTGCTTCCGGCCACTTCTTGGCCTGCGCAGCTTCGAGAGCCTGCGTGCGATACTCTCCGGCCGTCTGCGCCGCGGCAGCGGCGCTCGCTACTAGCAGCGCCGCGATTGAGAGATATGACTTGGACCTAGAACACAAACTTCAAGCTTAACTGGCCGATGCGCGGAGCGCGCGCGCTGGTAACCACTCCGAAGTTGCCGCTAGCGAAATTGCCCGACGGATTGTTGAACTGTGCGTGGTTAAAGATATTGAAGAACTCCGCTCGGAACTCGACGGCGGTTCTTTCGGTAATTGCGGTCGTTTTCTCCAGCGCGAAATCGGTGTTGAGGAGACCCGGACCGTGGAAGAATCGTCGGTTTGCGCTGCCGAAAGTTCCCGGCGCCTGCGCGGCGAAAGCGCCGGGCAAGAAATAGGTGTTAGGGCCATTCGGGCCCGGATTTCGCGGATTCTGGATTTGAACCTGACCAATCACGTTCGGCGTGTCCGTGCCGCCGCTGCCTACTAGTGAGATGTCCAACCCGCCCTCGCTCAAGCTAATGGGAAACCCGGAAGCAAAACGGGTGATGCCCACCATGTTCCAGCCATTGACCAACCGCTTAGGCGCATTGCTGAAAGCCCGCGCGAACGGCAACGTCCAGTTGTAGCTAACCACGAAATTGTTAGTGATATCGAACGAAGACAGTGCGCGGCTGAGCCGATAATTCGTGAAATTCACCAAATCGCCAAAGCCTGAGGCGTCGTCAATCGATTTTGAATACGTGTAGGCTGCCAGGAACGTGATGTCACCTGCCTTGCGCTCTGCGCTGACTTGAAGGGAATTGTAGTTCGAGTTGGAAATGTTACCTGTGAAGGTATTACCACCCGCGAAGGCAGGCCCTAAAGCGTTGCGGGTTCCGAAAACCTGGGTTCCATTCGGCAATGTAAACGTCGCCGATTCCAGGCCCGGACCGCAAGTGGGTATCGCACCCTCCTTAGCCAGCTGCAGACACTCGGCGGGATTGCCCGGATTCGCTTCGCGTAGTGAAATGAGACGGTGACCCTCGGTTCCCACATACGCCAGAGTCATCACCGTATTGCGGGACAGCTCACGTTGGATGGAAAAGTTGAAATGCTCCGCATACGGAAGCCGGTTGTGGATGTCGTAACCGGGCGAGCCGGAAATCGGCAGATAGATAGAGTAATTGAGAGTCTTGTTCGCCGGCGACCCTGGAATTGGGAAGACGAATGGGAAGCGTTGGGTCTGCGAAGTACCGTCCGAGCGGTTTTGGAAAGGAGTGGCGAACATCGTGGGCGACGGGCTCACCCAATATTGACCGAACGGCGCATCGCCGACTTCGTAAAACAGATTCAAATCTTCAACTGCCGTATAGTAAATCCCATACGCGGCGCGAATGCTCGTTTTGCCCGGCCCTCCCGTCAGCTTCGAAAGAAATCCGTCCTTGAAGTCGGGCGAGTAAGCGATACCAACTCGCGGCGCCCAGTTATTGTAACGTGTCGGCGCCAGCGTGCTTGGAATGCCGGGGTCGCCCGGAACCACCCAACCCAGGGGCGCCGTCGGAAACTGCGTGGACTGCTCTCCCGGCACAATAGTTTCGATTTTGCCCTGCGTGTCGTACCACGGCATACTCACTTCCCAGCGCACGCCGAGATTGAGCGTGAAGTTCGGCTTCAATTTGTACACATCCTGGAAGTATGCGCCGCCATAGCGAGTGCGCGAATCCAGGAACTGCTGGCTGCACTGGTTGTAGCTATTGGGCGCGCCAATCAGAAAATCGGCGAAATCGATACCGGTTTCCAATCCGTTAAATGTAAAGTCACCATTGGGTGCGCACGTGTTCCGCTCATTCACCTGCAGATACCGGAATTCACCACCAAACTTCATCGAATGCTTCCCCATCACCTTCGACAAACTGTCGGAGAATTGCCAGGTATTGTCGGGCTGCCCGGTTGTCAACGTCGGCACTCCAATGGAGAAACTGTTGAAATAAATCGGAGGCACAGTTTGCGGGAACCCAGCCGGGCCGGAGGGGATGATGCCCAGAGTGCCGGCGCCAGTCACGAATCCGAGAGAGGAGAGGCTGGCAAAGCTGCCCGCAGGCTTCGTCGTAGTGGTCACGGTCCTAAAGAAGCTCACGCGCAACTCATTCACCATCGTTGGACCAAATGTCTTAACGTTACTCAAAGTGCCAAGATGAACACTGGCCGGCGTGATGGCCGGGAATCCGGGAACACTCGCGGCCGCCAATGGGTTATACACGCTCGACCAATCGTTGTGGTAATAAAACGACCAGTTACCAGTCTTCTCGTTGTTGAAGTCCACGCGCTGGCCAATCTTGTCGTCGTTGATGCTGCCCTTTTGGCTGGCGTCCGCGAACCCGCCCGGCTGATTTGGAGCGGGAATGTACGGCAAAATCCCAATCGACGGCGCCGACCACGCTGATTTCGGGATTACGCCATTCGGGAACACTGAATTATATGGCTCTCCGTTTTGAACCGGGTAACCCAGTCGCTGCGAAAGCACCTGCGCCCAATAAGCGCCCTGAACGGAGCCTGTGAGTGCATTCGCACCAAAGTCCCCTGCGCGCTGTGCGTCTGTTGGTACCGATACCAAGCCGGTGCTCGCCCCCGAAACCTGCCGGGTCCCCTGATAGTCCGTGAACCAGAAAATCTTGTTCTTCCAGATCGGTCCGCCTACCGCATATCCGAACTGGTTTTGCCTGAGCTCAGCCTTAGTCGGATCAAAAAAGTTGCGGGCATCAAAATGATCGTTGCGCAGGAACTCGAAGGCAGATCCATGCACGCCGTTGGTGCCCGATTTCGTGATCGCGTTCATTACGCTGCCGCTGAAGCGCCCGTACTCGGCGTCGAAGCTGTTCGTGATCAAGCGAAATTCAGCAATCGAGTCCAGGTTAGGAATAAGACCCGCGCCCAAGTTCCGTCCCTCGCTGACGTCGCTGCCATTCACCAGGAATGCGTTCGCAGTCTCACGCTGCCCGTTCACCGAAACATTGCCCGCGGAAAGATCGCCCGACACCGGCCGGTCCTGCTGCATGGCCCCGGAAGTAACCGGAATCACGCCGGCTTGCAGTCCGAGCAGATCGATGTAACTGCGTCCGTTCAGCGGCAGCGACAAAAGCTTCTTAGTCTCGATCACATCGCCCAGCTGCGTCGACTCCGTTTCAACTTGGACGGGGTTGGCCTCCACGCTGACGGCTTGCTTAATCGTGCCGACCTCGAGAACCACATCGATCTTCAGGCGATCGTTCACCTTCACGTCGATGCCAGTAGTCTCGAAGTCTTGGAAACCGCTGGCGCTGGCTTGCACTTTGTAAGTCCCGGCTGGCAACGCCAGGAGGCGATACTCGCCATCAGGACCAGAGGTGGTTTCCTTCACCAGGTTCGTTTCTACGTTGGTCGCCGTGACGTGCGCGCCGGCTACAACGGCTTGTGATTTGTCTCGAACGAACCCAAATATTGAGCCCGTAACATCGGCCCGCAAGACCGCCGCGCACAAGACGATCAGCGCGACAATCCGTAGACTATGACAGTTTCGTAATCCTCGTACCCCGTGATCCATGGGAGCGATTATGATATGACATACACCAAGATGTCAATCAAATTACGCTTCTCTGTCTTTTCGATGCTTCTTCTCGCCTTCGTTGGCGCTCATGCTGCCACTCTGAAAGCCATCTTTCCCCCGGGCGTCAAACCAATCGGCCCCTACAGTCCCGGCATCGTTGCCGGAGATTACCTCTACGTGTCTGGCCAAGGCGCCAGGCGAGCCGACGGGACTTTTCCCTCCGACGCAGCCGCGCAAACCCGCGAGTGCCTCGACAAGATCAAGACCATCGTGGCCGAAGCGGGATTCCAAATGGCCGGCATCGTTTACTCCCAAGTCTACGTGCGCGATGCTTCTGCGTTCGGCGAAGTCGAGCGCGCCTGGGCCGATTACTTCCCGGCCAATGGGCCGGCCCGCTCCATGATCGGTGTCGCGAATCTACCAGACAATACGCCTGTAGAAGTGAACGCGCTTCTAGTTCGCGATCCCGCTACGAAGAAATCCCTATTCGCGCCGAATTCCGCGAAAGGCCCAATACCGGATGTCGTACTCACCGCCGACCGCGCCTATGTTTCGGATTGCCGAGGCACTGGTGCAAGCGACATTTCAGCCGAAGTGAAAGCCGCGCTCGACCAGATGGGAGCGGTTTTGAAAGCCGCGGGCCTGGACTATCGCAACATGGTCTTCGTAAATCCATACATGCTGGATTCCGTCGGCTACGACGTAATGGGCCATGCCTACGCCCAATATTTCGAGTTCGGCAACACGCCCGCGCGAGCCACCATCAACGTCGCCGCGCTGCCCGGAGGCGCTCACATCGAGTTCACCGGCGTTGCGGTTCGCGATCTCAGCAAGCGCCTGGCGGTGCGTCCGAAGAACATGCCGCCCAGCCCCACCGCGAGCCCCTGTGTCTTTGCCGGCGATACGTTCTACTGCTCCGCCAAATCCGGATTCATCCCTGGCCCTCACAGCGGCATCTTTGCCGATACCGTGGAAGGCCAGATGCGCCAGACCATGCGCAACCTGCTGGATGGTCTCGAAGAAGCCGGTCTCGGCTTCGAGAATGTAGTTGCAGCCAACGTCTATCTCGACGACGTTCAGGATTTCCCCAAGATGAATGGCATTTACAAGCTCTTCTTCAGCGACACTCCTCCCACGCGAACCACGGTCCAGCAGCGCGCCGCTGTGGAGCACAAGGCGAATACACGCGAAGGATATCCCGCCCTGGAACAGATCTCCCTAGTCGCTGTCAAAGGGCCGGCGAAATATGAGCTGAAAGCCAACTCGCCGAAGTTCTGGGATCTCATCGCACCCAACACCAAGCTCGAAACCATCGCTAAAGGTTTCGGATTCACCGAAGGCCCCGTCTGGGATCAGCGCGGCTTCCTCTACGTCAGCGACGAAGTGACCAACAAAATTTTCAAATTGTTCCCCGACGGCCATCACGAAGATATCGTCAGCCTGGGCGATCCGGACGGCAACACCTACGACAAGCAGCACCGGCTGATCGATTGCGCCAGCGTCCTGCGCGCCATCATCGCCGTGGAACCCGATGGCAAATACAAAGTGCTGACCGATCGCTACCAAGGCAAGAAATTCAACAGCCCCAACGATGTCGTCCTGGGGCCCGACGGCGCGCTCTATTTCACCGACCCCACGCTCGACCTTGTCAAAGGCGAAAAGCAGGAGCTGCCGTTTCAAGGTGTGTTCCGCCTGGGAAACGATGGCAAGGTCCGCCTGCTGATCAAAGATATGGCGCAGCCCAATGGCCTCGCGTTCTCACCCGACGGCCGCAAGCTCTACGTGGATGACAGCGAGCGCAAAGAAATTCGCGTCTGGGACGTCACGCGCGACGGCGGTGTCCGCAATGGCCGCCTCTTCGGAAAGCTGGATGGCCCGGGCGATCCTGACGGCATGCGCATCGATACCGCCGGAAATCTCTACGTGACGGGCCAATCCGGAATTTGGGTTTTCGATGCCGCCGGCACTCACCTGGGCACCATCGTGCTCCCGGAACAAACCGCGAATCTCACTTGGGGCGATCCCGATTCTGGAACGCTTTATATCACGTCCAGCACGTCGGTGCTCAAGCTTCGAACGAAAGTCACCGGCTTCGTCCCGTACAAATAGCTCTCCCATGCTACTATCAGCCAGAAGATTCTATCGCCCATGAAAACCGTTCTCTCTTTTCTCTCGTGTTGCCTCCCAGCCTTGCTCGCGCAGTCTCAGGAAGTCTGCAAGGTCACCCAGCCCACGGCCAGCTTCGCCATTCACCATCAGCCCGGCGAGCCGGAATTGAACGCGGATCCGAGCTCCGCCGTCTGGTCTTCCGCCGCCCGCGCCGTCATCGTGAAGGATTGCACGCACGTGATCGAGTATACGGATATCAGTTCCACGGTCCGCGGTTTCTGGACCGATAAAGACCTGTACCTCTTATTCGAGTGCCCTTACAAAGTGCTGAATCTCTGGCTGCCTCCCATGGGCGGCGGTCCTCGCAACAAACTGTGGGATCGCGACGTCGTCGAAATGTTTCTCGGCGACGATTGGACGAACATCCGCCACTATCGCGAGTTCGAGATCGCGCCCACCGGCGATTGGATCGATCTCGCCATCAATCTGGATAAAGAAAGCTACGACCAAACCTGGCGATCCGGCTGGAAAACCGTCGCGCGCATTGATAAAACGAAAAAAGTCTGGTACGCGGCCGCCCGGATTCCGCTCTCTGCCATTAGCGATCAGCACGTGAAGGCGGGCACCAAGTGGCGTGCGAATCTATATCGTATCGATGGCGTCGGCGGAGATCCGCAACGGCATTTTCTGTGCTGGCAACCCACCTGCGTTGTGAACCGCGATCCCAATCACGTTCCGGAAAATTTCGGGAGCATTATTTTCGAGCAATGAAAACGCGCTTGCTCAGATCGCGTGATCCAGGTGGGGCAGGCGCTTTCGCCTGCCAACCCATTTTCTCAGTGGCGCTGGTTTCCCTCCTCGCCAGCGCCGTCTTCGCCCAAACTCCGTCTTCCACGCCTCCTAACCCCGTGGACGCCGGGCGCGCGCGATTCAACGTTCGGTGCGCCGGCTGTCATGGCCAGGACGGTCTTGGAGGCGAGCGCGCTCCCGCCATCGGCCACGCCTGGCGCTCTCGCATGGACAGCGAAGCTAGCCTTCGCGACACCATTCTGCACGGCATCCCGGATGCTGGAATGCCCGCCTTTAATTTACCCGCCGACGAATTGCAGAATCTGGTGGCTTTCTTGCAGTCGAGAGTTTCGCCGCTCGCGAAGACCGTCGTCTCAGGTGACGCGCACTCGGGCGAGAACTTGTTCTTTGGCAAGGCCCGCTGCGGGGAATGTCATGCGGTATGGGGTCGCGGCAGTTTGAACGGTCCCGATCTTACCGAATCCGCCGCCAAACTCACCCTGGCCGAAGTCGAAACCGCCCTGCGTAAACCAGGTGCTCGTCGCGCGGATGGATACCAGGTGGCCACGGTTCATCTAGTCAAGGGCGGCGACGTGCGCGGTTTTGTCCGCAATGAGAGCGGCGAAGATATCCAGTTGCAGGGTTTTGATGGCCGCCTGCACTTGCTTTGGAAAAGCGAAGTCGCGCGCATCGATCGCGAGTCTAGTTCCTATATGCCGGCCTGGACCGGCTCGCCCGCCGAAATACGCGACCTCGTCGCATTTCTTGCCCACGCGCCCGAGTGGAAGCCCGGCCCTGACGCGAAGCCGATCGCCGAACTGCCGGGCGCTGTCGAGTGGCGCGACGTTGAGCAGCCCAAGCCGGGCGAATGGCCCACTTATCATGGGCAGGAAAACGGCAACCGCTATACCGAGCTGTCGCAGATTACTCCGCGCAACGTTCGAAACCTGGCGCCGAAGTGGATCTATTCCATGGGCAGCGGTCATTCGCTCGAAGTCACGCCCGTCGTGGTGGATGGCGTGATGTACGTCACCAAAGTAAATTCGGCCTACGCCTTGGATGCCAGAACCGGCCGCGAGATCTGGCGGTATGCTCGACCGCAAACGAAAAATTTAACCGGCGATGCCTCGGGCGGAATCAATCGTGGAGTCGCCGTGTTGGGCGACCGCGTTTTTCTGGTCACCGATAACGCCCACTTGCTTGCGCTCCACCGGCTGAACGGCGCTCTGCTGTGGGATGTCCAGATGGCCGATTCGCATCAGCACTACGGTTCCACCTCCGCGCCGTTAATTGTCGGCGACCTGGTGATCGCGGGCGTCTCCGGCGGCGACGAAGGCATTCGCGGCCAGCTCGGTGCATTTCGTGCTTCCACTGGCGAGCGCGCCTGGCGCTTCTGGTCCATCCCCGCACCCGGCGATCCGGAAGCGAAAACCTGGATCGGCCGCGCTCTCGAACACGGCTGTGGCGCAACCTGGCTCACCGGCACGTACGACCGCGAAACCGACACCCTGGTATGGCCCATCGGAAATCCGTGTCCGGACTTCAATGGCGACGAGCGCAAAGGCGACAACCTTTACACCGATTCCGTGATCGCTCTCGATCCGAAGAGCGGCACGCTGAAGTGGTACTACCAGTTCACGCCGCACGATTTGCACGATTGGGATGCTACCGAGACGCCCATGCTGGTTGACATGAAATACAAAGGCGAGCCGCGCAAACTGCTGCTGCAGGCCAATCGCAATGGCTTTTTCTACGTTCTTGATCGCACCAACGGCAAGTTTCTTGCGGCCAGCCCGTTCGTGAAAAAACTTACCTGGGCCAAGGAGATCGCGCCTGATGGCCGTCCCGTGCTCGCCGATGCATGGCTGCCGACTGTAGAAGGCACCGAGATCTGCCCCTCCATGGACGGAGCATCCAACTGGATGTCTACGGCGTACAACCCTGGCACCGGCCTGTTCTACCTGCTCGCCCTTGAGAAGTGCAACATCTTCAGCAAAAACTCGGAGTGGTGGAAGCAGGGCGAATCTTTCTACGGTGGATCGGCGCGGCCTGTCGCGTCCGAAGAGCCGCACAAGTATTTGCGCGCCGTGGATCCGCAAACCGGCAAAATCGTTTGGGAGTATGAGCAGGCGGGTCCAGGCGAAGCTTGGGGCGGTCTGTTGGCCACCGCCAGTGGCCTGATTTTCGTCGGCGATGACGATGGTGCTTTCACCGCGCTGGACGCCCAGACCGGCAAGCCGCTCTGGCGCCTTCCTCTGAGCGCGCGCTGGCACGCATCTCCGATGACGTACATGGTGGACGGCAAGCAATACATCGCCGTCGCCGTCAACTCTACCATCATTGCATTCGGCCTAATTGACTAATCGAGGTGAATCATGACGAATTTCGCAACAAGACGCCGCTTTTTCGGAAACGCGCTGGCAGCAGCCGGGTTACTCGAAGCCTCCGCCCTAGCGGGCACTGACACCGCGCATCCCGCGCATCCCGACGGCGAGGATTACTACGACAAGCTCGGCGTCACAAAAATCATCAACGCTGCCGGCACATACACAATGTTCACCGCGTCCATCATGCCGCCTTCCGTCCAGGCCGCGGTGGCCAAAGCTGCGAAGCATCCCGTTCGCCTAGGCGAGCTGCAGAAAAAGGCCGGCGAATATCTCGCCAAGAAGTTGAAGTGCGAGGGAGCCCTAGTCAGCGCCGGCGCCGCATCCGCCCTCACGTTGGGAACCGCCGCGTGCATGACGGTGGGAAACCGAAAAGCGCCGGAATTGCTGCCCACGGAAGTGTCCGGATTGAAGAACGAGGTGATCGTTCAGAAGGCGCACCGCTACGGCTACGACCATGCCATGAAGAACTGTGGCGTTCGGATCGTGGAGGTGGAAACACTCGACGAATACGAGCGAGCCTTCACGGAACGCACCGTTATGACCAACTTCTTCAACGCTGCAGAGCAAGGCCAGATCGGCCGTGAAGACTGGATTCGCGTAGCCCACAAACATGGCGTGCCTTGTTTCAACGATGCCGCCGCCGACGTGCCGCCCATCTCCAATCTCTGGAACTATACCCAGATGGGTTTCGACCTCGTCACTTTTTCCGGCGGGAAGGGAATTCGCGGCCCGCAGAACGCCGGCTTGCTGCTCGGCCGGAAAGATCTCATCGAAGCCGCCGCCTGGAACAACAACCCGTTCGATGAAACCGTGGGCCGTGGCATGAAGGTTGCCAAGGAACAAATCATCGGGATGGTGGCCGCTGTGGATTGGTTCCTGAGCCAGACTGACGAAGGTATGGACGCTGAATTTCGCCGACGCGCCAATCGCATCGCGGCTGGGCTCAAAGGCATTCCGACTCTCACGCATGAGATCCACGTTCCCCCTGTCGCCAATCACATCCCGCATCTGGTAATCCGCTACGATCAGGCCCGCGTGAAAAAGAGCCCGCTCGAAGTCGCGGAAATTCTGCGCACCGGATCGCCTGCTATTGAGCTCAATCCATCCACCGGCCGCAAATCCGGCACGGCGGGATTGCCCTCGGACGAAAACACCATTGTGGTCGGCGTCTGGATGCTCGAGCCTGGCGAAGATCTCATCGTCGCGCGCCGCCTGCACGAAGTGCTGTCTAGAGCGGTGGTCTAGACGCTCATGGTCCGCCGTGACTTTCTTGCCAGCGCCTTGGCCGGCAGCGCCCTAGCCGCACAAACAGCCGCTACGGATGTAACTCTCGAGCGCGCAACTTCCGGTACTCCGCGCAAAGGAAAAGTGCTGGCTCTGATTGCGCCGCATCTGGATGACGGCCCGATCTTCGCCGGCGGCACCATCGCCAAACTGCTTCGCGAAGGAGCCACCGGATATTTCATTCGCACCAGCAACGACGAAAAGGATTCCTTCAATCTCTCGCTCGGCGAAACCGTTCTCGCCAATGAACGCGATACAGCCGAGGTGATCCGAGCGCTCGGCCTCACGAAAGTCTTCGACCTGAGCTACCGCAACCATCGTATGGACGATATTGCACCCACTGAGTTACGCGCCCGCCTCATCTTTCTCTTCCGCCTGCTGAAAGTGGATACAATTTTCAGCTACGATCCCTGGGGCCACTACGAAGAGAATCCTGACCATTACGTGACGGCGCGCGCAGTGGAGGCCGCTTGCTGGATGTCCGGCGGCAAGTTGGACCTTCCCGAACATTTCGCGGCCGGATTGCAGCCGCACAGCGTGAGCGAAAAGTATTATTTCGCGCGCGGACCTCAATTAGTGAACCGGGTAGTCGACATCGCGCCCACATTCGAAACAAAGCTCGCCGGCATTCGCGCTTGCCGCACCATGATCGATCACATGGTGAAGGATCTTGAAACTTCTCTGGCCGAACGAAAGTTGCGGCTCCCGGCGCTTTCAAACAATGAGTTCATCAAACAGGCGTTCC
>PMOK01000064.1 GCA_003162425.1 Bryobacterales bacterium | reverse complement strand
GGCCACGAAGGTTACATCACGGTGGGGTTGTATGAGGACGGCACGCCGGGTGAAGTTTTCATTTCGATGGCGAAGGAAGGTTCGACGATCAGTGGATTGATGGATAGCTTCGCCACCAGCATCAGCTATGCGCTGCAGTATGGCGTGCCGCTGAAATTCTTCGTCGACAAATTCAGTCACGTGCGGTTCGAGCCGAGCGGCTGGACCGGCAATCAGCAGGTTCCCTACGCGAAATCCATCATGGATTATATTTTCCGCTGGATGGGAATCAAGTTCCTGGGCCCGGATTACGCGGTAACGGAAGCCGGCGATGCCATGGTGTTGCGTCCCACCGAGCCGCAGCCGCAGCAGGCGCTGCCGTTCGGGCAGGTGAGCGACGCGCCGCTGTGTTCGGAATGCGGTGGGTTGATGACGCGGAACGGGAGTTGCTACAAGTGCGAGAACTGCGGGGGGACGAGCGGGTGTAGCTAGCGGGTTTTTGGTGGAGGTTAGTTGCTGATAAAGGCGGCTCGAAGGGGCCGCCTTTTTATTTGGCGATAACGGCGACAGTGTGGATGAAGATCATCAACAACGTCCCGCCCCGATCTCTGCCAGCATCTGATCAATATCGGCGGTTGGGGCATTCAACTGCGCAAGCAGGGAAACTGGGTCGGAGCTCGGTCCTTCGCGGAGAATCTTCTCCAAGGCCCGCCGCACCCATTCGCTCTTGGATACATAGCTTCGTTCGGCTGCCTGGTTGAGGCGTGCGTTCAGTTCCGACGGGATCAACACTCGCAGGCGATGGCTCATAACAGCATGCTGACATAGTCCGACGTCGAGTTTCATCTATGGCTTCCGCGTCGTTTGCGACGTCTTGTTACGATCAGACAGCGGATGGATTTCACGGTGCAGGATACGTACGGAGCAGCAGTGAATCTTGTGAGATGCGAAGTCGGGGCATGGGACGTCTGCTCAAGACCGAACTTTATTTTGCGAACGGATCGAGTGAGGTTTGGGTAGTGTATCCGAAAACGAGAAAAGTGCTGGTGCATCGGGCCGATCGCAACATCCAGACCGTCTCCGCTGGTGAGCTGTGTTCGGATTAGGAGTAGGCGCAAGCCGGAGGCTTACGCTACGGTGACCATGCTATCATCCGCTTTCTCATGCGTTTTCTCGACTGGGGCACCATCGCGGTCTACCTGCTCGCGATCACCTGGTTTGGGGCGCGGTTTCGCAAAAGCCAGCACAGTCTGAAGGATTATTTTCTCGGAGGCCACGCGGCGCCCTGGTGGGCTATCGCGCTGTCAATCGTCTCGGCGGAAACCAGCACCCTCACCGTGATCGGGACGCCAGTGCTCGCGTTCAACGGAAATTTCCAGTTTCTTCAGCTCATCCTCGGATACCTGGCCGCACGGATTGTTATCTCGGTCCTTTTCCTGCCCCAGTATTTCCGCGGCGAGATGTTCACCGCCTATGAGCTGATGCGCCGCCGCTTCGGGGAGCGCATCCGAAGACTCACCGCCGGCACATTTCTGCTACTGCGCGCTCTGGCCGAGGGCGTTCGCGTGTTCGCGGTCTCCATCGTCATTTCCACGATTCTTGGAACCGGTGAAGTGGTATCCATCTTCGCCATCGTTTGCCTTACACTCTTTTACACTTTCGAGGGAGGAATGACAGCGGTTATCTGGACCGACGTGGTCCAGATGTTCCTTTACGTGGCCGGCGCAGTCCTGAGCTTCTTTGTCATCCTGCACCAGATTCCGGGCGGCTGGGCGCACGTCCAGCAGGTGGGGGATGCGGCCCACAAGTTTCAGATGTTCGATTTCCGGTTTTCCTGGACGGCCGCGTTCTTTTCGCGAAACTACAGCTTCTGGGCGGGCCTGATCGGCGGATGCTTTCTCACCACCGCCAGTCACGGTACCGAGCAGTTACTGGTCCAGCGGTTGCTGGCCGCGAAGAACGAAGGACAGAGCCGTGCGGCGCTGTTTTCCAGTTGGGTGGTGATTTTCTTTCAGTTCGCTCTTTTCCTGTTCATTGGCCTGATGCTGTACGTCCACTATTCGGACGTGCATCAGGCCGCCCCCAAGCCGAGCGAGGCGCTCTATCCCAGCTTCGTCTGGAACAATCTGCCGGCAGGCCTCGCGGGCCTGGTGATTGCCGCAATTCTCGCGGCCGGCATGTCGAACCTCAGCGCGGCGCTGAATGCACTGGCGTCCACAACCGTGATGGATTTCTACAAACCGTTCGCGGCCCGGCGGAATCCAGATCGGCCGGAAGCGCACTATCTGGCGATGGCGCGGCGAGCCACAGTTCTCTGGGCGGTGATCTTGTTCCTGGTGGGCTTGGTGGCGCGCCATTGGGGGTCGGTGCTGGAAGCGGGCCTCACCATTGCCTCCATCTTGTACGGTTCACTATTAGGTGTGTTTCTGCTTGGTTTGCTCACACGGCGAGTTCAGGAAAACTCCGCGATCATCGCCATGGTGGCCGGCTTACTGCTCATGATCGCCGTCAAGCGGTGGACAAACATTGCCTTCACCTGGTATGTCCTGATAGGAACCGCCGCAACATTTCTGACCGGCTGCGTGGTTTCGCTGGTCCTGGGAGAATCCTCGAATGCTCGAAAAACTGCCTGAAGCCGAAGTCAGCCATGTCGATCTCAAGCGCGACCTCGGAATTTGGACCGCCGCGGCCATCGTGGTGGGTACCGTCATTGGAAGCGCCATATTTTTGGTGCCGAACGACATGGTGAAAAGCGTCGGCTCGCCGTTCATGGTATTCGCCGTGTGGATTTTTGGCGGGATGCTGACGCTGTTCGGCGCCTTAAGCTACGCCGAACTCGCCGCCGCCCTTCCCCAAGCCGGCGGAGAATACGTCTTCCTTCGAGAAGCGTATGGCCCACTGTGGGCATTTATTTACGGCTGGACGCAAATGTGGGTCGCAAAGAGCGGATCTATTGCGACTCTCGCAACAGGCTTTTTCATCTACCTGGCGAATTTTCAGCCCGAACTGAACAAAGTGTGGGTGGTAGTCCCACTGCCACTCGGTGAATCAGGGCAGCCGCTGGAAATCCGTTACGGCCAATTGCTGGCCATGGGAGTTATCGCGGTGCTGGCTTTCATCAATTACTTCGGGGTGAAGGTGGGTGGCGATCTGCAGGTAGTTGTAACCATCGCTAAGGTGGGGCTGATTGCTGCAATTATCGTGATCGGACTCGGCACTGGCCACGGAAGCGTGTCGAATTACCACACCTCCATTCCCGCACCAGGTGGTGTTACTGGGTTTTTCGCAGCACTAGTAGCGGCGCTTTGGGCTTATGACGGCTGGAATAACGTCAGCCTGGTTGCCTCCGAAATCCGAGACCCGCAGAAGAACCTGCCGCGCGCCTTAATTGCGGGCACGATAGTAGTCATAATAATCTACCTGCTTGCGAATCTCGCCTATTTCTACGTCCTGCCAGCGGCCGATGTGGCGTCCAGCGCCCGCGTGGCGGCCGAGACGATGCGCCGCATCTTGGGCTCATTCGGGGCAAATGCTGTCAGCATAGTGGCCATGATCTCGATTTTCGCCGCGCTAAACGGGTCAATCCTCTCCGGTTCACGCGTTCCGTTCGCCATGGCGCGCGACGGGCTGTTCTTCCGCCGCGTTGCCTTCGTCAACCCTAAGCATCGAACTCCGAGCGTCTCCATCCTGGCGCTCAGCGCCTGGGGCGCCTTTCTGGTGCTGAGCGGACGGTACACGCAGCTATATACGTACGTTATATTCGCCAGCGTTATCCTTTATGGGATGGCCACGGCCGCCGTCATCGTGCTGCGAATCAAGCGGCCCGACCTGCCCAGACCATATCGAACACTAGGTTACCCTTTTGTTCCGGTGGTTTTCGTACTAGGCATTAGCTGCCTGGTGGTATCCACGCTGCTGAAGTCGCCTCGAGAGTCACTCATGGGTCTGGGTTTGGTATCGCTGGGGTTACCGTTCTATTTCTTCTGGAAACGGAGGCGGGCGGCGTGATTCTGAGGGCCTTCCGCGAGATCAAGTGTGAGGTACCATAAACTTTTTGTTCGGCTTCCCGAACAAAACACTTGAACGGCGATCAAAAATAAGGTACAACTTTTATTACAAGACTAGTAACTTACAAGGGTTTTGTTCGCCTTCCCGAACAGAAGGCTATTTTCAGACTACATTTTTTGGGAGAAAGCTACTGAATGGACATCAACAAGATGTTGGCGGATTTACGTGCTGAGCGTGAGCAGATTGAAGAAGCGATCATGACGTTGGAGCGGCTGGCTCGGGGACGCGGCAAGCGCCGTGGACGGCCACCAGCCTGGATGTCCAACATCAAAAGACGCGGCCGGCCGCCAGGCAGCAAGAACCGTCCTAAGAGCGAGGCCAAGGGGTCTTCTGCGAAGTCGGCAGTCGCCTAGGCTGCGAAGCCGGTAGTCGCCTAAGCTGCGAAGCCGGTAGTCGCGTAGGTTGGCGGCAGTCTAACCACGAGCCGATACTCTTGTCGGCTCGGGAGGCGGGCACTCATGCCCGTTGGAGCTTCGAACCTGAATGAGCTCGGACTGCCACCTACCTATATAGCAGGAATTTTTCTCGCCGCTTCACGAAGGCAGCGAGAGCGTCCTGCATTTTCTGAACCGTTGTTCTCGGATCGGTGGCGCTTTTTCCAGCCGCGATCACATCGTGATCTCCGATCAGGAACCGGTTCACGTCCCAAGGAATCTTGCCGGGGTAGAGCTTCTCAAAGGCATATCCCAGCTCGAGGCCCAGCCGGGTGCTGTCAAATGCGTTGCGGTCCGTCACCACGAACCGGACGCCTTCGATGAACTGTCCGGCGAAATTGGAACTGCTGGGTCGAAAACGTGTGGGATAAACCCGAACACCCGGAATATATCGGCCGTTGAGAAATGCCGCCAGTTCGCGGCCGTGTATCCAATCCGCGCCAACTTGCTCGAAGGGGGCATCCGTGCCTCGGCCGACGGAGTAATTCTTGGATGCTTCCAGCATCGCAACGCCAGGATAAAGAACGGCCGCATTCAGACTTCGCATATTGGGCGAAAGGTTAACCCACGGCAGGCCGGTGGAATCGAACCAATCGCCGCGATCCCAGCCGCGCACCGCCACCACGTGCAGGTCAAGACCGAGATTTCGCTCGCCATTGGCCATATTCGCCAGTTCACCCAGCGTCATGCCGTGCCGCAACGGAATCTCGAAGCATCCGACAAACGATTCAAGATCGCGGTCCAGCACCGGCCCTTCTACATGCACTCCGGTGATGGGATTGGGACGGTCCAGCACGTAAAACGGCAAATGCTTTTTGGCCGCTTCCTCCATGCTGGAGAGCATGGTGCAGGAATATGTATAAAAACGGGCGCCTACGTCCTGGATATCGAAAACAAGCGCGTCAACTCCCTCCAACATCTGTGGAGTGAGGCGGCGCGTGGGTCCGGCATACAAGCTGATTACAGGAAGGCCCGTCGCTGAATCTTTGGAATCCGCGACATTCTCTTGATCCTCGGTTACGGCCAGGCCGTGTTCCGGCGAAAACACCGCGGCGATCTTGATGCCGGCGGCCAGCATCAGATCGATATTGCGCTTTCCATCGCGGCTCAAGCCAGTGTGATTGGTAATAACACCGATCCGATAGCCTGCGAGCCGGGCGAAATTCTCCTCAGCGAGAACGTCCAAACCGGTCAAAACCTCGGCCTTAGGCTCCACTACGCGATGCAAACCGGGGCCGACGATGGTTTCGTTGTATCCGGTCAGAGTGACTCCTGGCGCGGTGATGCCGAAGGACGCAGCGGCGATGGTCGCTATTCGCGCACGCAATGATGTTAGCGATTTTCCGCGGTGGGGATGCACCGAGTTCGCTAGTAGAATCACGTAACTCCGGCTAGTAGGATCGATCCAGAGGGAGGTGCCCGTGAATCCGGTATGGCCATATGAACCGATGGGAAACAAATCGCCTCGATTGCTTGAAAACGGCGAGTCAATATCCCATCCCAAGCCTCGCAAGATCGGCTGATCCGCAGGCGACTGGGGCGAGGTGAATTTCTCGATAGTCGATGCAGCGAAAAGCCGCGTTCCATCACTCTCGCCGCCGTCGATCATCATCTGCGCGAACTTCGCCAGGTCGTCCGCGGTGGTGAACAATCCGGCATGACCGGCCACGCCCCCCATGTATCGCGAGGTGTCGTCGTGAACCACGCCCCGAAGCGGCTGCCCCGTTGTCTTATCCAGTTCGGTGGGTGCGATGCGCGGCCGCAGCGCCGTGGAGGGCAAAAACGTCGTTTCGCGCATGCCAAGTGGGTCAAAAACGTTCTCGCGAGCGAATTCAGGGAGCGTTTTGCCGCTTAACCGACGCACAATCTCGCCCATTAGGATGAAATTGATGTCGCTGTAAACGAATCGGACGCCCGGAGGGCCTGCCGGTTTGTCAATTAATGCCCGCTGAATACCCGTCTCATAACCGCTCCACGGGGGTTCGAGATCGAGATCCGGCCGGAGCCCTGAAAAATGCGTCATCAGATTGCGAATGGTGATGTCGCTATGGCCGCCTTGGAACTCCGGCAGGTATTTGGTGACCGGGTCATTGAGCCGGATCTTGCCCTGTTCGAAAAGTTTCATGACGGACGGAGTGGTGGCGATTACTTTGGTCAATGAAGCGGCGTCGAACATGGTATCCACGGTCATGGACTCGTGTTTTGGCAGCAGCGCCCGTTCGCCGTAAGCTTTTCGGTATACAACTTTTCCGTCGTGGCCAACTAGCAGAACGGCGCCTGGGATGAGTCCGGCTCTAATCGCGCTCTCGATGGGCTCATCAAATGCCGGCTGCGCGCATAGGCTGGCCGCGCAGCTCAAAAGCAGCAGGATCTTCATTGCAGCTTGGCCGCGGTGGCATCCAGAAGCTTCGCCAAGTCGACATCTTTGGATGTGATCCCTCCAGCGTCGTGAGTGGCAAGGTCCACCGTCACGCGGTTGTAGACGTTGAACCACTCCGGATGATGCTCCATCTTCTCGATTCCAAGCGCGGAAGTGGCCATGAAGCCAAAGGCGTGAATGAAATCGGCGAACTTGTATTCTTTGTGCAGCTTTCCATCGACGACGCTCCAGCCAGGCAAGCTGGCGAGCGCCTTTTTGAGTTCGGAACCGGAAAATTTTCTCATGTGACTATTATCCGCGTTTATCCGCGGCCTACAATAAAAGAGTGCGAAACGTCGGATTCAGCATCCGAATGCTCGTCCGGTCGCCCGGCTTTGCGATCGTCGCCATCCTGACTCTCGCGCTCGGAATCGGCGCGAATACCGCCATCTTCAGCGTGGTCCAAAGCGTGGTCCTGGCCCCGCTACCCTTCGCCCAGCCGGAACGTCTGGTAACGGTTCGGGAGAACAGCATGTCCCTCAAGCGCGAGATGTCTGCCTCCTATCCCGATTTCCACGATTGGCAAATCCAGGCCGGTTCATTCCAGGAAATGGTTGCCGTGAGATATCTCGGATTCGATCTGACCAGCCCCGGGACGCCCGAGCACATGGATGGCAACCAAATCTCCGAGGGATTCTTCAGCACACTGGGCGTAAAGCTAACCCTCGGCCGCGAGTTCTCGCCGGAGGAAGGCCGGCACAACGGCGCGCCCGTAGCCATTATCAGCAATCGCCTGTGGAAAAATCGATTCGCCGGCAATCCAAATGCCCTCGGGACGACAATCACCTTGGATGGGGTCGGGTACACGATCATCGGAATTCTTCCGGCCGAATTTCACTTATGGATCAGCGCAAATGACGCCGATGTTTATACGCCGCTCGGCCAGGGCGATCCGTTTTTCATAAATGATCGCACGGTCCATTCGGGAATCGTCTGCATCGCTCGCCTCAGGCCAGGCGTGACCATAACGCAGGCATCGGCGGAAATGAGCGGGATTGAGAGTCGGCTCAGGCAGATTTATCCGGCGGCGGATCGAGGCGTGGAAGCCGACGTCGTTCCGCTCCAGCAGGAAATCGTCGGAGACGCCCGTCAAACACTCCTGCTCTTGCTGGGAGCTGTGGGGCTGGTGTTGCTCATCGCCTGCGCCAATGTCGCCAATCTTCTGTTGGCGCGTTCAGTGGGGCGCACGCGGGAGTTCGCAATTCGCCTGGCGCTGGGGGCCGGCCGCGCACGTATCGTCCGCCAGTTGGTTTCCGAAGGCGTGCTTCTCTCCCTCGCCGGCGGAATTGTCGGACTGGTGGTTGCAAAATGGGCGATGAGCCCTGCGCTGGCCGCGCTGGCGGGAGCGCTGCCGCGTGGAGACAAGATCGGCGTCAACATGCCAGTCCTCCTCTTCACATTTGCAGTTTCGATGGTGGTTGGAATTCTCTTCGGTCTCGCGCCTGCGCTGAAGGGCGCGAATACGGATCTTCAACCTGCGCTCAAAGAAGGAACTCGCGGCTCTGCGGGCGGCCAGCATCGCGCTCAACGTATTCTCGCGGCGCTCCAAATGGCGCTGACTCTGGTCCTGCTAACCGGCGCCAGCCTGCTCTTTCAGACCATCCACAATTTGTGGCAGGTGAATCCAGGCTTCGATACGCAACACCTCATAACTTTCAAAGTCGGACTTTCGCCATCGGCTACCAGGACAGGCGCAACCATGCGAGCGGCCTATCAACAGTTGATCGACCGCATTCGCCAAATTCCCGGCGTTCAATCGGCGGACCTGACCACGTTGGTTCCACTGAGTCACACGAGCAACGCCGGCCCCTTCTGGATCGGAAACGTAAAGCCCAACTACGTCTCGGAAGCGCCGCGTGCGCTTTATTATGAAACGGGGCCGGATTACCTGCGCGCGATGGGATTGCCGCTCCTCGGAGGCCGCTTTTTCACTCCCGAAGACACCACCAAGTCCGAGCCGGTCATAGTAATTGACAGCGTGCTCGCGCGCACCTATTTTCCAAACCGGAACCCGGTAGGCGAAACCATAACCGTCGGTCACTGGCAGCCGGCGCGAATCGTCGGCGTAGTTGCGCACGTCAGACATTGGGGGCTGGGCGACCCCAATCTCTACACCCAAAATCAGATCTACATCTCCTTCTACCAGCTTCCAGATGAATCAGTGCCGCTGTTCCGCGGCGATATCACGTTAGTGGTTCGTACTTCTCTCGAGGCTGCGGCTATCCTCAACGCGATCAAGCCGGTGGTTTATGGAGTGGATAGCGGACAGCCGATTTATAACATTCGAACCATGCAGGAGATTGTCTCTCTGTCCATGACTTCGGAGCGTTTTATCATGATCCTCCTCGGCGCCTTTGCCGGCCTCGCGCTGCTGCTCGCTTCGGTTGGTATCTACGGCGTGATCTCCTATGCGGCAGCCCAGCGCGTGCGGGAGATTGGAATTCGCATGGCCCTGGGAGCCCAGAAGCCGGCCATTTTCCGCATGGTAATTGGTCAGGGCCTTCGGCTGGCCGTGGTGGGTCTCGTGATTGGCGTAGTGTCCGCTCTTATTCTCACCCGGGCACTTTCCAGCTTCTCGCACTTGCTCTACGGAGTCAGCGGCGGCGATCCTCTTACGTTCGTCTCACTTTCGCTCGGACTAACTGCGGTTGCCGTTTTGGCGTGCTACATTCCAGCGCGCAGAGCGGCGAGAGTGGACCCGATAGTGGCGTTGCGATATGAGTAAGCGCCCTTAGGCTTGACAGGGCGAGCCGTTCAGTTCATAATCGCTCCCATAAAGGATTTATGGGAGTTCTCACAAGATTCTTTAAGAAGCTGTTCGCCCGGCGGCGGCTGGATCGCGATCTCGAGGACGAGCTGCGGTTTCATCTCGAAATGAGCGGGAATCCGCGCCGATTCGGCAACGCTACTCTGATCAAAGAGACTTGCCGCGAGATGTGGACCTTTGCGTGGCTGGAATCGCTGTGGCGGGATTTCCGCTATGCGCTGCGCATGCTTTCGCACAGTCCGGGCGTAACCACAGCGGCGATTGCCGCGCTCGCGCTCGGCATCGGCGCCAACACGGCGGTCTACACCATCGTCAGCAAGGCATTCGCTTTCGATATTGGGATCAACCAGCCGGATCGAGTGGTGCTGATCGGTATCAGCCCGGCGCACATGGCCGAGTTTTCGAAAAATCTATTCGATCCGCGTGTGCTGCGGGCGCAGGTGACTTCGCTCGATCGGGTTGGCGCCTTCCGGTTCGGGCCGGTGAGCCTCAGCGATGCGGCTGAGCCTGCAGAACGCTATAGTTGTTTCGAGATTTCCTCGGGTGGATTTCAGATCATCGGACGCGCACCACTGCTTGGACGCGTCTTCACCACGGAAGATGAGCGCACGGGTGCTTCGGTAGTGATGCTCAGCCATGGCGTCTGGCAGGATCGCTATGGCGGGGATCCTTCGGTGATCGGCAAGACGGTTCGCGTCGATGAAGTGCCGCGCACCATTGTCGGAGTGATGCCCGCCGGCATGCGTTTCCCGGAAGACACTTCGTTATGGATTCCATTTTCGCTCCAAGCGCACCGCGGCGATCCGATGCTTTTCGGAAGGCTGGCCAACGGAGTGAAGCTGAGTGCCGCGCGCAGCGAGATCGAAGCGTTCGCGCGTAGTCTCATTGGCGGACGCGCTGGAACGGCGGGGGAACCATTGGTAGATGTGCAGCCGATTCTGATGCTTTATGGCGTGTATGCAGCGCGGCCGCTTTTCCTAGCGCAGCTTGTTGCGGTGGGATTCGTACTGTTGATCGCGTGCGCCGATGTCGCCAATCTTCTGCTGGGGCGCGCCGTGGTGCGGGCGCGCGAGATTTCCATCCGCATGGCGATCGGCGCGGGGCGCGGGCGAATTGTCCGTCAGCTTCTGGTGGAAAGCGCGGCGTTGGCGATGGCGGGAGGATTTTTGGGATGGCTGATCGCGCTGGCGGGATTGCGCTGGTTCGATCACGCCACGGCGGCAATGCAGCGGCCGGCGTGGATGGATTTTTCAATGAACCGCCAAGTGTTGTTCTACTTTGCGGCCATCACGATCGGCGCCAGCATCCTGTTCGGATTGGCTCCGGCACTACGTTTGGCCCACGTGGATGTGAACCATGCGATCAAGGACGGCGGACAGGGTGCGTCCGGCGGCACGCGTGGGCGCGCGATTGGGAACGTTCTGGTCGCGTTCGAAATGGCGCTGTGCGTGGTGCTGCTGGCGGGCGCGGGGCTGCTTATCCGCAGCTCGCTGAAGGTGTATCGCGCGCCGATCGGCGTGGACCCCTCCAACGTGCTGACCATGCAGATCGATTTGCCGGAAGGGAAGTACCGGCGGGATGAGGACCAGGTCGCGTTTCATGAACAGTTGAAGGAGCGGCTCGAATCACTCGCGGGAGTGGAGGGTGTCGCGCTAGCCTCCGCTCTTCCTACCTGGGGTTTCGGCATGACGCGATTCAGTTGCGAGCTGGAGGGATCGCGGCTGGCGATTCCCGCAGTGAGTGGACTGGCGATTAGCGCGAATTATTTTCGCGTGATGCGCGCGGAGCTGCGGCGCGGGCGTGAGTTCCAAGCTCGTGAAAAGGATGCAGTGGTGGTGAACGAAGCGTTTGCCGCGGGATTTTTCGCGGGAGCAGACCCCATCGGGAAGCATCTGCGTATTGATTCACGATGGCTGACGGTGATAGGGGTCGCGCCGGATATCCAACAGGATTTTCGGCGTCCGGCCGAGCGCGAGCCGCTCATTTACACGTTCTACGACGCTCGACCGCAGCGCGCTATGTTTCTGGCCGCGCCCACGCATGTGCCACCCGCCAGTCTCGCAGAGGCATTTCGGCGGGAGTTGCGAAGCCTGGACGAAAATCTGCCGGCCTACGATGTCCGCACGCTCGCGAGCCGCATCGCGCTAAATCGGCTGAACGTGGGATCGATCAGCGTGGTGTTAACGATTTTCGCCGGAATAGCGTTGGTGATGGCGTTTGTCGGGTTGTACGCGGTAGTGGCGCATATGGTGAGCCAGCGCACGCAGGAAATCGGAATCCGCATGGCGATGGGCGCGGCGCCGCGCGATATTCTCAAGCTGGTTTTTGCACAAGGCCTGCGGCCGGCCGCGCTGGGGCTCGGGGTGGGATTGGCGGCGGCGTTGGGCGTCACGCGCGTGCTGCGGATGGCGCTAGTGGGGGTCTCGGCGAACGATCCGCTGACGTTCACCGGTGTGATTCTGGTGCTAGGCGCGGCGTGTGTGTTGGGCTGTGCAATTCCGGCGCGGCGCGCAGTACGCGTGGATCCCGTGATCGCGTTGCGGCGGGATTAGCTGGGTGCGCGACATAAAAGTGGAATAGCTGGCGTGATGTGGGGCAGGCTGGCAGCCTGCGCGGCGGTTGGCTACCGCCGCAGTGTGGTGCAAGCACAGGCAGTTGGCCGATTGACAATCGGCCGTCGGCGGGTTGTTTAACCCGCCTGAACTGCGCCGATTGCCAATCGGCGCGCAGGTTGGCAACGTTGGCAACCTGCCCCACATCCTGCCCCACTACCAACAATAACGGCAGGCGCAGTATCGACGGTACGGTCAGGGCCGGTCTTCGGATCGGCTCTTCTTTTGTGCGATTGAAAGCGTGCGCTACGATGAGAGCATGTCAGTTGTCGTAGTTGGGTCCGTCGCCTACGACGGTATCGAAACCCCGCATGGGCGCGTGGACCGCACTCTGGGAGGCGCGTGCACCTACATCGCATTGGCCTCCAGTTACTTCGCCAAGACCAATGTTGTCGCGGTTGTGGGAGATGATTTCGCAAAAGAAGACGAGGAGTTTCTGTCGAGCCGCGGCATCGATCTAGAGGGATTGGAGCGCGTGCCAGGCAAGTCGTTCTTTTGGTCGGGCGTCTACTCCGCCGACATGAACGATCGGACCACGCTGCGAACGGATCTCAACGTGTTCGCGGGATTCGATCCCAAACTGCCCGCCAGTTACCGCACCGCGCCGTATTTGATTCTGGGAAACATCCAGCCTGCATTGCAGCGCAGCGTGCGCGGGCAGATGAACGGTCTGCGGCTGGCCGGCGGCGATACTATGAACTATTGGATCAAGGATTACCGCGAAGAGCTGCTGGACGCGATACGCACCTGGGACTTTCTTCTCATCAATGATTCCGAAGCACGCATGCTTTCGGGCGAAAACAATTTAAAGCGCGCCGCAGCCAAGATCCACGACTTGGGCCCGCACACGCTGGTGATCAAACGTGGCGAATACGGCGCCATCCTGTTCCACCGCGACTTTCATTTCATGGTTCCCGGTTACTTGCTTGAGGAAGTTTTCGACCCCACCGGAGCGGGCGACTGTTTTGCCGGCGGTTTCATCGGATATCTCGCCGAACAAGGCTACGATCTGAAAAACGGACACGTCGGTGGAAAAGAACTCAGCCGCGCCGTGATCTATGGCTCTGTGATGGGCAGTTTTTGCTGCGAGAAGTTCGGAGTGGACCGGTTTCGCACCCTGACCCGCGCCGAAATCGACGCCCGCTTCAACGAATTCAAAGCCTTCACCGAATTTTGAAACGCGCCCATATTGAATTGGCTCTAGTGTTGATCGCGCTGGTTGCGATTAGCGTGGCCGCCACTCGATTCGTAAATCATTCCGGCTGGACCTTGTACTACGGTGATGCGGAAGCGCATTTGAACATCTCGCGCCGCATTGTGGATTCGCGCACTCCCGGTTACGACCAGATCGGGTCGCCTTGGCTGCCGCTTCCGACGGCATTGACGCTGATTTTTGTGCGGTACGATCCCTGGTGGCGCAATGGCCTGGCTGGAGCCATTCCATCGTCGGCGTGTTTCGTGTTGGCCGGCGCGTTCTTGTTCTTGGCCGTAAGGCGGGCGATGGAATCAAGCGCCGCTGCGTTCGCCGCGCTGGGTATTTTGGTGCTCAATCCGAATCTTCTGTACCTGCAGGCGACGCCCATGACAGAACCGGTCTTTCTGGCCGGATTCATGGCTCTGCTGTACTGCACCATTCTGTTTCGCGATACTCAATCCTTGTGGGCGGTCGCCGGCGCGGGGCTAGCTAGCGTGGCCGCGTCGCTCTCGCGTTATGAAGGCTGGTTCCTGATTCCGTTTGTCGCTCTCTATTTTCTGTTTGCCGCGCGCCGGCGGAGACTGGTGGCGGCGTTGATCTTTGGCGCGATTGCATCGCTTGCTCCTATCTACTGGCTGGCCCACAACTGGTGGCTGTACACGAATCCACTCGAGTTTTACAACGGTCCGTACTCGGCGAAAGGCATTTATCAGCGCGCGCTCGATCAGCATATGCCACCGAGTCCGGGCGATCACGACTGGAAAAAGGCGTGGCTGTTCTTTCGCACCACGGCGAGGATCTGCGCAGGATGGGGCGCGGTAATCGTCGCAACACTTGGATTGGCCGGAGTGATTTGGAAGCGTACATTCTGGCCACTGGTGCTGGTTCTGGTCCCACCAGCGTTTTATCTCTGGCGCATGTACGCGGGCGAGTCCCCGATTTACGTGCCTGAGCTTTGGTTCAATAGTTACTACAACACCCGCTACGCCCTGTCCGCGTTGCCGCTATTGGCCATTGCCGGTGCGGGCGTCGTATTGCTGGCGCCGAGTCGCCTGCGGCCCATTCTCGCAGCGGCGGTAATTGCGGTCGCGGTGGCGCCGTGGTTGATCCATGGAAAGCCGGATGATTGGATCTGCTGGAAGGAATCGCAAGTAAACTCCGAGGGCCGCCGTGCCTGGACGCGCCAAGCTGCGCAATTGCTCGCCGCCGAATACCGTCCCGGCACCGGTATCTACACCAGCTTCGGCGATGACAAGGTGGCCGTTCTTCGCGAGGCCGGAATTCCGCTGCGGGAAGCGTTGCGTGATGCGAACGAACCGGCCTGGATGGTTGCCACCACGCGCCCCGATTTGTTCCTGCACGAAGAATGGGTGCTCGCCACTTCCGGCGATCCGGTCGCCACCGCCGTCCAAAGGTCAACTTTCAAGACCGGGCCACGCTATTATCGGATTCAAACCATCATGGTGCATGGCGAGCCGGTGATTGAAATCTACAAGCGAGACTGACGCATGACCATCCCGTTCATCAAAGCGCACGGCGCGGGAAACGACTTTTTGCTGAGCTGGGCCGATCGAGTACCGGCTGGAGACTTGCCGGCATTGGCACGTGCGATCTGTAATCGCCACACC
This sequence comes from Bryobacterales bacterium, assembly GCA_003162425.1. Lineage (GTDB taxonomy): Bacteria > Acidobacteriota > Terriglobia > Bryobacterales > Bryobacteraceae > Palsa-89. The sequence goes on along the minus strand of PMOK01000064.1, from coordinate 51,204 downwards.
GGCATCGGCGCGGATGGCTGGATTCTGATTCGCGACACGACCATTCGCTTGTTTAATGCGGACGGCAGCGAAGCTGAGATTTCGGGTAACGGAACCCGCTGCGCCGCGGCGCTGCTGATGGATTCCGGGCGCGCCTTGAGCGAGGTCACCATCTCGACTGGCGCCGGACCAAAGCACTTGCGCCTGATCGAACGTACCGGCCGTCATTTTCTATTCGAGATGAATATGGGATGTCCGGTATTTCACGAACACCAGGTTCATTTCCTGTTGCCGCTTCGGGGAGGTCCACTCGATGTTACGATTCTGGATGTCGGAAATCCACAGTGCGCTGTGTTGGTGGATCAGTTTCCGCCAAACTGGGAGGCCATCGGCGGCGAGATCGAAGCGCATGCGCATTTTCCAAAACGAACGAACGTGTCGTTTGTGCGGCCTGTGGATCAGCACACCATCGAAGTCCGTTTCTATGAGCGCGGCGTGGGAGTGACGCTGAGTTCAGGCACCGGTTCGACGGGCGCGGCGGTGGCCGCAATTTTGCGGAAAGTGGCGGCCAGCCCAGTGCGCGTGTTGACTCCGGCGGGAGAATCGTTGCGGGTGCGATGGGACGATGCGGTGTATTTAACCGGCCCGGCGGAGATCATCGGTTCGGGCGAGTTTTACGCCATCGAATAAAGGCCTTGCTTTTCGCCTTTTGTTCGCTTATACTAGAAGCGAATACAAGGAGAAATTATGCCCCTCCCCCCAACTCTCTTTTGTGGACCGTCCGGTTGGTCGTACCCGCATTGGAACGGTGTTGTTTATCCACGGCAGAAACCACGCGGTTTTCATGCGCTCGAAGATCTATCACGATACTTCGATGCGGTCGAGATTAACACTACGTTCTATCAGCCCCTGCGTCCGGAGATCTCTCGGTTGTGGCTGCGGAAGGTTTCTCACAATCCCAAGTTTCTGTTTACGGCGAAGCTCGGACGGCGTTTTACACATGAGCGGCTTCTGGGAGCGGGTGACGTCGCGCTTTTCAAAGATGGTTTATGGCCGCTGTTGCGGGCACGGAAGCTGGGCTGCGTATTGATGCAGTTCCCCTGGACATTTCGCTACACCGTGGAGAACCGCGAATACTTGATCGCGCTGCGCCGCACCTTTCATGAGTTTCCGCTGGTTGCCGAGATGCGGCACGAAAGCTGGATGCACGAAGAGGCGCTAGGCACGCTCATCGACTATCATGTCGGCTTCGCGAACATTGACCAGGCCGCGTATACGAAGGCCATGCCGCCGGCGTCGTTCGTCACCTCTCCGATTGGATACGTTCGCCTGCACGGGCGCAATCCGCAGGATTGGCAGCGCGAGTTCGGGCGCGGTACCCGGCCTATCGCCGCGCACGATTATCTCTATTCACAGAAGGAATTGCTGGAATGGAAGCCGCGGATCGAGCATGTCCAACAGCACTCCGCTATGACGTTCGTATTCGCCAACAACGATGTCGGCGGCAAGTCGGTAGCGAATGCGCTCCAGTTGGAGCAAATTCTGGGTGATGAGCGCCGTCTGGCTCCGCCCGATTTGATCGCGCAATTTCCGGATGCGCTGGCCGACTTCCACTCCGACCGGCCTATGCAGGACGCCTTGTTCTCCAGCTACGAACCCGAGCGGCGCGCCGTGGCATAGGAGTGCCTCACTTCCCGCGGAAGGGATCGAACACCGGAACGTCGAAGAGTTTGAAGTCCCGGGTGTTTCGGGTCACAACTGTTAGACGATGGACACGGGCAGTTGCGGCCAGCATCGCGTCTTCGAGCAGTTGATCGGGCCGGCCGTCCATCAGCCGAGCCCATTCGCGGAATAACCGGCCATCCATGGGCAATATCTGGTAGGAACCGGCTACTTGGTCCAGCCAAGCTTCGATCTGCGCAGCTTTAGCAGGATCTTGACGTCGCGTTAGCTCGACGCCTGCTTGAAGTTCGCCAAGCGTTAAGGCAGATAGGAAGATTTCTTCGTCAGCAATAGTGTCGATCCAGGCCAGAACCCCACCGTGAGGTTTGTTCTTGCGGAGCTCAGATATTACGTTAGTATCCAGCAGATACATGGACTACTTAGAAACCGGCGGTCGCACGGCGTTTTAATCTGCCACGGAGCGAAGGTAGGTTTTCAAAACGAGGCTCGCGAGCGAGCAACAATTGCTTGAGGCTAGGGCGAGACGCTTGCTGGAGTCTGCGCCACTGCTCAATGGGAACCAGAACGGCGGCTTCCACCCCGCGGCGCGTCACGATTTGCGGGCCCTGCTTCACGCTCGCCTCGAGGAACTCGCTGAAACGAGCTTTTGCGTCTTGCACCTGCCAGGAACTCATAACCTTCCTCTGACTAGTTATAACACTAGTCAGCCGGTGCTGGCAAGAGCGGCTTAGAAATCCGTCTTCTCGGCGGGAGGTATCGCGACTCGCAGCGCATTCAACACAGCGGCCAGATCGATGACTTCCTGCGCTAGCGCTCCCGTCACCGGCGCCAAGTGCCCGGTGGCGGCGGCCAGCATCCCGATCATGCTCAGAGCCATGCCGCCGACAGCGCTTTGCAATGCGATCTTGCGCATGTGCCGGCTGATATGCATCAACTCGTCAATCTTGGTGAGCGATGGCTCCAGCAGCACTGCGTCGGCAGCCTCGGCCGTGATTGCGTTCTCATGTCCGAAGGCCACTCCGGCTGTGGCGGCCAGCATGGCCGGCGCGTCGTTGATGCCGTCGCCGACGAATAGCGTCTTCTGCTGAAGCGTCTCTTGCTTGACGATGGCGACTTTCTCTTCCGGAGTCTTACCGGCGTGCACTTCAGTGATTCCCACCGCATCCGCCAGGTAGCGGACCTCGGACTCGCGGTCGCCCGAGAGCAGAATCACCTTGTGCGCGCGGTGCTTGGGTTTGAGGTGCGATACGAAGGCCGTACTCTCCTGGCGCGGCTCATCCCGGAAGCGGAGCGCGGCGGCGAACCGGCCACCGATGAAGACCAAACATTCCAAGCCGGATCCCGCTGCCGGCAACTCCTCGATCGAAGCACCGCCGGACCCGAGAATCTTGTTTCGGCCCGTGATTTCCACCGTCTCAGCGCCCGCCACTCCTTGGAGCCCTTCGCCCGGTTTCTCGCTGATCAGACGAACCGGATCGAGCGCCAGATGCTTTGCCTCCGCGGCAACCAGGATCGCGCCGGCTAACGGATGCTTGGAGTAGCGCTCCAGGCTGGCGGCGAGCCGCAGCACTTCATCGGCGTCAAACCCCGGAGCGGCGACAATCTCGGTGAGCGCCGGTTTCCCGTATGTCAGCGTTCCGGTTTTGTCGAAGATCAGCGTGCGGCAGCGGTCGATCTGCTCCAGTACGCCCGGGTTCTTGATGATGATGCCGGTTCGCGCCGAGACGGAAATAGCGCCGATTATCGCAATCGGAATGGCGATCAATAACGGGCACGGCGTTGCGATTACCATCACGGCCAGGAATCGATGTGGATCGCCGCCCACAATCCAGCCGACCAAAGCCACCGCGACTGCGAGCGGTGTGTACCATGCGCCCAACCGGTCGGCGATCCGGCGTAGCCGTGGACGGTCCTGTTCGGAGGCTTGCATCACCTGCATGATTTTCGCGTAGCGGGAATCCACCGGCAGCCTGACCACCGAGATGGTGAGCGCGTTGTCTCCGTTGATCGATCCGGAAAGCACTTGCGCACCCGGCGTCTTGGACATGACAAACGGCTCGCCCGTCAGATAGGACTCGTCCATTGTTCCGAGTCCTTCGATCACTGTTCCATCCACCGGGCAAATCTCGTGCGGCAGTACGATAAGACGGTCACCGAGTGCGATTTCGCACAGCGTAACATCGCTGAACGTTGAGCCTCGCCTGCGATGCGCGGTCTGAGGCATGCGCTTGGCAAGCGCTCCCAGCACCGAGGAGGCGCGGTGAGTGGCATATTGTTCGAGCGCCGTGCCGCCCGAGAGCATCAGCACGACAATAGTAGCCACCAAGTACTCGCCCATCGCTACCGCGGTAACAATGGATGCGCCAGCCAGCAGGTCCGATCCGAACTCCCCGCGGACGAGACGCTTGGCCAAATCGATTATGAGGGGTATTCCGCCGACAAGAAGAGCCACTAGCAGTGGAAGAGTATATTCGAACCAATGCAATGTGAAGCCATAGCGCAGGACGAGGTGAAGTCCGATCGAAAAAGCAGCTAGTCCAGCGATATATGCTTCGCGTTGAATGCGGCTGCGGCCGGGCCTCGGCTGTTCGCTAGACAGCGGTCCTGTTTCTTCTTGCACTCTGCGACCAGTCTCCGTCCAGGCCATATCGTTTCCTGAGTGCAACTTGTGGTCCAGTTTCCAAGGGAAGCCCCCAGGGAAAAGTATGAGGTGAGGGGGAACCCGCTGGGGGATTTCACTCAAATTAGGCTATTGCCCCAATTGTGGGGGTTTATGGTCTTTTCGCCCAGGTCGTAACCTATTGAGCCTATGTTGGCTTCCTTTGGACTAATGACTGCACGGGAGGGCTGCATTGGGAAGGAGTTATACCATGACTTTTATTTCTCCGGGCCGACTGACCCGAATCTTTCTCGCCTTCGCTTTGTTGTTAGGTGCAATTGGATTGCAGAGTGGGAGTACATCCCCGTACAACAAGCATCAGAAGGCGTTTTACGCGGCGCAGAGCGTAATCGATTTCGCGCGGCCGGGACTGGTGATTACCATAAACTCGGCGAAAATCGCGAGCGACGGCACTATAACCGTGACGTACACCCTGACGGATCCCGCGGGGTTGCCTCTGGATGCAGCCGGCGTGACCACTCCGGGTGCAGTCTCGCTGGCCTATGTCGCGTCTTACATCCCCACGGGTCAGGCCCAATATGTCGCCTATACGACTTCGTCGGCAAGCGGCAAGGCGTTGGGTACAATCACTCGCCCGGGTTTCGAGTTGGGCAAGCCGCCCACATCGTTGGGTAATGGGCAATATACATACACTTTCACGGCTAAGGCTCCGGCGGGATTTGAAGCAGCCGCGACCACTACAGTCGCCGTTGATGGCAACCGCGATCTCACTGCATTCAACCTGGGCACCAGCTATGCCGGCACCACCTTCAACTTCGTTCCTAATGGTGCGGCGGTTACCGTAACGCGCGATGTGATCCGCACCGCGAGCTGCAACACCTGCCACAGCGAGTTGGCGTTCCACGGCGGCTATGCCCACGGCATGGAGATGTGTGTTCTTTGCCATCAACCGCAAAACGCCGATCCGACCACCGGCAATTCACTGGACCTCAAGGTGATGGCGCACAAGATCCACATGGGGTCATCGTTACCCAGCGTGGTTGGCACCGCGACGACAAAGGGTGTACCTTATCAGATCGCCGGTTATATGGGTTTTATCAGCGACTTTTCCACAGTAGTTGATCCCGCCACTGTCCAGCGTTGCGAAGTTTGCCATAGCCAAACCACGGGCGCGGCGCAGGCCACGGCATTTATGACCACGCCGAGTAGGGTTGCCTGCGGGTCCTGCCATGACGATGTCAACTTCGCCACCGGCGCCAACCACCCTGGCGGATTCCAGCCGGATGACACGCAGTGCCACAATTGTCACGTTCCCCAGGGCGAGCTGCCATTCGATGCCTCCATCCAGGGAGCGCACGTGACGGCCGCTGACACGGCGCTCACGTATCCGCAGAACCCGGATACGCTGATAACCGGCGATGCCATACATATTACGGGCGTAACGAACACTTTGGCCGGTGAGAAGCCGGTGGTGAAATTCACCATCAAAGATACGAAAGGCAACGTACTCAAAATGTCCGACCTGGAGGATCTCGGCTTCACTATGGCCGGTCCGACCACCGATTACGGCTACACCAGCTTCGGCAGCGATGTCACCACACCGGGGATCGTGAGCGAGGATGGTACCGTGGCAACCTGCGACTCCGGCAGCAACTGCACATACACGTTCCTGCATGCGATTCCGGCCAAAGCCACCGGAACGTATGCCATCGCTGTTGAGTCCGAACGGTTGGAGAACATTCTGTCGGGTACCAACTCGGCTCAGCAAGTCGAAAGCGGAACCCAGAATCAGGTGGTGTACTTCTCCGTGGACGGCTCACCGGTGGTGGACCGCCGCACAGTAGTGGCGCAAGCCAACTGCAACCAATGCCACGTAAATCTCAACGGGCATGGCGCGCGGCGGAATGATCCCGAATACTGCATCATGTGCCACAATCCTTCGCTGACGGATTCGGCCACTCGGGCACAATCGACCGTCCCGGCTATTCTGGCCCAGCCTGCGCAATCGTTGAATTTTAACTTCATGGTGCATCGAATTCACACCGGCGTGAATCTGGCGGCGCAGGGCGCCAGCTACATAATGATTTCGCACAACGGAAGGGTTGTCGATTTCAGCGGTACACTTTACCCTGTGATGTACGGGGATGGTGCCACCGGCAACACCCAGATATGCTCTATGTGCCACGTCAACAGCTCCGAGGCGAACCTGCCGATTGGCCTGAATCTGGTGACCAATCCACAGTACTGGATCAATCCGACGGTGCAACCCGTTTCGTCGGCTTGCAGCGGATGTCACGCTTCGAAGCCCGAAGCTGCCCATTTCCTGGCGAATACCAATTCGTTGGGAGAGAGCTGCACCACATGCCATGCTGCAGGTGCGCAGTTCGCGGTCGATTCGGTCCATGCGCAATAGCTGCCTCTAGGCAGTGTGCAGCGTAGTTGCGGGTATCGTGCTGGCCTTGGGCCTCACGATACCTGCAGCCGCTGCCGAGTCTCCGGGTTATGCCGGCTAGGAGACTTGCAAAACTTCCACGAAGAAATCTACAACAATCTACAGAAAACTCCGCATTTCGCAATCGAAACTGGCGCACGAAAAGGCTTGGGAGTAGAAATGCTGCGAAGCCTGCCACGGCCCCGGAGCCAAACACGCCGAGTCCGCATCCGCGGACGATATAAGGAACCCAGTGGTCCAATTTCCCAGGGGAGGTTCCCGGGCAGAGTTAGGTGGGTGAGGAAGAACCGATGGGTGATTTCACCCAAATCAGGCTATTGCCCCAATGTTGGGGGCCTACGGCCTTTTCACCCAGCTCGTAACCTGTTGAAACCCTATGTCCACTTCTTTTGGACTGATGCCTGCACGGGTGGGCTGCAATGAGAAGGAGTTTATACCATGAGTTTTATTACTTCGGGCCGGCTGACCGGAGTCTTTCTCGCCTTCGCCTTGTTGATAGGTGCAATTGGATTGCAGAGCGGGAGTACATCCCCTTATAACAAGCATCAGAAGGCGTTCTACGCAGCGCAGAGCGTAATCGATTTCGTACGGCCGGGCCTGGTGATTACCATCAACTCGGCGAAAATCGCGAGCGACGGCACCATAACCGTGACCTACACTCTCACGGATCCCGTGGGGCTGCCTTTGGATGCGGCCGGCGTTACGACTCCGGGAACGATCAGCTTAGGCTACGTAGCGGCGGTGTTGCCGGCCAATCAGGAAGAGTACACGGCCTATACAACACGCGCGAATTCCGGGCCGGCCGTTGCGTCGACGAATCAACCGGGTGGCGACACTGGCGGTGTCGTAACAGCTACTGGGCCGGGGCAATATCAGTACGTTTTCCACACTAAGGCGCCCACCGGGTTCGACACCACCGCCACGCACACCATTGGCATCTACGCATCACGAGTACTGACGGACTTCGATTTGGGAACCAGCTACGCGAGCGCTGTGTTCAACTTCGTTCCCAATGGCGCGAAGGTAACCAAGGTACACGACATCATAAAGACAGCGAGCTGCAATACCTGTCACGATCAGTTGGCGTGGCACGGCGGAAGGCGCCGCGGCATCGAAATGTGCGTGCTGTGCCACACGCAGCAAAATGTGGATACCACCACGGGTGGCTCCCTCGATTTGAAGGTCATGATCCACGAAATGCATATGGGAAGCCAGTTGCCCACCGTGGTTGCTGGAAAACCGCTTATCGTGAATGGGACAGACTTCTCGACGATCGTCGATCCCGCCGATCCCCGCCGTTGCGAAGTTTGCCACAGCCAGACTACCGGCGCGGCGCAGGCCACTGCTTATTTGATTACGCCGAGCAGGGCTGCCTGCGGGGCCTGCCATGACGATGTTAACTTCGCTACTGGCGCGAATCATCCTGGCGGATTCCAGGCGGACGACACTCAATGCCACAACTGCCACATTCCTCAAGGGGAGCTGCCATTCGACGCCTCCATCAAGGGAGCGCATGTGGTGGCCAGCGACACGGCAGCCTCATATCCGCAGAACCCGGATACGCTCATAACGAGCATCAAGGTAACCATCACGGGCGTGACCAACCATCTGGCCGGAGAGAAGCCCGTGGTCGACTTTACAGTAAAGGACATGAAGGGCAATCCGATCGCCCTAAACGACCCCACGCTGGAGGACATGCAGTTCACCATGGCCGGTCCGACAACCGATTACGGTTACACCAGTTTCGGCAGCGATGTCACCACGCCCGGCTATGTGGGCGAGGATGGCACCCAGGGAAAGTGTGATTCGAGCGGCAACTGCACCTACACCTTCCAGCACGCGATTCCGGCCAAGGCCACCGGATCATATGCCATCGGAGTAGAATCCGAACGGCTGGAGAACATTCTGACGGGCACCAACTCGGCCCAGCAAGTGGAAAGCGGAACTCCTAATCAGGTCTTCTACTTCTCCGTGGACGGCTCACCGGTGCAGCCCCGCCGGACCGTAGTGGCCGAAACCAACTGCAATCAATGCCACGTGCATCTTACGCTGCACGGAAATCGGCGAAACGAACCTGAATACTGCGTGATGTGCCACAATCCGTCCGATACCGACTTCTCGCAGCGTAAAGCCGGGGACACGCCGCAAACCATCAATATGGCGGTCATGATTCACCGCATTCACGACGGCGTGAATGTTGTGCCCGCTGGCGGCAAGCCCTTCGTCATCGCAGGTTTTGGCGGGAGTTTGCACGATTTTTCCGGTGTGCTCTACCCAGCCATGGGTCCGACGGGAGACGCCGCTTATCTGCAAAACTGCGCGATGTGCCACACCGCGAGCAGCGAGGCGAAGCTGCCGATCGGGCTGAATCAGGTGGTCGATCCCCAAGGCTGGATCAATCCGGTGCAGGCAACGGCCTCGGCTTGCAGCGGATGCCACGTTTCGAAGGGCGAGGCGGCCCACTTCCTGGCGAATACGGATTCGTTGGGAGAGAGCTGTGCCACATGCCATGCCACTGGAGCCGCATACGATGTCGACAAGGTGCATGCGCAATAGTTGCCTCCAGGCAGTTTGCAGCGTAGTTGCGGGTATCGTGCTGGCCTTGTGCCTCACGATACCCGTAGCCGCTGCCGAGTCGCCGGGCTACGTCGGCTCGGAGACTTGCAAAACCTGCCACGAAGAAATCTATAACAACCTACAGAAAACTCCTCATTTTGCAATCGAAACGGGCGCCCGCAAGGGCTGGGAGAAGAAAAGCTGTGAATCGTGCCACGGGCCTGGCGCCAAACACGCCGAGTCCGCCTCAGCCGACGATATCCGGAACCCAGCTAAACTGACGCCCGTCGAAACCGATCACACCTGTCTTACCTGCCACTTGAACCAACGCACTCCGGGTGGCCGCATAGCAAGTGGGCACGCCAAGGATCAAGTGGGCTGCACTACCTGTCATTTCGTCCATGGAGCAGCGGGCGCCAAACTGGTGGAACACAAGAAATCCGAGATCAACGCGCGCTGCTCCACCTGCCATATATCGGAATGGGCCGCCTTCAACCGGCCTTACAAACATCGGCTACCCGAAGGAGCAATGTCCTGCATGGATTGCCACAATCCTCACGCGACTTTTAGCGCGGACACCATGCGCACTTCTTTCGGCAATGAACCAGGATGCCTGCAGTGCCACAGCGATAAACGCGGCCCGTTTGTTTTCGAGCATGCGCCTATGCGGCTGGAGGGCTGCGTGGCCTGTCATGAGCCGCACGGATCCGCGAATCCAAGAATGCTGGTGCGTCACGAGCAGAGCCTGGTATGTCTGGAGTGCCACTCCAACGTTTCCATGCCCTCCGCGCAGAACGCCAAAATTGGCGGAGTTCCGCCGGCGTTTCACGACCTCAGAACTTCGCGGTTTCAAAACTGCACTGTCTGTCACGTGAAAGTTCACGGATCGTACGTGGATAGAGAGCTGTTGCGATGAGACTGCTAGCGACATTGTTATTGCTTGTTCCACTGGCTGCGCAAGAGCCAGCCGCGCCGGCTCCGGCACCAGGTAAGCCCGCCGATCAGGCGGCTCCTCCACCAGCCACGCAAACGGCCACGCCGCCAGCCGCTCAACTGGCTGCTCAACCAGCGGCTCAGCCGGCTGAGGCGCCTCCCCAAACATCCACCGACAACTGGCTACAAGGTAGCTTTGAGGTCGGGTATCGTTGGATTCCGGGTGGTATCGACGGAAATTTCGACGCCTATCGCAGCGTAGTGAATCTCGGCCAAGGTCCTAAGTTGCTGGATGCGGATTTCACTATCCTCAATCCGTCCAAAATTCTGTTCGACCGCGCCGACGTGCACGCCACCTCCTGGGGAGGCGATCCCTATAACACGCTCCGCGTCGACATACAAAAGAACAAAATTTATCGCCTCCTCGCGGACTATCGCAATATTGCCTATTTCAATTTCTTGCCTTCCTACGCCGATCCGACGCTCAGCCAGGGCGTACAGCTCAACCAAAACGCCTACGACACCGCCATCCGGACCTTGAATGTCCAACTGGACTTGTTGCCCGGCAAGTGGATCACTCCTTACGTGGCCTTTGCAAGGAACACGCAATTCGGAAGCGGGATCACGGAGTTCTTTACCGATCAGAACAACTATGCGGTGGCCAGTCTATACTCCGACCAGACCAACGATTACCGCGCCGGAGTGCGCATGGAAATGGGGCGCTATCACCTCACCATCGAACAGGGCGGCACTACGTTCAAAGACGATCAGGGCGCTTCCAACAATGAGCCCAATGCGGGGAACGTCCCCGGCCTGTTCAATGGACAGCCGCTCGTATTGAATCAACTACAGGAGCAGTATCGCGTCCGCAGCAATTCGGTTTATACCAAGGTGCTGGGCGCGGCAAATCCGTTTTCCTGGATGACCATCACTGGCCAATTCGTCTACGAGCGTCCGCACACGGATGTCAACTACGTGCAAACCTCCGCTGGAAATTTCTTCCTGAACGATCTTTTCCAGTTTTACAGCGGCGGCCAAGATGTTCTGACCGGCTACGCGAATATGCCGCATAGTTTCGGAAACGTGACGGTTGAACTCCGGCCTTGGAAGCGCCTGCGAATCGTCGAGTTCTGGAACACAGACCGTTATCACAATTCTTCGAACGCTCTGCTGGCGGAGAATCTGCTGCTGGTTGGAACCGCGCCGCTGACGGATCAGCAATTAGCTACCGATCGCCTGAACTTGAACTACAGCGAGGAAGAGATTGATGCCTTCTACGATGTGACTTCGCACCTCATTCTTCGCGGCGGCTACCGGTACGTGTGGGGCAATACGGATCTTGGCGCTCCGGCTTTGTCCGGTTTGATGTTGGAGACCGGCAGTGTGCGGCAGAACATTGGAATCGCCGGAGTCAATTATCGTCTGGGCCAGAAATTTAGAGTAGTTGCTGACGCGGAGGGATCCAGCTCGGGGCAGACTTTCTTCCGCACTGGATTACAGCAGTACCAGAAGGCCCATATCCGCGCCAGCTACGATGTGATCACTTCTCTACACCTCGCCGGCGACTTCAGCCTCCTGAACAACAACAATCCTGACCCCACCGTGAAGCTGGATTTCGCGAGCAAGGTGGAGTCGGCGTCGCTGTTCTGGACGCCCAAAGGCGGCAAGTGGGCCAACCTGCTGCTGGATTACTCGCGGTCCGCTATCAGCTCAAACATTCTGTACTTGGTTCCGGAGACTCTAACGCCGACGCCCTCCATCTACAAAGAGAACGCCCACGCATTGACTGCGGTAGTCACCGTGCGGTGGTTCACTTTCGGCGGATCGTTGTTCACTTCTTCCGGCAGTCGTCCCACGCAGTATTACCAACCCCTCGCGCGTTTTTCGCTCCCATTGAACAAGCACATACGATGGAACACGGAGTGGCGCTGGTATTCGATGTCCGAGGCGTTCTACGCGTACGAGGACTTCCGCAGCAATCAGTTGATGACCAGCCTGCGGTTCACCAGGTAACCGTAGGGCAAGCCTCCGGCTTGCCCCTTGGACAAGCCGGAGGCTTATCCTACTGAGATCAACTCTTCCTGTTCCACTGCAGCACTTGAAGCTACAACACGCACGTCCATATGCGGAGGTGTGTGCAAAGTATTGGTGATCAGGCAGGCATCCACTGCGCGCAGCAAGCCATCCCGATGCCGTTGGGTCAACCCCGGTGCGATGACATCTATCTGGATGGAGGCAATTCGCGCGGGTTTTGCGCCCTTCAACGCCGATATCCGGATCTCAAGATCCTCATCCGGCAACCCTCTGACCCGCAAATATTCCTCGGCGTAATACGCGGCGCAGGCCCCCAGAGAGCTCAAAAACAGCTCGGGCGGCGTCATGGCCGAATCCGTTCCGTCGTTATCGAATGGCTGATCGGACAGAACCTTGTGGGCACGGGCCGTCATTTCAAACTTCTTACCACCCAGACAGCGAACCTTGACGTTCATGAATGACAATCCTCCTCTGGTACAGCAGCATTCGTCCAGCCAGTCCCACGCTCCAGAAGGCATTGGACTTTTCTGTATGCTCAGTTACGGATAGCGGATTATGCCTCACCCTGGGGCGCGGACCTTGCCCCGCTCCCCGGTTTGGTACTAATCCTGCTATGGGTAGGAGACATGGATTCTGCGCTGGCGGTACACCGTCTACACTTTGCCTTCACTATTACGTTTCACTACTTGTTCCCACAACTTACGATGGGGCTGGCGTTGTTGATCGTTATTTTGAAGACAGTCGCGCTCAGAACCGGTGACGAGCATTACAATCAGGCCGCGCGTTTCTGGGTGAAGATCTTCGCCATCAACTTCGCCATGGGCGTTGTAACAGGCATTCCGATGGAATTCCAGTTCGGCACCAGTTGGGCGCGCTTCTCGAAGGCGGCCGGTGGCGTAATCGGACAGACGCTGGCAATGGAGGGAGTCTATTCCTTCTTTCTGGAGTCGACCTTTCTTGGACTGTTCGTGTTTGGCGAGAAGCGGTTGGGCCCTCGGCTGCACTGGCTCTCTGCGGTATTGGTTTGCCTGGGCGCATGGCTCTCGGGGTTCTTTATCATCGCCACCGATGCGTGGATGCAACATCCAACCGCCTACAAGATTGGCCCCAACGATCAAGTACTGTTGACAAGCTTCTGGGAGCTGATTCTGAATCCATGGGTATTCTGGCAGTACCTGCACAACATGATCGGCGCCGTGGTGACAGCGAGTGTCGTTATGGCGTCTATCGGCGCCTATTATTTGCTGGTCGCGAAGTGCGTCGAGCATGGACGCATCTTCGTCCGGACAGGTGTGATCACCGGCACGCTAGCGACCATTGCAATGCTATTCCCCACGGGCGATGGTCAAGGAAAGATGGTCGCTCAGAATCAACCAGTGACGCTGGCTGCAATGGAAGGGCTGTTCGACACCAGTGAAGGAGCGCCGCTCGTGCTCATCGGCCAACCCGACACCGACAAGCTCGCTCTGGACAATCCGATTGTTATTCCCAAGATGTTAAGCTTTCTGACCTACCGCCGTTGGAAGGCGGAGGTGAAAGGGCTGAAGGATTTCCCTCGCGATCAGTGGCCGGACAACATCCCGCTGCTTTATTTCAGCTATCACATCATGCTCGGAATTGGAACACTGCTGATTTTGATAATGCTCGTCTGTGTGTGGTCATTATGGCGTGCTCATCTGTTTAACAACCGGGCGCTGCTGTGGGCGTTGATGCTTGCCCTCCCGTTTCCCTACATCGCGACCACGGCCGGCTGGATGACGGCGGAACTGGGCCGGCAACCGTGGTTGATCTACGGTTTGATGCGCACCTCCGAAGGTGTTTCGTCGCGAGTTTCCGCGGGTAATGGACTGTTCACGCTGATCGGGTTCATGGGGCTCTACTTGATTCTTGGAATACTGTTCCTGTTTCTGGTTCACCGTGAAATCGAGCATGGGCCGGATATCGAGGCGATTCCCGCTGCAGGAGGCGTCCAATGATCGGAACTGTGTGGTTCTGCCTGGTGGCGATCATGATCGCCGGCTATGTGGTGCTGGATGGCTTCGATCTCGGCGCAGGCATCATCCATCTCTTTGTCGCGCGAACCGAACAGGAACGCCAGCAGGTGTTGCGATCCATCGGGCCTGTATGGGACGGCAATGAGGTGTGGTTGCTGGCCGCAGGCGGCACTCTGTACTTCGCGTTTCCAGCGCTGTATGCAGCGGCATTCAGCGGATTCTATCTGGCGCTGATGATGGTGTTGTGGCTGCTGATTCTCAGAGGCATTTCCATTGAGCTGCGCGGCCACATCGAAAGCCCAATCTGGAAGCCGTTCTGGGATTTGGTGTTCGGCGGATCGAGCGCATTGTTGGCGCTGCTTTACGGAGCGGCGCTGGGCAACGTTGTCCGCGGCGTCCCTTTGGATGGCAACGGATTTTTCTTTCTTCCCTTATGGACTAATCTTCAGCCAGGGCGAGATGCGGGAATTGTCGATTGGTACACGCTGCTGGTTGGCGGGGCTTCCTTCGTCGCGCTGGCGATTCACGGTTGCTGCTGGGTGGTCCTGAAGACCAGCGGCGATTTGCAGCGTAGAGCGCGACAGTTCGGAGACAGGATCTGGTGGGCGGTGGTTGCGTTCACCGCGGCCATTACCTTTTTCAGTTTCCGTCTGCAGCCGAATCTCAACACCGAGTTTGAAGTGCGGCCCTGGGGTTACGTATTCCCAGTGCTGGTGGTGGCGGGCTTGGTTGGGATGTATGTGTTCAGCGTGCGCCGGCGCGACCTGGGAACTTTCTTGTCCTCCTGCCTCTACCTGGTGGGGATGCTCACCAGCGCGACTTTTGGACTATTTCCCTACGTGCTGCCATCAAACCTTGAGCCGGAGGCTGGCCTGACAGTTTCAAACGCAGCGGCAGCGCCCTACGGGCTTTACATTGGACTGGCATGGTGGATCCCGGGCATGCTCCTAGCGGCTGTTTACTCAGTATTCGTCTACCAGCACTTCGCGGGCAAGGTCAGTGATTGAGTGGTGGACGCGGATGAACGCGAAGATCCGAGCTCTTCCGCGAAGATTCGGCGTGACAGGTTGCCCGTCTGATCGTGCGATTCGGCTTGGCGGGCGCTTGTTGAATCCGATTTTGAATGCAGCTTTTCCGGACACCTAGCTTCCCTTGTGGACAGCTCCCGGCTTTGGAGTAGGGTGAAGCTGGCGTAAACTGGAGAGAGCAGAGTATTCTATGACGGTTACCCTTCACTTGAAGCCGGAAGTCGAGGCTGGCCTTCTCGCGCGGGCCCAAGCCAGCGGTATGGCTTTGGAAGAGTATCTCCTCTCTCTCGCTGAGCAAGCAGTCCTTCAGGCCGCTCCCGGCGACGCCGCGCAAACGATGCGCGAGGAAGCCGTGCGCCGCATGCTCGAATTCGGCGAGAAGTATCGCCTGACGCTCGGTGAGCCGATTACACGCAAGCTCCTGCATGAAGGACACCGCCACTGAGCGAATGATGCTGTCGTGCCGGAAATCTGGGCGTTTGAGATCGCCAATAGCATCTTCGTCTCCTTCAGCAAGCGCAAGAGAATGACCGAAGAGCAGATTACCGAATATCTGACTCTTCTCAAGGCCCTACCCATCCGCGTTGCGCCTCGGAACCTTTGGTCCAATATCGATCTGGAGTCCCTCGCCCGCCGTCGGAATATCGCTGCCTATGACGCGGCTTACCTGGACCTCGCTTTACGTAGCAATCTCGCCCTTGCCACATCGGATGAACCGCTGCAGCAGGCGGCGATTGCAGAGGGCATTCCGGTGCTTGCCTAAGACATTCAACGGCCGAGATCATCGGGACGCAGCGCCTTCGACGCTCTGCCTGCCTGACGACGTCTGGCTCCGAGCAATCCGGGTTACGACCCTTCATTATCGTTTCGCGGGATGAGTACCGCGTACCTCCCGCGTGGACAAAGCTAATTCATACAGAATTGCGCTCCCAGCGGCCGAACTAATCCCGGATGTGGGATGCTATCCATTCAAAGACAGCGTCGCGCTTTGCGACCCATGTTCGAGTTTTGGACTTGGACCGCATTCGTAAGAAAGTTGGTAGGCTTTCGGACAACGCGGCCGACCTGCCGTTAACAAAGTTAGGACAACCCTCGGGGCCGAGATCCTCTGCCCTCTCGGAGTGGATCTGACTGACGGAGGGCCGCCGTTGCTTTCTTGCGGAGCGATCGGCGCCGGAGATCAGAAGGTGTCGATCATCCACACGTTTGACGCGTTTGTCCACCGCAGGAAGGCAAGATGTTTCCCGTCATGCGACGGTACTCCCCAGGTGTCTGTTTACTCAGTATTCGTCTACCAGCACTTTGCGGGCAAGGTGACTGACTGAGAAGGGCCGGCGATGGCCTAAGGTGAATCCACTACCTTCCCGGCAAACCGAAGATTGTAGACCTGTTATAGTTCCCGCCATTGTCCCATACACGCTCTGTCGGTGGGTGAGGCTTTAGACCCAATCCCCCAAGCAGTTCGGGTGCGGCTCAAGCCCCAGTTCTCCGAGCGATATCTATGAAACAGCAGCTCTTACCCGGCTGGCATGGTACGTGCCTTTGGCCACTGAGAAATGCCCTTTTCGGGGAAGGAGTTTTATCAATGCTGTTATTTTCTAAAATGAAGTTTCCCTTGGCTCACACAATCGCGATCTCGCTCGTTGTGCTGATGATTGCTGTGTGCGCCCCAATCGTAAACGCTCAAACCACATTGGCGGCTCAGCTTATTTCGCGGCCAGTTACTAATGACGACATCAATGGCTTGAAGCTGCCCGCGACCGTCGAGCGGAGCGGTGGTCTGAACACCGTCGGCCTCGGCCAAGCGGCGTACCTGGAGGCTGACGTAGACATCTCTGTTCCTGCATCGCAAATCGCCGGTGTCAAGTGGACGATAGCCAGCCAGCCCTCCGGCTCGAAAGCGGTGCTGGAGGACAGCCCGCTCGGGTCGAACGTGCCCGTCTACTTACCGTCTGACCGCTTGATCTATCAGGTGGCCGCCCGGAAGCTATTCCGCCCGGATGTCTCAGGAATTTACAACATCAATGCCACAATTACCACGTCCGGCTCCGGCGTGGCCACAGTGTCGATGATGATCACTGGCAGTACCTACGTGGGGATTTCGGCCTGCTCGCAGTGCCACGCTAACGGAGCAGCGGGGACCCCATTTTCGATGGTGAACGCTTGGTCGAAGACCGCGCACTCGCAGATCTTTACGAATAGCATTAACGGCCAGGGCGCCATTGTGAACGGCAAACCGTATCCGTATACCAGCGAGTGCTGGGGCTGCCACACGGTCGGCTTTGACACGGGTGCGGCCGATCCCAACGGCGGATTCAATACAGTCATGGTGCAGTCGGGATGGGTAGCTCCCACCGACCTCGTAGCCGGTAACTTTGCAGCTATGCCCAAAGCGCTGCAGAACGTCTCGAACATCCAGTGCGAGAACTGCCATGGACCCGGCTCGAATCACGTGGTCACCGGCGGCGATCCGCGGCTGATCTCGACCACTTACACGGCCGGCACTTGTGTCCAATGCCACGCCGAAGCTCCATTCCACATCAAGAGTATGGAATGGGGGAACTCCGCGCATGCCATCACCACCACCGATCCTGCCGGCAACGCTGCCTGCGTCGGTTGCCACACCAACAACGGCTTCGTTGACAGGATAAAAGGAGTTGGGCCCGCTGATCTGTCCTATGACGCGATTGGCTGCCAGACTTGTCATGAACCGCACGGCGAAACCAACCCCAGCACCAACCTGCACCTGGTCCGGACGCTGGCAACCGTCACGCTAGCCAATGGAACGAAAGTGACCAGCAAGGCTGCAGGCGCCGGGACGCTCTGCATGAACTGTCACCAAGCTCGCGTCGACGCCGCAACTTATGTACCGAAAACTGCCGGAAGCACCTATTTCGGCCCGCATGAAGGCCCACAAGCCGACATGTTGATGGGGACGAATGGCTTCACGTATGGCCAGGACATTCCCAGCTCCGCGCACCGCGAAGTAGTGGCGGACACTTGTGTCGCTTGCCACACGCAGACGCCCGCCTCCACCGACCCAGCACTGGGACAAGTGGGCGGCCACACTTTCAAGATGAGCTTCCCCGGCACCAGCACGATTCCCGCCGAACAAATGGTGGGCGCTTGCCAGACCTGCCACGGCTCCGACATCACTACCTTCAACTTCCCCTTGCTCGACTATGATGGCGACGGCGTCATTGACGGCGTGCAAACCGAAGTGCAGCACTTGCTCAATAATCTAGCTCTGTTGCTGCCTCCTGTGGGACAGGCAAAAACCGATATCACCATCGATGCCACCTGGACCCAGCCACAACTGGAAGCGGCTTACAATTACCGCTTTGTACAGCGCGATGGCAGCTTGGGAGTTCACAACGTAGCCTACACTGTGGGCTTGCTCAAAGCATCGATTGAGAACCTGCAGAAAAGCAGTAAGTAATGTTAGTGGGCCGCGGATGAACGCAGGTAAACGCGGATAAGAAAACAACTCTTATCCGCGTCCATCGGCGTTCATCTGCGGCCCAAGTTTTTCTCCCCTAGTTTTGCGGGCTGGTAGTAGTCAGGCGGAGATCCACCGTAACAGTAGTGGAATTACCTTTGCTATCCGTTACGGTGACGGTGAAGAAATAATCGCCGGCCAACTCCGCAAGTTGGACGCTCGGGTGCGAGGTCGCCGATCCCAGTACAGCCGAACTCAAGTTATTCGATGCTGTCAAGAAGGTCAGCGGATTGTTGCCGGTGGGGCTGCTCGATCCGCTCAGGTTGAGGGTCACTTGCCGGATGGCCGTCTGGCAAACCGTGAGTGTTCCGCTCACAGTACATCCGGGACCGCTAACAACCACTGTGGGTGGAGTGCCTCCGCCACTCGCCGGTCCCACGGGGACTGTTAAATTCTTCGCCACTTGCGCGCCGGCGCTGTTGATGGCCACGCAGACGTACGTGGAAGTGGTGGTTGGATTCACGGTCAGGTTTCCGTTGGCCCCCACGTTACCCACTCCCGATATCACCACTCGAGCGGCGCCAGTCGCGAGACAGGTCAGCACCACAGCGCTGCCCGGAACCGTACTGGAAGGAGGATTCGCGGTGAAAGACGTAATCACTGGCGGCGGCGGTGGAGTGGGCGCTACCGCGACATTCACCGTAACGTTGGCTGTTACCGTTCCGAAGCTATTCGTAGCGGTCAAGGTGTAAGTGGTGGTCTGAGTCGGATTGACATCTTGCGTTCCGACCAATCCTACCGAACCAGGTGCAGGCGAAATGCTTACCGTCTTGGCATTCCGCACTTGCCACACTAACGTGGACGTAGCGCCTGCAGTGATATCAAGTGGGTCGGCCGAGAATCGCTCGATACGCGGCGCCCCTCCGGGAGTCACCTGCACCGAGACGCTACAGGTTGCCGTGCCAGCAGTGTTGGCCGCCGTGATGGTGTAATTCGTGGTGGCGGCAGGAGTCACTTCGACGTTTCCATTCGTGCCCACCGAACCGACGTTGGGAGTGATGGTCACGGTATTCGCGTTTACGGTGTTGTAGTACAGCCGCGCGGATTGACCCTGCGAGATGTTCATGGGTATGGCCGTGCATTCCAGGATCTGCGGTTTCGGCTGCTGAACGATAACGGTCACCGTCGCGGTATCGGAGCCTCCTGTGTTCTTTGCAGTTAGCGTGTATGTGGTCGTGGTGGTGGGAGCCACGCTGATGGATCCGCCTTCGGCGCTGACAGCGCCAATGCTGGGCGAAATGGCGGCTGAGTCTGCATCCTGGATTCTCCAGGTTAGCGTCGAGGATTGGCCACTCTGGATGCTGGTCGGATCGGCGATGAAGAACAGGATCTGCACTTTCCGCGGCTTCACGGTGACCACCCGGACCATGGCGGAGGCCGATTGATTGTCCGTGTTTGTGACGGTGAGGCGGAACGCATAGGACTGTCCAGCCGCCGCGTTGAAAGTTGTGATGGCCGCGGTGGGCGTGTTCAGCGTAACGTGTAGCCCGCTTTCCTGAACCCACTGGTAGGTCAGCACTTCGCCGTTCGGATCATGCGAGTTTGAGCCATTTAGCGTGATGACACCTGCCGGCACGCCGATTTGATCCGGGCCGGCATCCGCAACCGGCGGCGATGTTCCGACGTGAAGATTACGCGACAGAACGTTGTATCTTACCTCTGGGATATCCGTGGGAACAGCTTGTGTCTGGCCCTGGTAGTCCTTGGGCCGCATAAAGTTTCCAAACTGGACGCCAAAAACCGCGCGACCATCGTTGCTGGGGCCCACCAGCGTCTGGTTGATGCTGCCCTCCGCCGTGAAAGCGAAATGGTTCTTGAATGGGAAAACGAAGCGCACCGTTCCGCCCGGACGGTCCGCGCCCCCGGCGCTCTTCAAGTAACCGAGATTAGCTTCCAGATAATTGTTGCCCCACAGGCCCACGGTGGTGCTGGCGCCATACTGATCGATGATGCTGAGATAGCGCTGGACGAAAATATTGGGAGCAACGGCCATCACCGGCGTGCCATCCGCATTGGTGGCGCCGGTGGCGAAGGTGGCGTTGTTGGTGCCGATGATGGCGCTGTTCATGAAGCCCTTAGTTGCGAACAGGCCCACGCGGCCGAGTTTGAAAATATAATCCGCCGTGAAAGCCGCCTGCCCCAGCGTTCCGCCGCTTGGGGCGTCGGCAATGTTGACGTGCTTGAAGCTGGTGAATAAGCCGGCCTGGAAATTGCCGATGCGGTCCACTACGCCGAAATCCAGCTCTCCCTCACGCTGAGTCTTGAAGTAGAGATACTCAGCCTGCGCCTGAAGCGCGAAGTGATCCGCGAAGGGTTGGAAGTAACGGCCCTTGCCGGTGAAAGTGAAGTTGCCCTGGTTATCAGCACCGACATTAACTCCCAGCAGCGTGAAGGGCGACTGGCCGCCACCACCCGCGGACGGCGTTTTTCCCGCGGTTTGTCCAGCTGGTGTTGCCGGCTGCACGGCAGGCGCCGGCGGAGCGGGGGCCGGAGCGTTTACCTTCCCTTCCAACGCTGCTTGCTGATTCTTCAACGTGTCCACTTCTTTGCGAAGGCTGGCATTTTGATCCAACAACTGCTGCAGCATCCTTGCGATGTCGTCCAGTTTGTCGAGGCGCTTGAGAATATCGTCGCAGCAATCGCGCGGAAAACGGCCCTGATCCAGGGCGCGAATCGCTTCGCCCGCCCCGCCTGCGCTAACCGTCCTGCCTTGCTCGTCCGTCACGGTGAGCACCACGCGCCGGTTCATCCAGCGTGCGACATCTGTTTTGCTATAGCCGCCTTTGTATCCGGGGTATTTGGGGTCCGCTTTGCCGCGCGTCGTCACTTCAATCTGGTTCGCGGATGCTCCGTACTTCACCAGAAAATCCTTCACCGTAGTGGCTCGAGCGAGGCCGAGTTTCTCGTTATACTTCGGGGAGCCGAGATTGTCGGTGTTGCCCTCCACTTTGACGCGGTAACCCGCATGCTGATGCAACAAGTCGGCAAGTCGAAGCAAGCTGGGGTAACCGTCGGAAAGTACTGACGAGTTGTACTCGAAGTTAACCTCTTCCCAATCGTCTTTCGAAGCGTTCGTACTTAGGCCTTGCGCATAACTGCAGGCGGCGGTGAAGCCGGCGAGAGTTACTAATAGCGTCAACTTGCGGTACATGATGAAAACTTTCCCCCCTGTAATTTTTTGGCTCTATTTTTCGATGAGTGGGGGTTTAGACCCCTTTGTTGCGGCGCGCGGGACACGCCTCAAACATTGTACATTAACTCAAGGAATAGACACACTTTTCACAGTTACAGTAACACCAGTATTTGGACAAACCGCCCCAGGGTAAGTACCTGGTACTCCAATTGTATGCTGACTTACTCAGCGTAGCGCAAGCCTCTGGCTTGCGAATTTGACAAGCCGGAGGCTTGTCCTACTGAGATAAACTAAATGGACTCTATGGATCAATCCAAACTGCGAGCATGGTGGGCGCATCGGCAAGGATTGGACCGCGGGTTGGCCGGCAAATCGGCGGCGGAGGTCTTGGAGCGGGCAGGCTGGGCGCGATCCGTGGGCGGCGTGGGGCCGTACCTCACACTGTTCTCGCGTGCTGGATTGAGCCGCGAAAAGGTGGACGCGGCCGTCGCAAACACTGAAATTCACGAGCTTCCCAGTGCGCGCAGTTGTACCTACGTTCTGCCCACGTCCGACTTCGCATTGGGGCTGAAGGTGGCGCAGAGTTTTCCCGGTGAAATGAAGACCGCCGAAAAGCTGGGCGTCACGCCGAAGGAGATCGACAAGCTGTGCGATGCCGTGCTTCATGCGCTTGAAAAGGAACCGCTCGATCCGGATGGTTTGCGCGAGGCTACTGGAAAAGCGGTTCGCAATCTCGGCGCCGAAGGCAAAAAGAAAGGTCTTACCACCACGCTTCCAGTAGCTTTAGGCAAACTGCAAGTGGCAGGAGACATCCGGCGCATCCCCGTGAATGGGCGTCTCGACCAGCAACGCTATAAATACACGCTTTGGCGGCCCAATCCATTACGCAATTTCAAGCTGTCGACCGAGGAGGCTTATACGGAGCTCGCCCGGCGGTACTTTGCGTGGATTGGACCGGCCAGCATCGCGGAGTTTCAATGGTTCTCCGCGCTGGGCGTGAAGGCCGCGAACGCCGCGGTTGAGCCTTTGAAGCTGGAGCCGCTCGCGGCGGGCGACGATCGGCTTATGCTTCCCGGCGACCGCGCAAAGTTGGAAGCTTTCAAGGTGCCCAAGGATCCGCAGTACGTGCTGACAAGCGGGATCGACTCTATTGTTCTTCTTCGCCGGGATCCGAAGGGACTGTTGGATGCCAAGGACATTGAGCGGCAGGTTTTCGCTGAAAAGGGCGTCAAGCCTTTGGGGGAACTCCCCGATCTGCCCAGTCATGCGATTCTCGATCGCGGGCGCATCGTCGGGCTGTGGGAATATGACACTGCCGCCGATTCCATCGCCTGGATTTCCTTTGTCAAAAAGGACAAAGCGCTGGAAGAAGCTGTGGCGCGGACGGAACAATATGTTCGAGAGCAACTTGGCGATGCACGCGCGTTCAGCCTGGATAGCCCGAAGAGCCGTGCGCCCAGGGTCGCGGCGCTTCGCAAGGCAGCGGGCAAATAGTTTTCTGGGAGTTATCGCTTCGCCCACCGCGTTGTCAGCAAATCACCAACCGCGGTTTACCCTGCTCAGCTCAGACTGAGTCTCAGGAGCTGTGAAAGAATCGGAATGATCGCCGGGTTGGCAGACGAAAGCGTCTACCCCACAGAGCAGCATAGCCGCAACCAAAACCGGGCCGACGAGGGCGTCGGCCGCGGACCAGGGGGTCCGCCCCACAAATCGTCGCAGGCTGCAAAGATTTTTAGGTCTAGTAGTACAGTGGCGTTCACCTCCGGCGCCAGCTTCAACCAGCAGTTGCAAGTTCGTCTTACTGCTGATCCTGCGCGGTTGGAGTGGGCTGGTTGCGCTCGCGCTCCGGTTTGCCGGCGTCCAGGTGATTCCAGTTGAGAATTGCATTGAAGGCCAAGAAGTACGTTCCCTGGGTTTGCCAACGCCAGAATGGGCGCAGCGCAAACATCACGATGTGACCTTTCCCGCTCGGGACATCCAGGATGAGCGGCCGATTCGCGAGAGCCTGGCCGCCGGAAATTGTTCCCGACAGGAGCATGTCACTCTCCTTGGCCGGAAATTGCATCACGACACGCGGGCGCACTGGTTCGACAAAGCCGAATTGGCGTGCGAGCTGGCGCATGTCGGCGGCTTCATCGGCTTGAGGGCGCTCCTGCGTCTTCGGCGTTTCGCTGGGATCGAGCGGTGAAAGTTGCAGGGGCACGGCGTTGGGCGTGACGTTCTGGCCGAGGCCCGCGCCGCCAGCGCCACCGCCGAATCCGCCAAAGCCGCCGCCGCCGGCATTGAATACGGGATCTTGATTGAAATACACCGGCAGATCTTTGCCCTCGAATCCATACAAGATGGGGCTTTTTTGATCGTGCAACATGCCTCGCAAGATGGATCCACGCGCGAAAAGCTGAGCGGGATGTTCGACGGTGACCGTTCCTGCCAAGCCGTAATCCGCCATCAGTGCCGCGCTGGACCCGTCGGTGATCAACGTTCCTCCCTCCTGGACAAACTTAGCAAGCTCGGCCAACCCATCCATACCCATACCGCCGCGAATATCATCGCTCTGGTCAAGCGCGCCGAGATTTGGCGTGAGTTCCGACTTTTTGTACGGCACTGGATCAGGACCGTTTTTCGGAATCCCGTTTACGTGCGATTGCGATGAGCCGCCCACGTGCGGATAGAGGATCACATCGTATTTCGCGCGCAGGTTTCCTTCGCGCAGTTTTTGGTCCGCGAAGTAGGTGTAGGGAACGCCATAGTAATCCAGCGCCGCGCGCGTCCAGCCTTCATCCTGGGTCCGTTGCCAGGAGTGGATGTAGCCGATTCGGGGGATGTCGAGTTCGTGCGTCTTCACATTCGGAAGTGAGGAAAGCGCTATCGCCGAAAGTCCCAGATCGCGGATGGAAGGCTCAATGTTGGCGCGATCGGCATCTGGAATGATGAACGCGCCGGCGCGGAACCTGTGGCCCATGATTTCAAAATCGTCCTCGGCCGCCAGCATCTTCACGTCGTGATTCTTGAAACGGAACGTCATCAAGGCGTTGTCGGTGGTGTGATCCACCACTATGACGTTGCCCGCTCCAGCAATGCTGCCGGGCGCCTTGGCATCGGAAGTGAGCAGAGTCATTGATTGATCGAGAATGGACTTGTCAGCAATGGCGCTAAGCTTCACATTGCGCATGAACTGCACGGTCCAGCCTGTGTCATCGTACGGACGGGGATTGGCCGGCGGATAATTCTGAACACTGAAGTACATGTCGGCGAGGGTGCGGTAGGGCTGATCCGCGCGAACGATGTAATCACCCGCCGCCACGTCCACGCTCCCGGCTTTGAAGCTTGAACCGGCGGTGTGAATCTCCAGGCCTTGGCGGCGTAGCGAGTTCACGAAGTCGGCGGTGTCCGCCTTGCGGCGTTGCCCGGCGGGAATCACCCAGGCGTAGGTCGGGCCGGTCTTGCCTTTCTCGACTGACCGCTTATTCTTCATCCAGTAGTTCTCGAGATACAGCTCCCGGCTTTCTGCCACTTGATGCAGCGCGAACAGCAGGGCAGATTCCTGGATGTTGGTGTTGTTGCGTGGTCCCCATTTGATGGACGGAAGCGGCGGATTTGGCCGGAACCACTCGCGGCTGGTCACCGCCGGCTGGAGCCGAAGATTGTCCACGACGTCGGGACCATAGCTCTGCACTTCGTAGAAGCGCCCGAAGGAATTGTGGGTCATCGCGATCCAGAAGAGATAATTCGGCACCCAGCCATCGTAGAATCCATAGGTCCAAACGCCGGGCACTCCGCGCTTGGCCATTTCCATGATTTCGGTTTCTGCGAGCAGCCACCATTCGTTCACCTGGATGGGGTCAAGCGAGTTGTTATATGGTCCGGTACCGGTGGAGACATAGAGGTAAGATTGCGCCTCATGCAGGTCGTGCAAGATGGTGGGATGCCATTCCAGCAGGGTTTTGGTGATGTTTTGCGTGAGCTTCAAATACTGACCCATGCCATCGCGATTGTTGTCGTGCGCGACGTATTTGCCCCAATACATTAACGGCGGCCGCTGTTTTCCGGTCTTCTTGCCGTAGTAATAGGTGTCCACCTGTTTTTCGCGGCCGTCCACTTCGATTACCGGCGTAATAAAGACGATGACGTTGCTGCGGATGGCTTGAATGAATGGCGTTTCTTCCACCATCAGGCGGAAGGCGAGCTCAAGCAACATTTCAGGGCCACCTGTTTCGGGCGAGTGTATGCCGCTGTTGATCCAGTAAATGGGCTTGCCGGTTTTGATTAGCTCTCGCGCTTGTTGTTCGGTTGTTTTTCGTGGATCGGTGAGCGACGCCAGCGTGGCCTTGTACTTGTCGAGTTGCTGGATGGTGGCTTCATCGGCGATAGCGAGAACTACCTGGTCGCGGCCCTCCTCAGTCTGGCCGATTTTCCAGAACATCGCTCGTGGCGATGCTTTGGCCAGCGCATCGTAGTAGCGATTGATGTCCTTGGCGTACGTAAGCTCACCCGGAGTGCCAGGAATGCGCCCGAAGAACTTGAGCGGCGATGGAACCCTGTCCGACGCCGGCATGTGATCCACCAGTTCCGTTGTGACGCGCGGATCTTGAAGGTACTGTTTGATCAACTTGGTGTATTCCTCGTCGATGCGCTGCGCCTGAGTGCCGTCGGCAGCTTGTGCGGCGGCCGGTTTCGTTTTCTTGCTCTGAGCGAGCAGGGCAGGAGCAGGCGCCCATGCGAGAGCGACCACAAGCAGCGCATGGTCAAATCTGGCGAAGCGATGTGACATAAGAAATCGTCCTTTCGGGCATCTCAAAAGGGGCGTGCCGATGGATGTCCAGGTTACCAGAGCTGGGACCGCGTTTGCTAACGTGAGGCTTGGCGAACGTGATTTTTACGATCGGGCACTCCACGCATCCGATCGATGAGTTCATCCGTATCCTGCGCGCGCACGGCATCCGTCAACTGGTGGATGTCAGAACCATTCCCCGTTCGCGACGAAATCCTCAGTTTAGTCGAGAGAATCTTCCAGGCAGCCTGAAGGCGGCGGGTATCGTGTATCACCACATGCCCGGTCTCGGCGGTCTGCGCCACCCGCGACGCGATTCCATCAATACAGGTTGGCGCAACGCCGGATTTCGCGGGTTCGCCGATTATATGCAGACTCCAGAATTCCATGAAAGCCTGGGAAAGCTGATGGAACTGGCGTTAGAGGCGCCTACCGCAATCATGTGCGCCGAAGCGGTACCCTGGCGATGCCACCGCTCGTTGATCGCGGATGCTCTGGTGGCGCGTGGGGTCCCAGTGCAGGAAATCTTGACCGCGGCCAAATCCCAGCCGCATGCGCTGACACCATTCGCCAAAGTGGACGGGACCGAGATTACTTACCCGGGCGGCGAGGGCAACAACCTGACGTTAGAGTTTGACGGCCATTGAACGCTGCGCTAGAATCAGAGTGCGGGGTGGAGCAGTCTGGTAGCTCGTTGGGCTCATAACCCAAAGGTCGGTGGTTCAAATCCATCCCCCGCAACCATCCAAACCCGCATTGCGCAGCGCTTTTTGTTCTGAATTTCGCTCGGCGCAGCTTTCTGTCGGTGTCGCAGTACATGATTGCCCATGTCTTTGCGCACCGGTGGGTTTGACGAGGTGACCGCCTGGCTCATCGCTGAATTGCTCCTCGTAGCCACGGAACTACTGAACGTTGGTGGACTTTGACCAGCGTCCGCTGCGTGTTATATGAGAGTGACGTTCAATTTCCTGGGGCGATGAGTTTCAGAAACTCTTTAAATCTGGGTTCGGAGCGCAAGCCATCGAGCGATGGTTCAGTCCTGAGATAGATCATGTAATCGGATCTCTCCTCGTAGGCCTTTTCTATCCATCGGATGCTTTGATCTCTATCACCCAGAGCGGCGTAGATCGCGGCCATGTACATGGCAGGAACATATTCTTGTCGCGCTGCAACTTCCAGTTCCCGTAGTACCTGCCGGGCCTCTGCCGCTCTTCCCGATAAGGCGTAAGTTCGGCCGATATTCGCCAGCGCGAAAGTGTGGCTTCCGGGCAGAGCGGATGCCTTATTGAACTCGGCCAGAGCCTCCGTATACAAGCGCTTTTGCACGTATGCCATCCCTAAAGTGGAATGCGCCAGCGCAAAAGTCGGATTTAAATCGAGCGTCGACCGGTATTGTTGAATCGCCTCGTCGTATCGATGGGCATGGTAGAGGCACCAACCCAATCCCACGTTAATGCTGAGCGATAACGGGTCCAGTACCAGGGCTCTTCTCACTTCAGCCAGAGCCTTTTCAGGCTGAGACTTTGCGAGAAAATAGTGCGCATACCAGTGGTGTGCCGTGGCGTAGCCGGGATTGAGATCGATGGCGCGCTTGAATTCGAGCTCAGCGGCGGCAAAATCCCAATCGTAGGAGAGCCTCACATAAGCCAGTGACGTGTGGCCCTCCGCGAGACTATCGTCCAGTTTCACGGCTTCGAGCGCAGCCTTCTTGGCTTTGGGCATCACCTCATTTGGCGGCAGCACATCAGAGCCGATCGAACCCAAGAGTGCGTATGCGTCGGCCAGGCCGGCATAAGCTGGCGCGTAGCTCGGATCTTTGGCAATCGCGCGCTGGAAATACTCAATTCCTTTCTGAATATCCTCTGGCGCGCGTTTGTTCCACCAGTAGCGTCCATAGGAATAAGCCAAGTACGCCTGTGGATCAACCTGGCGCGATTTCGTCAGCCGCTGCTTCTCCTGCGGCGTTAACTTTACGCGTATCTCGCGCGCGATGGCACTGGCCACCTCGGCTTGTAAGGCCAGGACGTCGCGAAGATTCTGCTCGTAACTTTGAACCCAGAGTTGCCTCTCGGTCTTGCCCTCGAAGAGCCGCACAGTGATTCGCACGCGATTGCCGGATTGAAGCACAGAGCCTTCCACAATGGCATCCACCTTCAGTTCCCGCGCGATCACAGGCAGTGGCTTGTTCTTAACACCTTTGTATGTCATCGCTGACGTCCGGGAGATCACCTTCAATGCCTCAATCTTCGCCAGAGAATTTATCAGCTCTTCCGTCATGCCATCAGCGAAGTATTCTTGGGCCGGATCATTGGAGGGATTGTCCAACGGCAAGACCGCGAGCGATGCGATGCGTGGGCTGCTACTAAATCTGCGGGTAAACCAGGGATACGCCAACACAGCAGCCAGAATCAGGACAACTGCGGGAATCAGCCACGCTGCCCACCTGATGATGCGCTGGCGCTTTCCTGGCGCCTCATCGTCAGGTTGGACGGGAATAGGGGCGGATAGATCCTTGACAGGCGCGACAAACCGGTAACCCCTCTTCGGAATTGTTTCAATGTAGCGGAAATCCTCAATATCGTCTGAGAGCGCCTTGCGCAGTGCCGAGACATTGCGTGCGAGCGCGCCTTCCTCCACAAACGTATCGGGCCAGACGCTCTTCATCAGTTCGTCCTTCTCCACCACGCGCCCGGAGTTGGCGACCAGCATCAGAAGAGTGTCGATGGCCTTCGGCGTGAGCGGAATCGTCTCATCCCCACGGAGCAAGAGGCGTTCCACGCTATCGATGCGGAACTGGCCGAACTCGTATAAATGCTTCTCTGCCTTAGACATACCGCTAGGAGAATTCTGTCAGAGTTTTGTCAGAACTTTCGAAGCTCCTCCTGATCAGGACCTTACTATTATCCACTTGAAGGACCGTGATGAGCACACTATTCGCGACTGCCACTGTGCCAAGTATGTATCGGCTGAAGGCCGCGTTTCAGGCTTGGTTGCGGCCACTCATACGAGTGGTAGCGGAATTAGGGGTCACCGCAAATCAAATAACCCTGACCGCTTGTGCCCTCTCGGTGGGTTTCGGCTTGCTGCTAATCTCGCAACCTCAATCCCGGGCACTGCTGCTTCTGCTGCCAGTTCTGCTTTTCCTTCGGATGGCGCTCAACGCCATGGATGGACTGCTGGCACGCGAGTTCGGCCAGCAGTCTAAACTGGGCGCCTGCCTCAACGAGTTGGGAGATGTAGTCTCCGATGCCTTCCTTTATATCCCTTTTGTTTATCTCGGGAATCTTGATTCACTTTGGATGTTAGTCGTGATTTTGCTGGCTGTCATTTCAGAGATGGCAGGCGTGGTGACGGTGATGATCGGCGCCAGCCGGCGCTACGACGGCCCAATGGGAAAGAGTGACCGGGCGCTAGTGTTTGGAGCCTTGGCGCTGTGGTTCGGGCTTGGAGGGAGGGTTGCTCCCTCGGTGTCGTACCTGTTTCCAAGATTGATGACGTTGTTGCTGATCGCAACAGTGGTCAATCGGGTTCGAGCGGGGTTGTTGGAGACGACTGGAGGGATCGATGGTTGAGACAGTAACAGCACGGATTGCCGAAGAGCATTGCTTCAATACCGCGGATGGAACTGGCTTGTTTTACCGTTACTGGCCTGCTTCGTCCAGATCAGCCAGGCGCGCCATAATTCTATTTCACCGGGGACATGAGCACTCGGGCCGGCTCCAGCATGTAGTGGATGAATTGGATCTGCCCGATATCGCCATGTTCGCTTGGGACGCGCGCGGTCACGGCCGGTCGCTGGAGGAACGGGATACCAGCCCTACGCTCGGAACGCTGGTGAAGGATGTCGACACATTCGTTCAACACGTATCCGGCACTTACGGAATCGCGATGGAGAATATCGCGGTTCTGGGACAAAGCGTGGGGAGCGTTCTGCTGGCAGTGTGGGTTCACGACTACGCCCCCAAAATCCGATGCATGGTGCTGGCCGCACCTGCATTCAAAGTGAAACTCTACGTGCCGTTTGCGCGAATCGCTCTTAAACTGATTCAGCGGCTTATCGGAAACTTCCATGTGAATTCGTATGTTAAGCCGCGCGCTCTAACGCATGATCTGGCCCGCGTCGCTTCGTATGAAGCGGACCCTTTGATCCGGCGCCCCATCCCGGTGAAGATCTTGCTGGCTCTGTACAGTACGGCGGATCGTATCATTGCGGACGCTCAGGCAATTCAGATACCTACTCAACTCTTGATTTCCGGAGCGGACTTCGTAGTACATCGCAAGCCGCAGGACCAGTTCTTTGAGCGGCTCGGATCGCCCGTGAAGGAACGGCATGTCTTCGCTGGTTTCTATCACGATACATTGGGCGAAAAAGACCGCCGCGTGGCGATCGAAGAAGCCCGAGGATTCATCGTCAGAATGTTCGCACGGCCAATCGAAGTCCCAACACTGCTCGATGCGGACAAGGCCGGATACACGAAAGATGAATTTGACGCGCTTACCCGGCCCCTACCGCCTCTGTCCCCTAAATCATTGCTATTCGCCATCTCGAAGCTGGGGATCGGGACTGGTGGAAGGCTTTCGGATGGAATTCGCCTGGCTCTCGAGACAGGTTTCGATTCGGGCGCCACTTTGGATTACGTGTACAAGAATGAGCCGTCAGGTATTACTCCTCTGGGCAAAA
This sequence comes from Bryobacterales bacterium, assembly GCA_003162425.1. GTDB lineage: Bacteria > Acidobacteriota > Terriglobia > Bryobacterales > Bryobacteraceae > Palsa-89. Next base: position 19,841 of record PMOK01000064.1, on the reverse strand, counting down.
TGATCGATTGGTTCTATATCAACTCGATCGGCTGGCGTGGAATTAGGGTTCGCAAACAGAACGTGGAAACTCTACTCGCGCAGTCAATCGCGGCTCTCAGGTCAAACGGGCGGCCGGTAAGAATTCTCGATATCGCCGCCGGGCAGGCCCGTTACGTGTTCGAAACGCTGGAGCGCAATTGCGCGAGGGTGGACCACGTCCTGCTGCGGGATTACAGCGACTTGAATGTTCGCACTGGAGAAATATTGATCCGCCAGAAAGGGATCCAGGGATTCGCGCGCTTCGAGAAAGGCGATGCTTTCAACCAGAACGAACTCGCCTCCATTCGGCCGCGGCCCACTTTAGGCGTGATCTCCGGCCTGTACGAATTGTTTCCCGAGAATGCACTCTTGCGCGAGTCGCTCAACGGACTGGCAGACGCAACCGAACCTGGCGGTTACTTGATCTACACCGGCCAGCCATGGCATCCACAGCTGGAAATGATCGCGCGAACTTTATCGAGTCACCGCGATCACAAGCCCTGGATCATGCGGCGCAGAACCCAGGCGGAACTGGACCAGTTGGTGGAGGCGGCCGGCTTCCGCAAGATGGATCAATTGACTGACGACTGGGGCATCTTCACCGTCTCTCTGGCTCAGCGGGTGGCCACCTGATGACAACAGCGGCCATAACTCGAAGCTCCGAGGCGCGCCCTGCTTGGCTCTGGGCCTTGCTCTGGCTGGGCGGACTCACACCCTTTTTCTTCTTAAGCTATAGCTTCGCAAACTGGGCGACGGGCCTCCGCCACGACGTGCCCTCACTCGTATTCGGCTGGGAGCATCGGATTCCATTTCTCGCCTGGACCATCCTGCCGTATTGGTCCCTGGACCTGTTGTATGCCCTTTCGTTATTCGTATGCCAAACGCGGCGAGAGCTAACTACGCATGCCAAGCGCCTGGCCGCCGCACAGATCATTTCCATTTCCGCGTTCCTGTTGTTCCCTCTGCGGTTTACGTTCGAGCGCCCACCTGTCACCGGCCTGTTTGGTTGGATGTTCGATGCACTTGCCAGTTTTGATCAGCCATTCAACCAGGCGCCTTCGCTGCATTTGAGCTTGACGGCAATTCTCTGGGCCAAGTATTCCCAGCATCTACGCGGCGGGACGCTGTGGGTGATGCGAGTCTGGATGATCTTGGTGGGTGTATCCACCTTAACCACGTTCCAGCATCACTTCATCGATCTCCCGACTGGAATCTGGGTGGGCCTCTTCTGCATTGTTCTATTTCCGGATAATCCGCTGTCGGTGCGACACCAAGCCCATCACGATCCCCACAGAGTGAAGCTCGGCGCAGCTTATCTGGCGGGCTCCGTGTTGTTTGCTGCATTGGCCTACCGAATGGGAGGAGCGGCGTGGTGGTTGCTGTGGCCTGCCGGGGCGTTGGCGGTCGTCGCAGGGATTTATTTCCGAGGCGGCCCCAGGCTATTTCAGAAGGCAAACGGCGCCATGCCGTTATCGATGATGACCCTCCTTGCGCCCTATTTAGCCGCGGCCTGGCTGAACTCTCGACTGTGGACATGGAAGGGAACGCAGGCAGATGAGATCACAGAAGGTATCTGGCTGGGCCGGCTGCCAGGAAAGTCCGAGCGAAATGAAAGAGCCATCGCATCCATTGTGGATCTGACGGCGGAGCTGCCGGTAGACACAACGGGCATCGTGTATCGAGGAGTTCCGATGCTTGACTTGGTAGCGCCTACGGTGGAGGAGCTCGATGCAGCCGTCACGGCGATCGACGAGCTGAGCTCAAAACGGCCGACGCTGATCTGTTGCGCTCTCGGATATTCGCGGAGCGCTGCCGCGCTGGCTGCCTGGTTGACCGCGAGCGGCAGATCGCCATCCATAAGTGAATCGATAGCGTTGGTCAGGACGCGCCGCCCACGCATCGCTCTGGATTCAACCGAACGTGCGCGGCTTCATGAATGGCGCCAAACCAGGGGAAGAGGATGAACCTCGAGGGATTCTCATGTTCGAGCTACTTACTACCAATCTGACCATCGGCGGAGCCCGGTTCTTGACGGGGATCGAGGCCCGCTGGGTGGGCTGTTGCCCGGACGATGTGCAGAGGATTTACTTTGCCAACCACACCAGTCATATGGACTTCGTGCTCTTGTGTTCGGCCCTTCCAGCCCGGATCCGCGAAAAGACTCGCCCCGTGGCAGCGAGCGATTACTGGAATCGAGGCATCGTGCGCCAGTACATCATTCACCGAGCGTTTCGGGCGGTAGTCATAGACCGAAAGTGCTCGGAAAGGGTTGCGAATCCGATTGAACCCATGATTGAGGCTCTGGATCGGGGAGAGTCGCTGGTTCTTTTTCCCGAAGGCACACGCGGAACCGGTGAGCACGTACAGCCATTCAAGTGCGGGATCTTTCATCTGGCGAGCGCGCGGCCTCACATTGAGTTGATCCCGGTTTGGATCGACAATTCCTATCGAGTGATGCCAAAGGGAACTGCTGTCCCGATACCATTGCTGTGTTCTGCCGCGTTTGGACAACCGATGCGGATCGGCCCCGACGAGCCCAAAGAGATTTTCTTAGCGCGGTCGCGGCAAGCTTTGCTCGACCTTTCAAACCAATGAGCGTGCGACAAGAGGACCTAACCGTATTCGAATCTGTAGCAGGTGTCCTTTTGTTGGCAAGTCTGATGGCATTCATCCTGCGGCTGCGGGCTCGCGGCGGAGATGCCCAGCGGATGGTCAATAATTTGGTTGCCCGTATAAAAGCTTGGTGGATCATGGTGATCGTAGCTGGTGGTGCGCTGTTGGCGGGTGAACGCGTGTTTATCGTGCTCTTCGCGTTCGTTTCCCTGGCCGCTTTGCGCGAGTTCATCACGCTGATCCCCACCCGCCGAGCCGATTACGGCGCGCTGTTGTTGAGTTTCTTTGTCGCACTACCGATACAATACGGCTTGATCTGGGTGGACTGGTACGGTTTCTTCGCCGTTCTCATACCGGTGTATGCTTTCTTGATTTTGCCGATCGCCTCCGTGGTGTTCGCCGACAACGCAAACTTTCTTGCGCGAACCTCGGAAACGCAATGGGGTTTGATGATCTGCGTATTTTGCATCTCCCACGTTCCGGCGCTGCTTACTCTGAAAATCCCGGGCTACACGGACCGCGCCACGCTTTTGGTGGTTTTCTTGCTTGTGGTCAGCCAGTCGAGCGATGTGCTCCAGTACGTGTTCGGAAAGCTTATCGGACGCCACAAGATTGCCCCGGAAATATCGCCCTCGAAGACCATTGAAGGTTTCGTCGGTGGCGTTGTGACTGCCACTCTTCTCGGCGCCGGCCTTTGGCGGCTTACGCCGTTCAATCCGTGGCAGGCAGCGGGCATGGCCCTCACGATTACGTTGATGGGATTTCTCGGAGGACTGGTGATGTCTGCCATCAAACGCGATCAGGGTGTCAAGGATTGGGGTCATCTTATCGCCGGTCACGGGGGAATGCTGGATAGATTGGACTCGTTAGCCTTCTCTGCGCCCATTTTTTTCCACCTCACGCGCTATTTCTTCGCACCGTGACAACCGGCCAGACCATCGTGCTCGAAATTGAACGAAGCACGCTGATCGGTGGCGTGAGGTGTTTAAGGGCGATCTGCGCGTTGTTTGTTGACGCCGTAATCAGGCGTCGTCTGGCTAGATAAAAGGAGGAAAAAACTATATGATTCTCCATCGAACAAACATCATGTGTTGGCCGTCAGACCTCCGCGCGGTGGTGGGTGCGACTCTCGTCGTCGGCCCTGGCATAACAATTGCAACCATGCCGGCTGCCGCCGACACCGTCGCGCTGGGCGTGTCCGCGAGGCCTATGCTCGGAATCGCTGGTCACGTAAGGCCAGTGCGATTGCCCGGGCAGGCGAAAAAGCTGTTGAGTGAAACCCGGCGCGCGCATGGAGTCGCATTAGGCAGTCGCGAGCCCCCTCGCGCTCTGAATCACAGCTTGTTCAGATCGATCCCCGGATCCAATTGCTCGTTCGAGCGCAGCAGTTCGTCCCACGTCAGCTCACGGCCTTGGTAGGCGGCTTCGCGGCCGAGCATCGTCGTCAGTGCCGATTCCACTCCGAGAGCAGCCTGATTGTGAAGCTTGCCGCTCGCGACGCTTTCGATGAACGCCTTCTGCTTTTCGGGATCGGCTTGCGCCAGGTTATCCGAGAACGAACCGCTGGCCGAGAACTGGCCTTCCGCGGCCGGCTTGTCGCTGTCGCCTCCGCCCCAGACCCACTTCTCCTCGCCCCACACGCCCAGTGGTCCCGAGTAGGGCGATTGGGAAGACCCGCGCGTTCCGAAGAAGCGCTCGTTCACGTCGAATTGCCCCTTGCCGAATTGCGTCGAGTTGAAGCTGACATCCACGTTATTTGGATACTGAAACACAACATCGAAATGCGAATAGCATGTATCGTTCGGGAAGTTGCGGCCGTTCCTCCCGCCGCGACCGGTCGCCTTCAGCGGATGCCCCTGCAACACCCAATTGCAAATGTCGATGGCGTGGATATTCTGCTCAACGATGATATCGCCCGAGATCGCACGATCCTGAATCCAGTTCCGCAGACGCGCCTCCGGTGTTGATGCGTCCGGATAATTGAGCGCGATGCGGGGACAGTAGTAATAAGCCGCGCCGGAAGCTATCTCACCCAGGGCCCCAGCATGGATGCGATTCACCAGCTCGACGTAGGGCGGAGCCATGCGGATCTGGAAACCCACATCCAGGCTCACTTTTCCTTCCGCCTTCTTGCCGATTTCAAGAACGCGCCTGATGCCAGGAACATCGATGGCCACCGGCTTTTCGCAATATACATGCTTCCCCGCCGCTACCGCGGCCGCCAGATGCTGCACGTGGAAGTAGGGCGGCGTGGCGATCACCACTGCGTCGATTTCCTTCGATTCCAGGATCTGCTGGTATGCGTCTGGTCCCAGGAAAGTCTTTTGGACGCCCGGCTGGCTCTTCGCCGCTGACAATTCATCCACCTTCTGCTTGGCTTTGTCCAACCGATCCTGAAACATGTCTGCCAGCGCCGTGATCCGCGCATCTGTGTTTTTCAGAAGCGTCTCAAGATGCGTGGTGCCGCGCCCGCCACAGCCCAGCAATCCCACGCGCACGGCCGAATTGGCCTGCATGCCGCGCACGGCTTGCGGTTTCAGAATGGTGAACGCAGCCGCGCCGGTGGCGGCCGTCAGGAAACTGCGCCGGCCAATGTCTTCGCTCTTCATTTAATCTCCTTCAGCCAATCAGTTTTTCTAAGTATGCCTTCGACGCAAGGATGTCCTCGCCTTGCTTCGCTCCACTAATCTCGCGCTCAATCGTAAGCGGGTTTCGATAACCCACCTTCTTCAGTAACCCGATGATCACAGGAAAGTTTACTTTACCCTGACCAATCGGAACCTCGCGGCCGAGTTGCTTGGGCTCGGTAGGATACAGTCCATCCTTGGCGTGTATACCCATAATATATGGTCCAAGCAACTCCACCGCATCCACCGGGTTCGCCTTTCCATAGAGAATCAGGTTGGCCAAATCGAAGTTGACTCCGACATTGTCCAAACCGACGTCTTTGATGGCACGAACCAGCGTGATGGGCGTTTCCTGGCCTGTTTCACAGCGGAACGTCTGTCCATTCGCTTTGCAGTATTGCGCCACCGTGCGGATGGCATCGACGCTTTCGGTGTAGAGCGCCTCGTTGGGATTTTCGGGGAGGAACCCGCAGTGCGTCTGGACGCCCGGGATGCCGGCCTTCTTTGCGAAATCCGAGACTTGCTTGATGCGCGCGATACGCGCATCGCGATACTGGCGCGGCACCAGGCCGATGGTCTCCGGCCCTTTGTAGAAATCATAAATTTCCGGACCCGGACCACCCGCGATCGCCGATGTCACCTCCACGCCGTACTTTTCCACAGCCGAGCGCAACTCGGCGACCGTGGCGTCATCGAACGCCCCGATGGATAACTGGCAAGTCGGAAATCCGAGGTCGTGCACGCGTTTGATGGTAGCGTCGGGATTCTTGGAAAGGCCGGTGACCACGCCCAGGCGCATTGGTTTCTTATCCTGTGACTGTGCCGCTGCGCCAAGTGCGGCGACGGCAGTGGCGGCTTGCAACAGTTGCCGCCGGTTGAAAAAAGTTTGCATTAGCGTTAGTGTATCGCTGATGCCCTAGCACAAGGCAAGTCGGAGACTTGCCCCACGTGGGACAAGCCTCTGGCTTGTCAGCGGGTTTGTGACTGTTGCCAAGCTGCCCCACAGCGCGGGATCATTGAGGCAGCTATGCGCACCATGTTGCTCGCGCTGTTAGCCGCCGTCACGGCCATGGCTCAAACCACCAGCGGCTGGAAGCTGGTATGGAGCGATGAATTCAACGGACCGACAGGTACACCACCCAATCCGGCGAATTGGAACTACGATCTCGGCAATAACGGAGGCTGGGGAAACGGCGAAGCGGAGATCTACACCAATTCGCCCAACAATGTTTTTCAGGACGGCAAAGGCAATCTCGTCATCCGCGCCATCCGGGATAGTTCTGGTAATTTCACATCCGCGCGCCTGCAGACCGGAAGCCCTGGCGCATCCACTCAAACCACCGATCTGAGCTGGCAATTCGGCAGGGTTGAGGCCAGGATCAAGCTGCCTTTTGGTCTGGGCGTGTGGCCGGCCTTCTGGATGCTGGGTGAGAACATTGGTACGGTCAGCTGGCCCGAATGTGGCGAAGTGGACATCATGGAGAATTTCGGGACCTTCAACAACAATCTCTCCATCAACAACGGGACCGCCCACGGGCCGGGTTATTCCGGCGGAAATGGCATCACTCAAGCGTACACGTTGCCATTTGGCGAAACGGTCTCGGACGATTTTCACGTCTACGCCATCGAATGGTCTCGGAATTCCGTTGAATTCTTCGTGGACGGCGTATCGTATCACCTGGTGACGCCAGCATCGCTTCCCTCGGGCGCCAACTGGGTTTTTAACAATCCCTTTTTTATCCTCCTGAACTTGGCCATCGGTGGACCCAACACCTTTCTCGGAACGCCCGATCCGAACGCGCCGTTTCCTAACCAGGACATGTTGGTGGACTACGTGCGGGTCTATCAGCCGGCTGCAATCACCACGGCCACGCCAGTCATCACGCCTGGCGGAATCGTGAACGGGGCGTCCTATCTTGGAAATATAGCGCCCGGTAGTCTGGCCAGCGTCTACGGCAACAATTTCGCGGATGCCGCTGTAACGGCTCATCCTCCGGCTGCGCCCGATTTTCCCACCAAGTTTGACGGCGTGACGGTCAGCGTGGACGGCGTAAACGCCCCGCTGGTCTACATTTCCGCGACACAAATCAATTTCCAGGTGCCCTGGGAAACGAAGCCCGGATTGGCGGTGAATATCAAGGTTACGCGAAACGGAGTGGACAGCAACGTTGAACCCATCACCATCGCAGCGGCTTCATCGCCATCGATGTTCCTGAACGATTTCACCAATGGTATCGCCTGGGTCACTGGAGCCGGATGTGCCGGCGAATGCGCTGTCACGGCGGGCACACAGTATCAACTCTGGGCCAACGGATTGGGGCCGAAAAATTCACCGGAGCTGGACGGCGTGCCAACTGTATTCAATGGATCATTGACGCCGCTCGAAGTGCCCGGGAGTCCCAAGAGTTGCCAATTGACGATCGGCGGCCAATCCGCGCAAGTGGATTACTGCGGCGCTGCCCCCGGATTGATCATTGACCAGGTCAATTTCACATACCCATCCGGAATCTCAACCACGGCTCCTTACGTGGATGCCACTCTTACGATCAACGGTGTCACGGGCCGATTCAGAGTGCCGACGCCGGCGGCAGCGACTTCCGATCAACGCGCCGATCAGCTGCTGGCACAGATGACGCAGGACGAAAAACTACAGCTTGTGGCCGGGGCTGGTGGGCCAGTCACCAATATCCCTACGCTGGCGCGTGGCGCGGGCGGATTTATCCCAGGAATTCCGCGGCTCGGCATTCCCGATCTCTATTTTTGCGACGGAAGCGTCGGTGTGGCCAATAGCCAAGCGCCTGCCACAGCGCTGCCGTCATCCATTGCAAGCGCGGCCAGTTGGGATTTGAATCTCGCGTATCAATACGGAACAGTAATTGGCGCCGAAATGCGCGCCTACGGTCTCAACGTAAATCTTGGCGGGAACACCAACCTCATCGGACGCGAGCCGCGCGATGGCCGTACCTTCGAGACCAAAGGCGAGGATCCTATCCTGGCCGGAAACATTGCCGCCGCACATATTCGTGGAACGCAGGATCAATTCGTGATGGGCGGGATGAAGCACTTCGCCTTTAACGATCAGGAAACCGGGCGTACTTTCGCCAACGTCGAGATTGACGAACGAGGCGGGCGAGAGAGCGACTGGCTGGCATTCGAGATTGCTCTAAAAAAATCAAACGTCCAGTCCGTCATGTGTTCCTACAATCTCATCAATAGCGTGTACGCTTGCGAGAACGCGCACTCGCTGACCGATGTTTTGAAGGGCGACTGGGGTTTCCAGGGGTTCGTGATGTCGGATTGGTGGGCTACTCACAGCACCGTTGCCGCTGCGCTGGCCGGTCTCGATCAGGAGCAGCCCGACAGCGCCTTATTCGTGAATCTTCCGCAGGCAGTGGCGAACGGTCAGGTGCCGCAGTCGCGCCTGGATGACATGGTGCACCGCGTCCTACGCGCAATGTTCGAGGTCGGGCTCTTTGACCATCCCGAGTCTCTTGGCCCGGTTGATACGGTCACCGATCAGGCAGTGGCGCAGCAGGTGGAAGAGCAGGGAGCGGTCCTTTTGAAGAATGCCGATGCGCAACTCCCGCTAAACGCCGCCACCGTTGGGTCCATCGCGGTGATCGGATCTCATGCTGACGTAGCGGTGCTTTCTGGCGGCGGTTCAGCGCAGGTCCATCCTACCGGCGGTCCGGCGCTGACGGAAGGCTATCCATGCCAGCCTTGCTGGGCACAGGTGATTTGGGATCCGTCGTCGCCGCTCCAAGCCATCCAGGCCATGGCGCCCCACGCGACCATGAAATTCGATCCTGGAACGAATGCCTCGACCGCAGCGTCGCTGGCAGCTTCCTCATCGGTTGCGATTGTGTTCGTCAGCCAGTGGGCCAGCGAGGGAATGGATCTGCCCAGCCTCAATTTCACAGATGTGATTCACAGTACGCCCATCGATCAGGACGCTCTGGTTGCCGCAGTGGCCGCGGCCAATCCGCATACCATCGTGGTCATGGAGAATGGCGGCGCTCAGGTAATGCCATGGCTCGGTGCGGTCAGCGCCGTACTGGAGGTGTGGTATCCAGGGCAACGCGGCGGCGAAGCTATCGCAAATATTTTGTCCGGTGCCGTTAATCCCTCGGGAAAGCTCCCGATCACGTTTCCCGCCAGCGAATCTGATCTGCCGCATCCGGTGATCGCCGGTTCGCCCGGCGCGAGCAGCCCGTTCCCCGTGGACTACTCGGAAGGGCTTCTGGTGGGCTACAAATGGTACGACGCCAAGAACATTACGCCTGCATTTCCTTTCGGCTTCGGCTTGTCTTACACGACATTTTCATTCGCGAATTTCAACGTCGTCAGCGGCTCGTCGGGTTTTCAGGTGACGTTCGACCTCACGAATACCGGTTCAGTTCCTGGCGCGGAGGTGGCGCAGGTTTACGTTGGCCTGCCCGCCAGCACCGGGGAGCCTCCCAAGCGTCTGGTTGGATGGCAAAAAGTCCTGCTTCAGCCCGGCGCACAGCAGCATGTGACAATCGCAATCAATGCGGATGACCCATCGCATCCGCTGTCGTGGTGGGATGTCACGTCCAACAGTTGGCAAATCGCAACGGGCGACTATGCGGCGTATGTCGGCAATTCATCCAGCATGACGAATCTAACGCTGGCCGGGACATTTCACGTTGGATCATAACGAAGCGTCGAGACGAGTCTCGACGCTGCAAACAAGAGTGTTTGCGCCACGGTTCGTTTGTGGCGCACGCACTCATGCGTGCCGTCTCGACACTCGTGTCGAGACTCTTTAGCTCAATAAATCTGATTATTTGGCAGGCTGGACCCCAGCACACCGTTCTCAACTGATAGCCTGTACTCCAGACCGCCGCTGCCGGTCCAGGATTTCAGGTTGAACGTTCCCGCCGCCGCAGTCAATCGATAAACCGAGATATTTCGATAAGTAAGCGCCGCATTCGGAACGCACCGCTCGGGCGGACCGGGGGCCCGCAGAAAATAGGCGGCGCCCACGCCAGTTACCCGTGCGCTGCCGTCGGCATCCACAAGAACCGCAGTCTTCTCGTCGACACCGATCCCGAACGGTGCACGACTCCAGCCATCGGTTATGATCCTCGCCAGAAAGGCGATCAGGCGCCCCATACGGTCGCGCGCGACGAAATGGCTGTCGGTGATTGTGCCATTGAAGAGCGGCACATGCAGGAAATCGCGCGTGATGGTCACCCTCTCGTGAAACGGATTGGAAAGCGCCTCGCTCGATTTCACAGTATCCTTCAGCGCCGCGAAACTGTATTCGCCAAGGACGGCCAAGCCCGCGCTGGTCCCGCCCACAGGGACGCCCTTCTTGACCGCCAAATTGAGGGCTTCTTCCACGGGTGTGCCCTGCCAGAAATTAATGTAGTTATCCTGGCTACCGCCGGCGATGAACACGGCGGCCGCCGTCCGGATCTTCTCGGCGACGAACGGCTGGTTAGCTCCCTGGCGTGAGGTAATGATGAGGGTTCCGGCCGAGTTCAGAGCCGGGCAAAGGCTCCGGATATACGAATTGTAGGCATCGGTACCGGAAGCACGCAGCACCAAGAAATCGCCCCCGCCGGCCCGATCACACATCCATCGAAAAGCTGCATCTTGATCCTGGCCGCCTCCCATCAATGCATATCCGGGAACGGTTTTTCGAGCCGCACCGCCGCTTGGTTCTCCCACTGAAAAGTACTTGTATCCAGGGTCTTGGGCTGCGGAAATCTGAAACGAAAGACAGATCAAACTCACGAACAGAATGACGTGGAGAGTTCGTTCGCGCTGGGTCATTCGTGGTCGTAGTGGGGTACTATTTTCGGATCACAATCGGCGCGGCGTATGCCATAATATAGCGTACCGAGCGTTTCATTTGGGACCGGTAGGGGTGCCAGGTTTCTCGCGATAGACCTACCTTTGTCCCAATTTTCTAGGGAAGTGCATGCCACTCGAATGTGCCGTCTGCCATACCAGTAACCCACCAGGGTCGCTGGCGTGCGTCAACTGCAGCAATCCGATGCACTCGGTGGACCGCTTTGACGGCGCCACCGCGGTGGAGGTGCCCTTCGACCGAGATGAGGCTTCCGATGGTTCTCTATCGCCTGGAACGATCCTAGCTGACCGTTACGAAATCCTGAAGATGCTCGGCGAGGGCGGCATGGGCGCGGTGTACAAGGCCATGGACCGCGAGCTGGACCGGGTCGTGGCCTTGAAAGTGATCCGGAGCGAACTCGCCGACAAGCCCGAGATACTGCAGCGCTTCAAGCAGGAATTGATCCTGGCTCGACTGGTTACACACCGCAACGTCATTCGCATTTTTGACCTGGGTGTGTCGGGCAACGTGAAGTTCATCACCATGGACTTCGTGGAGGGCCGGGATCTCAAAAGCGTGATTAGCGAGCAGCGCAAGCTCCCCGCCGGCAAAGCCTCCGATATCATTCGTCAGATGTGTCTGGGCCTCGAGGCCGCGCACAGCGAAGGTGTCGTCCACCGCGATCTGAAACCACAGAACATCATGCTGGATGCGCAAGGGCGAGTCTACCTGATGGACTTCGGCTTGGCGCGCTCCATGGAGCTGGTGGGGATGACCAGAACCGGCGCGCTGCTGGGAACGCCCGCGTACATGTCGCCGGAGCAGGCCAAAGGCGAAAAGGTAGACGCTCGCACGGACCTGTTTTCGCTCGGCGTGATTTTTTACGAGTTGGTCACCGGCACGCTGCCGTATCAGGCCGACACGATGATGGCGACGCTCATCAAGCGAGCTAAGGAGCCTCCGGTCCCACCTAACCAGGTAGAGCCATCCGTACCGTCGGCCATTAATGACGTGATTATGAAGTGTCTCCAGATCAAGCTGGAGCGCCGTTACCAGAACGCGGGGGAGATCCTGGCCGATCTGGGTTTCACTTCAGCGCTGCAAACGTCGACGGTGCAAGCGTCGGTGATCTCGTCGCAATCCGTATTCGAAGTGGCTTCCAATTTGGCGCCCGGCAGCCAGTTCGGCCCCCGCTATCGCATAGAGTCGCTGCTCGGTGAAGGTGGCATGGGCAAGGTTTATAAAGCTTACGACAGCGAAGTGGGCCGAAATGTGGCTCTGAAGCTGGTGAAGCCCGAGCTGGCCAGAAATCCCGCCTCCATGGAGCGGTTGAAGCAGGAGCTGCTGCTGGCCAGTCAGATATCGCACAAAAACATTCTGCGCATTCACGATCTGGGCGATGTGGGCGGTTTGAAGTTCATCTCTATGGCTTATGTGGATGGCAAGGATCTCCACAGCCTCATGGCCACGGAGGGAAGGCTGCCCATTGATCGCGCGGTGGCGATTACGCGGTTGCTTTGCCTGGCGCTTGAGGCCGCCCACAACGAAGGCGTCGTCCATCGGGATCTGAAACCGCAGAACGTCCTGATGGATTCGAACGGGCAGGTGTTCGTCTCGGATTTCGGCTTGGCCAAGTCTTTAGAAGGCCCATCCACGATGATGACCACGGCCGGAGAAGTTTTGGGAACGCCCCGCTACATGTCTCCGGAACAGGCCGAATCGAAATCAGCGGACAACCGCAGCGACCTGTATGCCCTGGGACTCATTCTTTACGAGATGGTCACCGGAGACCTGCCCTTCGGCAGCGACTCCATCATGCAGACCATGTACCAGCGGGTCACGCAGGATCCCAAGAGCCCGCAGTTGCTGAATCCCGACGTGCCGGATTATCTTTCCCAGATTATCCTGCGCTGCTTGAAACGGGATCCGGAGCAACGCTACCAGCATGCACGGGATATTGTGATCGATCTCGACCGCGGTGCGGGACCTCCGGCAGACAGCGTCCCGCCAGTCAGCGTACCGCCGAGCAGCATCCCGCCCGATGCGTCATTTACAGCGACCAGTCGCAAGTGGAAGCCCGCTTTAGTGTGGTCCGTTGGGGGCGTATTAGCACTGCTCGCGCTCGTCTTCGCCGTGCCGCGGACGCGGCAAGCAGTTCTCGGATGGGTCCCGGGCTCTGCGAAATCCCGAGCCGGGCTATCCCGCAATGCGAAGTTTGTCGCCATCCTGCCATTCCGTACGCTCGGAGAGGACGCTTCGCTTGACGACGCGGCCAACGGAATTGTGGAAGCGCTTTCCGCCAAGCTATTTCAACTGAAAGATATCCATCTCGCGGCGCCTTCCGCGGCCGCGAAAGTCAACCCGAAAGATCCCATGACGCAGATCGCCCAATCGTTGGGCGTGAAGCTCCTGGTGCAGGGTAGCGTGCAAGGGAGTGGCGACCGTTTGGCAATTGTGGTGAGCCTGGACGAACCTGCCACGGGCCGCCGCATTTGGACCCAGCAGTTCTCGGGCCTGAAGCAAGACTTGCTCACTTTGCAGGACCAGATTTATTCCGGACTTCTTTCTGCTTTTGATCTGAAACTCAGTAACGAAGAACTGGCCAAGAGCACGGGACACTTCACCGAGAACGTCGGCGCCTACGCGTTGTATCTGAAGGGGCGGAGCCTGTTGCGGTCCGGCCAGCGCGACGAGAAGAATCTGCAACAGGCGCTGGAGCTATTCAACGGCGCGACGCTCAAAGATCCTGGCTTCACTCTGGCCTATACCGGTATCGCGGATACCTGCCGCTATCTTTACACTCTGAAGAAGGATGGGACGTGGGCCGTCAAAGGATTGGGCGCCGCGAATCGCGCGCAAGAGTTGAACGATAGTTTGCCCGAGGTCCATTTCGCTCTGGGCAGCCTCTACACCGCGACCGGCAAGAGCGCGGAAGCGGTGTCCGAATTGAAGCGGGCGCTCGAACTTGCTCCCAACTCCGATGACGGCTATTTGCGACTGGGCCGCGCGTATCTCAACATGGGCCAAAAACCGGAAGCGCTGAGCGCGTTCCAGCACGCCATCGACGCCAATCCCTACTACTGGTCCAACTACAACATGCTGGGCGCGGCGTATTTCCAGTTCGGCGACAATGCGCCCGCGTTGAAAGCATTCCAGCGCGTTACGGAACTCGACCCCAAGATCCCCAACGGCTGGATCAATATCGGCGCGCTCGCTCTGCACGAAGGCAACTGGAGCCAGGCTATCCCGGCGTTCCGCAAAGCCCTGGAACTGAAGCCGTCGGTGGAGAGCTATTCCAACCTTGGCACGTCTTACTTCTTCCTGGGCCAGTACGAGGAAGCTCGCGCAAATTTTGCGAAAGCTTTGGAAATGAGTCCCAACGAAAGTGAGCTGGTGGGCTCCCTGGCCGACTGTTACCGCCGCCTGGGGCAGGCTCCCAAAGCGCGGGCCACCTATGAACAGGCCATCTCGCTCGCCTACCGATCCTTGCAAACCAACCCAAGGGACGCGAAATCTCTAGCCGGTCTGGGTCTCTATTACGCCAAGGAAGGCGACACCACCAAGGGTTTGGATTTCATCCGGAGGGCCCGGGGCATCGATCCGGAGGATGTTGATTTCCTGGATGACGAAGCAGTCATCAATACGCTCGCCAACCGCATGCCGGAAGCGTTAAGAAGTCTGGAGCAAGCACTGACAAAAGGGTATTCGCCGCGCGCGGTCCTCAGCGATCCGGAGTTAACGCCGTTGCGGCAGCAGCCTGAATTCCAGACGATGATGCAGAAGTTTCAACCAAAGTCCGGCTCGTAGTAGTGTAGTTGGTCAGCGAGCTACGGCGCTGCGACGGCGCGCGAAAAAGATCGCCAAAGCCAGAAAACCAGCGTAATAACGCGGTTCCGGAGTGACAACCGGTGTCACGAATCCCTGGGCTCCATCCGCCCATTCTCCCACCCGAAAAACGGAAGTATCGGTCGTGCCCGTGCAATTCGGCAGCTCGAATTCTCCACAACTATCGCTGCTGTAATTCCCCGTAGCTACCAGCCCGTCCACGCCCGTATAAATCGGGGGCGGACCCTGAGACGTCGGCGCGTCGAAGTCCAACACGAAATTTCCACCCAGTGGCACGATGGGCCCGGGATTGGCCGCGAACGCCATCTCCACGCAGAACGAGGTATTTGACTTATCCGATGGGTCGCCGCACGGGTGGGTGAGAATCGTCTCTGAAACGGAAGACGCCCCGGGACCCGGAGTGAAGATAGTGCCTGTAAAGCTGAATCCGTCTAGAAACGACTCCGGCAACGTAATGTTGACATCGACTGCCGACAACGGATTCCCCGTGTTGTTGGTGAACACGAAAATACCCCCGCCCTGGTTGCCACCGCCCGGAGCCGAAAGCTGGATCGCCTGACCGCAGCTTTGTTCCGGCGGGCAGATATCCGTTGCGTCACCGCCGGTCGCTAATAACGCATGGGGATCATACGGAGTCAAATCAGCCATCGCTGATGTTGCGAGTCCGACCAGGACAAATGCACCTGCCGCCGCCCAGCGTAGCGCTGGCTTTTCTAAAAATATTTTGAGCAAGAATTGCCTTCCTTCGAATGACACAATAAGTAAGTCTACCAATGGAACCTTAGTTTGCCAAGGTCTATATTTCAAAACGTGACTGATAGCCCAAGGAGCAAAATTGCAGCCAAACCCATCATCGTCAATGCACTACGGGATCTAACCTGAAGTGACTCTTTGACCGGCACGGTAGTACCATTACCGCGTTTCACCCGCACATCAGGGCGGGAATAATCCACGCACAGCTCCAGTCTTAACGGTTAGAAAGGCGGCACAACTTGTCAAGACTCATCATTCACGACCATAACAACGACGGCATCAATCGACGCGGATTCCTGGAATGCATGGCATGGGCCGGCACCGGAGTCATCTGGACGGTCAGCGGCGGAGTGCTCAGCTCGCAGGCTTTCGGTAAGAACATCGCAGGCAGCTCCAAAGGCGAACTGAATTTCGTTCAGATCAGCGACAGCCATATCGGATTCAACAAACCCGCGAATCCGGATGTTTCCGCAACGCTCCAGGCAACAGTGGACAAGATCAACGCGCTTCCACATCCACCGGAGTTCATCATTCACACTGGCGATATCAGTCATACGGCGAAGGCCTCCGAATTCGACGCCATGGAAGGGATACTCCAAGCATCCCGGCAGAAGCAGATCTTCTATGTGCCCGGCGAGCACGATGTTTCTGTCGACGACGGAAAACAGTATCTCGACCGCTACGGCAAAGGCGCGCGTGGCCGAGGTTGGTACAGCTTCGATCAAAAAGGTGTCCACTTTGTCGGGTTGGTAAATGTGGGAGCAATGGAGGGAATGGGTAAGCTGGGCGCAGATCAGCTTGAATGGCTGGAAGACGATCTGAGAGCAAAGTCGAGCAGCACGCCGATCGTGCTGTTCGCGCATATTCCGCTGTGGACCGTGTATCCGGAGTGGGGGTGGAGCACGCAAGATAGCGAGCAAGCGCTCGGGTACGTGAAGCGCTTCGGCTCAGTAACGGTGCTCAATGGGCATATTCATCAGGTGATGCAAAAAGTGGAAGGCAACGTCACGTTCCACACCGCGATGTCGACGGCGTTTCCGCAACCTGCTCCGGGCTCGGCCCCTGCTCCTGGACCCATGAAGGTGTCTGCCGAACGGCTGCGCAGCGTGTTGGGCATCGCGAACGTCCAGTATCTTGCCAAGAAACATAGTTTGGCGGTGGTGGATTCAACGCTCGCATGAAACTCACGATCACCAGTTGTCTGTCCGTAGGCTTGGCGCTGCTTTGGATTCTCGCGCAACCGAATCGAGGTCAAGCCGCGGAGGGCGAGCAGGGAAAAGAGCTTTTCGAACGGCGCTGTTCGGGCTGCCATTCGCTGGATAAAGATAAGGAGGGGCCGCGCTTACAAGGCGTTTATGGCCGCGCCGCCGGCTCCCTACCAGGCTTCGAGTATTCGGATGCCCTCAAGGCTTCGCATCTCAATTGGGACGCGGACACGTTGGATCGATGGCTGACCGATCCGGAACAAGTTGTTCCCGGTAATGATATGGCGTTCCGGCTAGTCAAGGCGGATGAGCGAGCCGCGATCATCGCGTTTCTAAAAGCTCAGCGAGCCGTGGAAAGATAGTTGCCAGGGGCCTATTCGCCCACCAAAGGTCATGAAGTCGCGCCGTAGCGCACGCAATCCTGCGTGCCGCGTTCACACTCGTGTGAACGCTTGGGTTCGGTCGCCACGAGTGTAGAGTGCGCGCGCCACAAGTGGGTTGCGTGGAATCGAATAATTTGGACTGCATCTTCAACGGAGTCGGTGCATGCGCCGATTTTTCCAAAGCTCCTCAGTGAGCCGGTACGGAGGCCAAGAACGCGCTGACCCCGTTCCAAACAATCTGGACACCGATGCAAACTAAAAGAAACGACGTCAGCCGCACGATCACGGTCACGCCCGTCACTCCCAGCATTCGCGCCAGCCGGTCCGCGAATCCGTAGCATAGGAAAATGCTCAATGCGATGACAGCCGATCCGACAATCGAGGCCAGAATGGCGAGGATATTGAATCCGGAATGCGAGGCGTTCGCGCCCAGCGTCACCGCGACAGAAATCGATCCGGGACCAACGGTGAGCGGCAAAGTGAGGGGATAGAACGCCTGGTGGGATGTCTCATGGTGGTGTGAGCTTGGATGGACTCTGTCCCGTTCATCTTCGTCTCGCCGCTTCAGCAGGGTCCAGCCCGTGGAGATGACAATCAATCCTCCTCCTACCTGCACCGCCGGGAGCGAAATCCCAAAGAACGCCAGAATGTGTGTCCCAATCAGGTACGAGCCAACCAGCAGGAAAAAACTGTTGATCGCAATCTGCCGCGAGAGCGTCCTCCGCGCCGCGGGCCGATACTCCCTGGTCAACGAGAGAAAAATCGGGCTGCCGCCGAGCGGATCCACGATGGGGAATAGAGCGCTGACAAAAAGGATGATGTTGCGGACGGTCTCCATCGCAGTCTCTCTGGTGAGTTTCGCATGTCCCGTAGAGTTTCGCATGTCCCGTAGAGTTTCGCATGTTAGGATAGGTACGCGCGTGGGAGAGCCGAGAAATACGCCGTCCGAACTGTTCGTCCTGCTTCGAGGCAGGATGAAAAAATGACTCCCGAAGCCGAGCATTACACGCTGGACTCCACACTCGAGACCGTGGAGAGAATCGAGCATTTGGTTCTGGAACACGCGCGGCGAGCCGGCTTCTGTGACGTCAGCTTGGAACAGATTGCCCTGGCTGTGCACGAAACGGCAGCCAACGCCGTGTTTCACGGCAACCAAGAGAGCAGCGAAAAAAAAGTCTCACTGGACATCCAAGCGACCTCGGACCAGCTCAAGATCGTAATCACCGATGAGGGAAACGGATTCGATCCCGCAAAGATTCCGGACCCGCTTGCGCCGGAAGAAATGTTCCGCGAGCGCGGCCGGGGAGTCTATCTGACTCGCGCCTTGATGGATGAATACCACGTCAGTTGCGGAGCCAGTGGAAGCGAAGTTACTTTGGTGAAGTATCTGAAGCAGCCAGATCCGGACCGGGAACATACCTGAATCAGGATTGCGTGTACCTACGTAGGACAAGCCTCTGGCTTGTCAGGCGTTCGCACTCGTGCGAACGCGTTGCGAGATAGCCGAGTGCCACCGGCCACGCCGGTAGCGCTTCCTGCCGGTCGCGGCTCGGAACGACCATTCACGAAGCTGGATGGTGTTTCACCACCGTGAACGTAACCTCGGAAGGATACAGCTTGGAATGATGCACCGCATTGTGGGCCACCACTCCCACGCTTTCATCGAAGTTCTTACCGCCGGTATTCAGGTTTCGATCGAAGCGCGGAAAGTTGCTGCTGGATACCTCGATGCGAATGCGATGCCCGGCCGGGAAGAAGTTGCTGGTCGTCATGGGCTGTAGCGCCACCTTGTACACTTTGCCAGGTTCCATCCATACCGGCGGCTTGTCGTATCCGTCGCGGTAGCGGAGCCGTTGGATGGTCTCGTCCAAGTTGTACGCGGTACCGTCGGGATACACGTCCAGCACTTTCACCGTGAAGTCGGTGTCCTTCGCGTCCGACGAAACGTAGAGTGTCACGTCGATGGGGCCGCTTACTTCAGTTCCTTCTTTTAGCGGCTCGGACGTGTAGACCAGGATATCGGCGCGGGCTTCCATTTTGCGTTGATCGAAAGCGCCCGCGGTGATTGCGTTGCCGGTGCAGCAGACATTCCCGCCGTAGGATGGAACTGGGTTCATGGGATCGTAAACGAAGCCGTCAGCATTATCCGCAGCCGGCTCGCTGGCGGTGAGAGCGCCGTCACCGTACAGGCTATTTGCCTTTCCACCGCTTGCAAGATACAAGGTCATCGGCTGCGCGCCCTCGGGCGGCCACGTGTCCGAAGTCTGCCACTTGTTCGATCCCATGGTGAAGTAACGGACCCGCGGCATGGTCTCGAGTACATGGTTGTTCTCGCCTTTGAGAAAGAAGTCGAACCAGCCGTAGGTGAGCGCGTCGTAATCCAAACGGGCGTCGCCCATGCTGCGTTCACCGACGACGGTATCCTCGGTGGCTCGCTTATAACCGCAGTGGCCCACGGGAGCGATGATCGCGTATTGCTGTTTCGCGATCTCGGGCTTGGCCGTCTTGCGAACGTAGTTATAAGCAGCGAGATTTGGCCCGATGGACACGTCGTACCACGACATGAACCAGAA
>PMOK01000094.1 GCA_003162425.1 Bryobacterales bacterium | reverse complement strand
CGACGCACGGCAGTAGTAGAGATGCAGCCAGACAGCCCACTAGCGCGGAGACGCGATCGATCAGCGATTCACTTGACCACTACACTCACGGACGCAGAAACACACCCGAGTCCCGACTCGGTCTGCGGGCCGCAACTCATCACATAGGTTGCGGTTCTCTTCGGCGATACGCTTACGGTTCCGTTGGCGGGGAAGTCTCCGATCGAGTGTAGTAGCTGGTCGGGAGCGCGCCCGTCAGGTTCCAGCGATTCTTCGAGTGAAACCTGCGACACATTCCGGACGTTCCAGCTGAGCACCGCCGTTTCGCCGCGGTGGATCACTTGAGGCTGGGCAGTGAATCGCACCACTTGAGGAGAGGTCCAACTTTTGTCGATGGGGGCTTCAACGGGCAATTGCTTTACACAACTTGTGGCCCCCATCAAAAGCAGCGCTGTCCATAGGAGTCGCATACCGGCGTCCTGCTTGCTTGAGAGGCACGCGAACTACCACGATTTACGATGGCAACCTGCTTGGCGCTTCTGCTCGAGCGCTCCTTTCGGCTACTCAAGTGGGTGAAATGAGGCAGCTTGATGGGTAAGATCACGCATCCGGACCTTGCAAACGCAAGGTTTCCAGAGAGGTCAATTGGCATCCTAAATGCGGCGAACTAATGACGGTGCTCGTACTAGACGATAGAGGAGTATGCTTATGCCGCAATTGACTTACGCCCCGATGTACCTCGTTCCGCAGTGTGTAGAAAAAAACGACGGCATTGGACCGCTGATCGACCTGGGCACGCTGGCTGGCAAGCTACTGGTGGTAACGCTAGGAATTAACGATGTCGTCGAGCAGGAAGCCTTGGCCATTTCTATCTGGGGCTCGTCGTCCGGAACCGACTGGGGCCCGAAACCCCTCCTGACGTTTCCGCAGAAGTCCTATTGCGGGGCGTACGCCACAATCCTGAATCTCACGAAAAAACCGGCCGTACGATTTCTGCGTGTGCAATGGACCATGAGCCGGTGGACCCAGCGAAACTCGGATCTCATGTTCGGGTTCTACGTTTCATTGGAAGAGGTGCATTCCGAGGTCAGCAGCGCGGTAGCGTAGAATCTTGGGAAGGGCGGTCATTCCGTCGTGGAGGACTTGCTTATGCCTTGTTCGTCGCTCCACTTGCCTTGGCGCACCGCAGGAATTTTGTGCGGTTTTGCAGTCGCGATTGTGTCGGCCGGCGCTCAACCGGCAATTAACGCGAATGGGATCGTGAATTCCGCCAGCTACCTGGCGCCCGGTTTGCCAGGATCGGGTATCGCCCAAGGATCCATTTTCACGATTTCCGGAAAAGGACTGGGGCCGGCCACTGCAACCGCGGCTCCCGGTGTATTCCCCCTCCCCACCACGCTAGCGGGCACCTCGGTAGTCATCACGGCCGGCGGCGCTCAAAGCAAGGCCGTCATACTCTACACCAGCGATCAGCAGGTTGCCGCCATTCTTCCGTCCACAATTCCGGTAGGCAAAGCAACGGTAGCGGTCACTTTTGGTAGCGCCACCAGCCCGCCCGCCACGATTCAGGTTGTGACGAGCTCGTTTGGAATTTTCACTTTCAACCAGAGCGGTTTCGGGCAGGCAGTGGTTTCCGACACCGCCTATCGAGCCAATACCATTGTGCACACCTTCCATCCGGGTGATCTGGCGGTGCTGTGGGGAACAGGGATTGGTCCCATCGAATCGAGCGATAGCGGCGCGCCTCCGACCGGCAACATCGGCGCCGCGCAAGTGTACGTGGGAAACACAACAGCAACGGTACAGTATCACGGGCGGTCCGGATGCTGCGCGGGCGTGGATCAAATTGTCTTCGAAGTGCCGGCGGGAGTGGAGGGTTGCTACGTACCAGTTGGCGTCCACGCTGGCGACGCCATGAGTAACATCGCGACCATTGCTGTTTCGAGCAGCGGAGAAACCTGCTCGGATTCCATCCTGGGCGCGGATCTGATCGCAAAACTCGCATCGGGGCAGACGGTCAACTTCGGTTACCTCCGCCTGGAAGAGGGACTGGTCGGCGACGTTGGCTTGGGAACATTCAGCCAGTACACGCAGGAAACCGCGGGCTTGGCCCAGTATGGCGTCTCATCGGGATATTGCATGTCCTGTCAAAGCGGGACGCTCGCGTGCCGGGTTGGACTCAGCGATTTCAGTCCAGGGCAAATTGACGCCGGGCCAACGCTCACAGTACAGGGATTCGGTCGAACAGTGACGGTTCCAAAATACGGCCCAGGGTACTATTTCGGCACGCTCAACGCCAGCGACGGTTCCCGGTATCTATGGGGCGGCCTCAACTATTCCATGACTGCCGACGGCGGCTCCGCAGTGGGATCCTTCACCGTCGCGGAGACATTGAATAGCACCGCCGCGCTGATCTCGAGCCCAGGGGTCGGTCAGAGCGTTTCGTTGAAGAATGACCTTACGGTTCAATGGAGTGGTGGCAATCCAAACCAGCAGAACGGATTCTTCACCATCGCTGGCGTCTCATTCGCGGATGCGGCCGAGACCCAATACGTGGAGTTTCAGTGCACCGCTCCCGTTTCCGCAACCCAGTTCACGGTACCTGCTTGGGTGCTTTCCACTCTACCTGTCAGCGCCACAACGCAGAATGGGACCGAGACGATTCCGTTAGGATACATCTGGATTGGTGAGTATGACACTCCCACCACGTTTCAGGCGAAGGGATTGGATCGCGGAATAATCACGGACATATTCTATCTCCCGCGAAATGTGATGTACCACTGAAAAACCTTCGAAGGTACATGCGATCATAGGAAGAGCGGTCCGTCAATGACGATCAAAGTCACGCCCGAGGATGAGCAACTCATTCAGAAGAGCCTCGAAAGTGGGGCCTTCGCCACACCTGAAGAAGTGATTCACCGGGCGCTGGAATCGCTTCAGGCCGACGAAGAATGGCTGCGCTCGAACAGGGCCGTGATTCACGACAAGATCGAGCGAGCTTTCGATCAGTTTGAACGCGGTGAAGGTTTGACGCCCGAAGAATCCCTCGCACAGTTGGAAGCAAAGAAGGTGAGCCGCCGCGCCCAACAGCGTCGGGCGTGAGCGGTTATTCCGTTTCGCCGCAGGCGGTCGAGGACCTGTTTGAAATCTGGCAATACATCGCCAGAGACGACGAAAGTGTCGCCGACCGAGTCCAATCCGAGTTCTACGAAACATTCAGATCGCTGGCCGGTCAAGGACATCGCCGTAAGGACCTGACAGCGAGACCGGTGCTCTTCTTTCCTCTCTACTCGTATCTAATCGTCTATCGGCCGGACGTTGAACCAATCCGAATAATGGCTGTGGTACATGGCCGCCGCAACGTTAAGCGTGTCTTGAAGAAGCGCGGCATTTAGCGCCGATCCGACATCAAACGCTTGGCGTGAACGATTAATCGAAGTGTCGTGACCCGTCGTGGTACCAGCAACTTAAGAATCCGTTTTGGTAGACATAAGCTCGTCGCTGGCGAGTTACCGTTTCATAGGATCGATTCCGAATCCCTGTTCCGTTACCCGGGATGAATGCGGATGACTTCATGGATTTCTAAATCCGCATTCCTCCGGGCCATATTTCTCCGTCGGCCGAACTAAGCGGTCCGCCGCCGGAAACGGAAGATGCAAAGGGCCAACGCGCCAGCCATGATACCGAGCGTGGCAGGTTCCGGAACGGCCGAGCCCGAACCCGCCGTGTCGCTCAAAGCAATCCCCGTGAAGTCGAGCTCAGTAGGTTCGTATTGAGACCCTGTACCCAAAGTTTCCAATACGATCTCCAAGGGCTGTCCTAACCCGGCAGGGTTTGCGCCGGTGGTAAAGCTGATCGTGAAATGCGTGAAGGTACCCGGGGTGCAGCCCGTGCCGTTGTTGATGTTTCCGCCGATCACCGCCGCATTCAACACGTTCCCGCCTGCCTCCACCATGGCATTGCCGTAACAGCCGTCCAGGCCAGGCTGGAAAATGCCGGTATCTAACCGATAACCTGCGTAACCGGTGAGCGTGTACGTGTCGTTGGCCTGCAAGCCGGTAGCGAGGAATTGCCAGATGCTCGAGGTCGTCCCATCCGAGAAGACATCCGCTACGTTATTCCCGCCCGGAACACCACCCGGATAGCTCGACGCCACCGGGTTATACACACTGTAATCCGTGTTGGCCGCATCGTTCTGGCTCCAGTCGGTAATCGGGATAAAGCCATACCCCGTGGCGGTGCCCGGCGCGAGGACCTGGGCGTCGAAGTTCGGGTTGAGAATCGTGATGGTTTCGGCGGACAGGTTTGCCGCCAGGCCACCAAAAATGAACGCTATTAGTAAGTACTTCATCAAATCTCCTCCGAGATTGCCTGCGCCGCCTTGGCGGGCAAGCAGATTGCTGCACATCGTAGGCGAGCTCTGTGAATATGGCTCAGAAGTCCGCCCTACTGAATACGGCGCAAGACGAGCGAGAACTCCGCCGAATTTTCTTCCAACCTCCTTATTCAAGGCCATAGGCGAAGAAAATCGCATTCCGGTGGCGGAGTCTCCCCTCCGATTGCGCCGTCAGCATTGAGAGGTGTTTTTCGGCCACTCCAGTTGTGGTTACTATGAAGGTTGCAAAATCCCGCGCAGGGAGAAATCACGCTACTGCTGAGCCGTTGGGAACGAGGCGACGCGGAAGCGTTGGATTCGTTGGCGCCGTTGGTCCACGATCAGTTGCGCGCCATCGCCGAAGGCTTTCTCCGCAATGAACGTCCCGACCATACGTTGCAGCCGACCGCGGTGGTCAACGAGGTCTTCCTGGATCTGCTGCGCCTGCGGCGGCTGGCCCTCAACGATCGCGCCCACTTCTTCGCTTTCGCGGCGCAACTCACTCGCCGCGTGCTGATCGACTCGGCGCGCAAAGCCAAAGCGGAAAAGCGTGGGCTGGGATGGACCCGCGTTCCCCTGGACGCGGAACTGGCATGGCTTTCCCAGGAAGGCTCGGAATCGCTCGACCTTTCGGCGGCGCTCAACGAATTGCGCGAATTCGATCCGCTTAAAACCCGCGCCGTCGAACTGCGCTACTTTCTTGGGTGCACGGTGGAGGAGACCGCCGACATCTTGCAACTCTCCAAGAGAACCGTGGAGCGGAACTTGCGGTTTTCTCTGGCGTGGCTGCGCCGTCGTCTCTACCGCGTCTGAAGGGCCGCACTCATGACCGCTGAAGAAATCGACCGATTTCGCAGGATCGAAGCCATTTTCGACGAAGTGCTGGAGTATCCGCTCGGGCCGGAGCGAGATGCTTTTTTGCGCCGGCAGGAAGCTACCACCGATTCGAACCTGTTGGCCGAGGTTCGCCAATTGCTGGAAGACCACGAAGCGGTGACCGCGGCCGTTCCGATGCCTCCGGACGCGCTCCCCAGGTTTGGACCGTGGCAGGCAATCCGGCTGCTGGGCCGTGGAGGAATGGGCGAAGTCTATCTGGCTGAGCGGGCGGACGGCGCGTTTCGGATGGAGGCGGCGGTGAAAGTGGCGCCGCTGGCCCTGGCATCGCCGGATATCGAGGAACATTTCCGCCGAGAACGCCAATTTCTGGCCAGCCTGGACCATCCTAAAGTTGCCCGCCTGTTGGACGGCGGTGGCGGCGGTTCGGGGCTTCCGTACCTGGTGATGGAGTTTGTCGACGGCCTGACAATCGATCGCTACTCGGACTTGCAGAAGTTGGATGCCAGCTCGCGCATCGGGCTGATGCGGCAGGTGCTGGAGGCGCTAATCTACGTCCACGGGCGCGGTGTGATTCATCGCGACCTCAAGCCGTCGAATATCCTGGTGGACGCGGCGGGAAACACCAAGCTTCTGGATTTCGGTACCGCGCGTCTGGTGGACGCCAGCGGCGACGGCGCCATTACCAAGACCGGCGTTTTCGCATTCACCCCGGATTTTGCCAGTCCGGAGCAGACGCTAGGGAAGCCGCTCACGGTGGCAACCGATATTTATTCTGCTGGTGTGCTGTTTTATCGCCTGCTGACCGGCCGGCCTCCGTACCGATTTACCGATTATTCCGCTGGCGTAGTGGCCCAGACCATCAACCACACTGAGCCGGAATCTTCGGGTTTGGATCGGCCGCTGGATGCCATCCTTTTGAAAGCCCTGCGCAAGAACCCGGAGGAGCGCTACTCGTCGGCGGCGGAGATGGATGCCGACCTGGCGCGCTATCTGGAGGGTCAACCGGTGCGGGCGCGGCGGCCGCGGAAGCTTCCTCCGATCGCCATAGTGGCCGGGGTCATTGCCCTCTCAGCGGCCGCCGTCATTGGCTGGCGATTCGGCGGCCGGACGGCTCCGCCTCGGCCATCAGCTTCCATCGCGGTGCTGCCGTTCACCAACGTGGGAGGAAATCCCGGTAATCAATACTTCAGCGACGGCGTGGCCTGGGAAATCACGGATGCACTGACGCATTTCAAAGGTCTAAGGGTGACCGCCCGGTCCTGGGCCTTCCAGTTCCGAGGGAAGGAAAACGACCTGCGCAATATCGCGAAGCAGCTGAACGCGAACTACGTGCTGGAAGGCAGCATCGAGCGCTCCGGCGATCGCGTCAAGACCGTCGCGTCCCTCGATCGCGCGACCGACGGCGTGCGGGTCTGGACGAACACCTATCAGCGCCTGGCTGCGGACACCAGCGCCGTCGAGGCAGATCTGGAAACTGCGATCCTGACGAGCCTGGGCCTCTCGGCGTCGGCCCAGCCGAAAATTCACGTGCCTCCCGAGGAAGCCCACGAATATTACCTCAAAGCAAGGTTCCAGGGCGACCAGATCTCGATGGCGGCTAATGACCTTGCACAACAATACTATCGGCGCGCCCTGAAACTCGACCCGGATTATGCGGCGGCCTATGAAGGCCTGGGAGCGGCGATCTGGAACCGCGGGAATGCGGACGG
This sequence comes from Bryobacterales bacterium, assembly GCA_003162425.1. Lineage (GTDB taxonomy): Bacteria > Acidobacteriota > Terriglobia > Bryobacterales > Bryobacteraceae > Palsa-89. The sequence continues at coordinate 1,068 of PMOK01000094.1, read as the reverse complement.
CGAGCCGTTTCAACCGGCGGAGATTCGAAAGTCCGAGGAACTGACTGAAAAAGCCGTCCAACTGGATCCCAACCTGGTGCGGGCGTACGTGGGGCTGGCCCTGTTCGCCATGCGCTACGATTTCGATTGGAACCGGGCGGACCGCGAACTACGCACGGCGCTTACCCTCAGCCCTTTCACCGGCGCCGAGCTGAATTACGCCAATCTGTGTCTGGTGCTGGGTAAAAGGCAGGAAGCCGATTTACATTTTCAGCGCGCGCGGGATCTGGACTCGTTGAGTTCCCAAGCGGTGCTGAACGACGTGCAGTACCTCACGGTGGAAGGCCGGTTCGAGGAAGCGCGCGAGGAGATCCGCAAAATCGCTGCGAGGAGTCCCACTAACGAACGATTACAGGTTCGCCTCAATTTCATGGAAGCATGGTTCGGAAGCGACACGGCCAGAGGGAATCTGCGGAACTGGTTGCCGCAGCGTCCTTATGCCCGCGAGTTTCTGGCTGGGGCCGAGGCACACAACGGGAATCGCCAGGAGGCGCTCCGGCTTCTCATTCCGCTCGAACGGGAGTACCTGGAAAGACATGTTGCGGTGTACGGACTGGCTGCCATTCGAGCGGCCCTAGACGATGAGCCAGGCACCGTCAGATTGCTGGAAAAGGCAATAGACGCGCGCGAAGACTGGGCACCCTACATTCACGTTGATGTGGCGTTCGCCAAGATGCAGAATACGCCGGAATTTCACCGGCTAAAGAAACGCATGGGCCTGGACTGGTAACGATAACGGACTCGCCGGCGGAAACCACGCGGGACGAGAAGTTGATATTTAAATTGCATGGCTGTGATGGCTGGCAGAAACCCACTCGAATGCTGCGGAGATCGTCATCGACTATCCCGAAGACGGCTCGATTTTTCCGCCGGAAATACTCCCCCAACCCCTACAGAGTTTTGGCGAACCACAAACCGGGGCCAACGGTGTTCAGCGCCAACTTGAAGACTTCAGACCAATTCTTCACAGAGAGGGTTCGCTCGGGCAATGTTCGCGGAGAGGGTTGAACTGGCGGAGAGGGGGGGATT
>PMOK01000003.1 GCA_003162425.1 Bryobacterales bacterium | reverse complement strand
AAGCCTTCCCGTTGGAACCGGATCAGCGTGACCATCAGGATGGCGTCGTTCACCTTCATGTCCTGGGTGCCACGGCCGTAGAAGTAGCCGTCTTTCTCCACGAACTGGAACGGGTCGGTAGTCCAATCCTCGCGGCGGGCTTCCACGACATCCAAATGGCCGATGATCAGGATTGGCTTGCCGGGCCCGGTTCCGTGTAGCCGAACAACCAAGTTCCCTTTACGGTCGTTCGGCCCCAGGACCTTTACGTCGGCCGGCGCGATTCCCGCGTCCAGCAGACGCTTGGCCATGGCTTGGGCTGCAACGGTGGTGCTTCCCACCGAATCCGTTGTGTTGATCTCAATCAGTTGTTGAAAGATGTCTCGCGCTAGCGAACGGGTGGCTGCATCCGGCCGAGCGGCGTTGAGGTGTGAGAAAAGTACTAAGGCGGCGGCGATTCCGGCGACCTTTCGATATGGCATTGTTCCATCCATGGTTGAAGAGCTATGGTCGCAAAGCGCGGTTGGCAAAGTAAAGATGCGTCATCGGTCTGTAGGCGGAGGGCGTTTGGGCCGATAGATTTGGCAGCAGCCATTTGTGTGGGGGGCTGCTTAGCGCCCGATCCGATGCTTTCCTCCTAACCCATCGGGTCGGGTTTTCACCGCGAGACTCGAGTCATGACGACGATCCTCCTTGTGGCCTTGGCAAGTCTCGCGGTGTATTCCGCGGTATCGCGCCGCCATCAGTGTGCCCACAAGAACCCGCTTTGCCGGCGTCAGCGCCCGTGCCTTCTCTGCTACCGCGAGTTATTCGACAGCGTTGGATTCATGGGGCGCGTCGTAGGGCAAGCCTCCGGCTTGCCAAGAGGGACAAGCCGGAGGCTTGTCCTACTGCGCTGGCGGAAGTTGTAGCCGGAGCTTGCGTTCCCGATTCAATCGCCCTGTGGCTTCGCGGTCTAAAGCGTCTAGCGAAACCAACCGATGCCCGCCGTCGGGTTCTACATAATACAGCGCGTTATCTTGTACCGTCACCGCGACGGCGGAATGCACAGAGCCGTCCCTGAGCACGATGGCAAACGCCTGTTCTTGGTCGGCCGCAGCGGGTCGTTGGTATTCGTGAATCTCAGACTTGGGAGGAGCGCTCGGCTCCGGCGGTAGCAGGACGTATGAAGGCGGTTGCTGCACCACCACCACACTCGGAGCGAGCGCATAACCTTCGTAACCATAACCGTAATCGCCGAGGAAAAACGGAAACCCGCTCGGAAAATATCGATGAGGTTGCGTCGCGTGCCTCGGCGGAATATCGGAGCGGAAACCGCCCTGAGGAAAAGCACTGGTCGCTCCAACGAGAATCACAGCCACTAGAATTCGCACTCTCAATTGCGGCCTCGTTTCCATAATAACTCCGGCCTGGTCTCCTGATTTGCGTGTAGGGCAGGATGCCATCCTGCGCGCGGGTTGATAACCCGCGCAGTTTGCTCCGATTGGCAATCGGCGGCAGGTTGGCAACCTGCCCTACAGCCTGAAGAGCGGTGTATCATCCTTACATGAAGCCCACGATTGCCGCGTTGCTCTCCGTGACGGCCACTCTGGCAGCCACTTCCGGTCTCGAAACGGTTGTAAAGATCGATTCCGGCTTGGTTTCCGGCAGTGGTACCGCCGTCCGCTCCTACAAAGGCATCCCCTTCGCCGCACCGCCGGTGGGCGCGCTGCGCTGGAAACCGCCGCAGCCAGTGAGACCTTGGAAAGGCGTTCGGATTGCCAAAACCTTTCCGGCGCTGTGCCCGCAATTCCAGTTCGTCCCTGGCCCGCAGAGCGAAGATTGTCTCGGGCTCAACGTGTGGACCCCGGCGCGCTCGGCTTCCGAAAAGCTACCGGTGATGGTGTGGATCCACGGCGGCGGATTCGTACTCGGCGCAAGCTCGCAGAGCGCTTATGACGGGGAAACGCTGGCCACAGAGGGCGTGGTGGTGGTCAGCATCAACTACCGCTTGGGAATTTTCGGTTTCCTGGCGCATCCGGAACTCAGCAAGGAGTCGCCGCAAGGCGTCTCCGGCAATTACGGGCTGCTGGACATGGTGGCCGGGCTCGAATGGGTGAAGCGCAATATAGGCGCGTTCGGCGGCGACCCTAACAACGTGACCATTTTCGGCGAATCCGCGGGCGGCACCGCGGTTTGCCTGTTGATGGTGGTGCCGCAAGCTCAGGGGCTGTTCCATAAAGTAATTGCGGAAAGCGCCTGGGGAATGTTCAACCCAATCAGCCATCTCAAAGAGTCCTGGTATGGGCGGATCTCCATGGAGAAGTTCGGGGAGGCTCAGGGAGACCTGGCCACGCTCCGATCGAAGAGCATGGCCGATATCATCAAAATGCTGGGGCCGCCGGCGATTGGGGATGACAAGGCCGATAAGGGCGAAGCCTATGTGCCGGTGGTGGATGGAGTGGTGTTGCCGGATGACCCGGCGCGGCTGTTTTCCTCGGGTAAGTTTGCCCATGTGGGCTTGATTGCGGGTACCAATGCGGACGAGGGCACACTGCTGGGAGGCCCGCCCGTCCACAATCTGGCGGACCTCCGCAAGTATGCCCAGAAGACTTTTGGACCCCAAACCGACGGGTTGTTGGCGATCTACCCGGCATCCACGGATTCCGATGCCTATGACGCCGCAGCGCACGTTTCAGGCGATTACGAATTCCTGCATGGTACCCGATCCGTGCTCCGCGCGGTTTCGAAAGGTCAACACAAAGTCTTCCAATATCAGTTCACGCGCGTAAATGGCGTCGGGCGCAGGCTAAAGTGGGGCAGCTTCCACGCATCGGAAGTACCCTACGTTTTTGGCGTGCTTCCCGATTCCGTTTACGGAACCACCGCTACCTTCATCGGCGATTTTTCCGTGGATGCCGAAACATACAACGACGTAGACGCGCGGCTTTCCAAGGCCATGAGTCCAGCTTGGGTTCGTTTTGCAAAAACGGGTGACCCGAACGGCCCGGGCCTGACCTCCTGGCCGGCCTTCACTGAGGGCAACGAAAATTACCTCGAATTCGGCGACAGCATTGTAGCCAAAACCGCTCTGCGCAAGAAACAGCTCGATTTCTTGACCGATTTCAACGCGACCCAGCGAAACCACGGAGCAATAACCACCAGTCGCTAAGAGCGAGAACCCCGAAAAGGCCGAACCGAATAACCGAACAACCGAATAACCGGGGGGCGCTTACAGGGCGTCGCCCGATATGATACAGTTGTTACCGCCTGCAGCAACAAATCGCTTCCGGATTGGCTCAGGTGGCTGTGCCCTAAAGAAGCGCACCCGTGACGCCGATCACTACCTAGTACGGAATCTGCCAGCCAAAGTACAGGGATTTGAATAAGAGGTTAAGGAGCCCCTATGTCTGCTGCCCCATCAATCGCATTACAGCCGCCGGCCGCCAAGGCTATTCTCGGGAAAAGTGTCGTGTTCAAAGGACAGATCGAGAGCCGGGAAGATCTGATCATCGAAGGCGATGTGGAAGGAACCATCGAGATGATAGAGCATCGCCTGACCATCGCCGCGAGTGGAGAAGTCAAAGCCACCGTGATGGCACGTGAGGTGGAAGTGCTTGGTTCCATCGAAGGCAAAGTGGAGGCGGTGGACAAGGTCTACATCCGAAAGGGCGCCAGATTTATTGGCGACGTCCACTCCGCCGGAATCGTAATTGAAGACGGCGGGTTCATCAAGGGAAATATTGACTTATCGCGGCAGCCCAACGAGATCCCGAGCCAGGAGCGCCCTGTTTCATTCTCCGTAGATCCCGAGCCGGTTCCTGAATTGTCCGACACGATTTTTGCCGGCTGAAGATTGCTGCAAGCATGAGCGCGGGGACTGGTGCTACGATGGCCTGTCATCGTTAGCATGCCGCGATACTCCGCATCGTTTCTGATTACGTTCGCCTTTTTGTGCGAATCGCAAACGACTGTTCCTGAACCGCGGCTCGGTTTCTCCAGCGCCGCGCTGGTTGAGGAACGTAAGAACGAAGCGGCGTTCACCTCCGAACTTTCCACAGAGTCCATTTCGGCGCTGCACCTTGCACTAACCAAAAGGCCGCACATTGCAGGAACACCCGCATCCAATGCGGTAGCGGAGATGCTCCGCAAGCGGCTGGCGGAGGCTGGTCTCGAAACCGAAGTTCACGAATTCTCAGTCTATCTCTCGACGCCCGAATCGATCGCTATCGATTTGGTTGAGCCATCCAAGGAATCGTTGAGCGTTCGCGAGCCTGCCAACCCAGTGGATCCAGATTCGGCGAACCCGGAGCTCGGGCCAGCATTTGTCGCCTACTCGGCCTCCGGCACAGTGACGGCGCCGGTTGTGTACGTCAACTACGGGCTGCCTCCGGATTACGACCAACTCGCCGCGGCGGGGGTCGAAGTAAAGGGCAAAATCGTGATCGCCCGCTATGCGCGGAGCCATCGAGCGGTGAAGATCCATACCGCCGAAGAGCGCGGCGCGGCCGCCATCATCATTTACAGCGACCCCGCCGATGATGGCTACGCGAAGGGTCTGGCGTGGCCGGAGGGTCCGTGGCGCGCCGATTTCATGGTGCAGCGCGGTAACGGCAAATACAGTTGGTTTTGGCATGGCGACCCTTTGTCGCCAGGCGTGGCAGCGCGATCGGGTGCGGCAGTGCTCGAGCCAGCCACCGCACCCACGCTTCCTCGCATCCCCGCCGTCGTTCTTTCTTCCAAGGAAGCCTCGAAGATCCTGGCGCAATTGCGCGGTCCAGCAGTGCCGGTTGGCTTTCAGGGCGCGCTGCCATTCACCTATCGCCTGGGTCCGGGTCCCGCGGTTGTGAAGTTGGATGTCCATATGGACGCCGGATGGCGCACCATCCACGACGTGATCGGGCGGCTCCGTGGACGGAATCCGGAGCGCTGGGTGGTGCTCGGCACCCATCACGATGCATGGACCTTTGGCGGCATGGATCCGGGCAGCGGCACGTCCGCAGTGTATGAAACGGCCCGGGCGCTCGCGGCGCTGCACAAGCGCGGCTGGGTCCCGGACCGTTCCATCGTGTTCGCATTCTGGGACGCCGAGGAGTTCGGACTGGTGGGGTCCACCGAATACGCAGAGGCCTTCGAAAAGCAGTTGCGCGAGAAGGCCGTGGCCTACATCAATACCGACCTGTTCATGCGCGGGCAATTCGGCGGAGGCGGCACGCCGTCCCTGCGCGATTTCATGGTGCAAGTGGCCAAGGACGTTCCGGGTCTCGCCGGACGCGGCAGCGTCTACGACGACTGGCGCTCCGGCCAGTGGCAAAAGCAGCCAGCGGAACGCCGCCGCCGGGGTTCAAAGGATTTCGAAGTGGAACTGGCCGCGCTCGGAAGCGGCGCCGATTTTGTGGCATTTCAGGATTACCTGGGCCTTCCGACGCTCTCCATGCAGTTCGATTTCGACGGCAGTTACGGCACCTATCATTCCAATTACGATTCGCGCTACTTCGTGGAGCATTTCAGCGACCCTGGTTTTCAAGTGGCGCGTACGATGTCGCAGATGTTCGGCTTGGCCGTTATGCGCTTGGCGGACGCACAGGTGCTGCCGTTCCGCTATTCCCACTACGCCAGGAAGATCTCGGAATTTCTGGCTAGCGCGGCGAGTTGGACGCGCGACCAGGATGGCAATGAAATAGCCAAGCTGGATCTGGACGCCTCGAAAACGCTTGCGGCGGAAGTCGCGGCGCGGGCTGAGGCGCTGGAGCATCGCGCAGACGCCGATTTGGAGGCCGGACGGGGCACCGATGAGGCGCGCGCATCGCTAAACGATCAATTGGCCCACTTGGAGCAGACGCTGCTGGATGAAAGCGCGAGCCCCGCCGAACGCTGGTATCGGCACGTTATCTATGGCTGGAACATCTATTCCTTATACGAGGGCCAGCCGCTGCCAGGCCTGGCAGAGGCCATCCGGTTGAGAGATCCGGCGCGGATCGCGAAGGAAACGGCGCGGATCGAGAGCGCACTGCGGCGTATGCGGGCCGGTCTGGATCAATAAAAGGGCTTGCTACGCGGCGAAAGCGGCATTATTATTGGTCGAGAGTCAATTAGCTCTTCAAGGAGAAGCGCATGACACAGTCGCAGCTAGTGAAGCACCTTGCCGAAGAATGCGAGGTTAGCAACAAATTGGCGAAGCAGATGCTTGAAACGCTCGCCAGCACCGCCGTCAAAGAGGTGAAGAAGACTGGCGTATTCGTTGTGCCGGGACTGGGCAAACTGGTTCGCGTGGATCGAAAAGCCCGTATGGGACGCAATCCGGCCACGGGCGAAACCATCAGTATTCCCGCCAAGAAGGTGGTGAAGTTCCGCGTCGCCAAAGCCGTGAAAGATGCGATCGTACCTGCGAAGGGCAAGAAAGCCGTCGCTTCTTAGCCGACCGTTTCCGCCCCAGCAATAGAAGAAGTCCCTGAAGCCAAGTGGATCGTCGTGTCTTCATCCTCGGGTCCGCTGCGGCGCATGTTCTAACTGCGCAGACGCGAACTCCCCCATCGCCCGGCCCAGATCGCCGCGTGTACGAGTTGAATCGCGGTTGGTTATACGGCGAACCCGCTGAAAAAGTCACGCTGCCGCATGCCAATGTGCGCCTGCCGTGGCACAGTTTCGACGAAAAGGCATTCCAATTCGTATCCGTCTACCGGCGGCCTTTCCAGGCGCTGGCCGACTGGAAAGGCAAGCGGGTTTTTATTGATTTCGCTGGCGCGATGACCGCCGCGACGGTGGCGGTGAACGGCCACAAGTTTCCCGAATACAAAGGCGGATACACTCCGTTCTCGTTCGAAATCACGCCGCACCTCAACTTCGGCGGCGACAACGTGCTTGCGGTTGAACTGGATTCGAGAGAGCGCAGTGACATCCCGCCGTTCGGCGGCAACATCGACTATTTGACCTTCGGCGGAATCTATCGCGATGTGCAGATTCGCGTGGTTCCGCAGACGTTTATAGAGAATGTCTACGCGAAACCGGTGCGGCCGCTCGAAAACAATCGCGCGCTCTTGGTGCGGTGTTATTTGAATGGTCCTCTGGAACGTCCGGTCAGAATCACCGCGGAACTGCGAGACGGCGAGACTGTGGTCAAAACTGCCAATATCACGGTCGCGAGGGCCGCGCCATACCATGACATCCAGCTCGAATCATTAGGAGCCATCGAGCTTTGGGATCTGAAAAACCAAAAATTATATGAGGTGTTGGTACGGACGGATTCGGAAGACGAGTACCGCACTAGGATCGGCTTTCGTGATGCGAAGTTCACCCCATCGGGGTTTCGGCTGAACGGCGGACATGTAAAACTGCGCGGGCTGAACCGGCACCAGACGTTCCCGTATGTCGGCGGGGCCATGCCGGCTCGCGTCCAGCGGCGTGATGCGTGGATTCTGAAGCACGAACTGCACTGCAACATCGTCCGCACTTCGCACTATCCGCAGTCACCCGATTTCTTGGATGCCTGTGACGAGCTGGGATTGCTGGTTCTCGAAGAGATCCCCGGCTGGCAGCACATCGGGGATGCGGAGTGGCAGAACATTGCGGTCCGCAATGTGGGCGAAATGATCCGGCGCGATTGGAATCATCCTTCGATCGTTCTGTGGGGCGTACGCATCAACGAATCGCAGGATAATCATGATTTCTACACGCGTACTAATGAGCTGGCGCACTCCCTCGACGACGCGCGGCAGACCGGAGGCATCCGCTACCTGCGCGATTCGGAGAAGCTGGAAGACGTTTTCACGATTAACGATTTTGGCTTTCCGCTCGAATTGCCGAATCATCCGCTGTATTTGAACACGGAGTTCAATGGCCACATGTATTCCACCAAGCGCTTCGACAATGTCACGGTGGTAGCGGAGCATGTCAGGCGGCATGCGCGCGTGCACAATCAATTGGCTGGGGATGACCGCTATGCAGGCGGTATCGGCTGGTGCGCGTTCGATTACAACACCCACCCGAATTTTGGTTCGGGCGATCACATCTGTTACCACGGGGTCAGCGACATTTTCCGTATTCCGAAACCGGCCGCTTACTTCTACAAATCGCAGTGCGATCCGGAGGAGGAAGTGGTTCTCGAAGCCGGGTTCTTCTGGTCGGACGGCGACAAGCCGGAGGCCGCGGGGCCCGGCCCGGTGCCGATTCTCTCCAACTGCGATCATTTGAAAATCTATGCGGCCGGCCAACTCATGCAGGAAATTGATCCCGATCGTCGTGCGTTTCCGAATCTGAAGTACCCGCCTTTCACCATGGACCTGGGAACTTTCTGGGACCCATGGGGTGATTTGAAGATCGAAGGTTATCTCAAAGGGAAGCTCGCGAAAACGCTCACGCTTTCCGGTTCGGGCAAGGATGCGGACTTCAAGTTGCTGCCGGACGATAAGGAGCTGGCCGGCGACGGGCGGGATGCGACACGCGTGGTGTTCCTAGTGACGGATGAGTTTGGTAACATCCGGCCCTTGGCGACGGGTGCGATTGCGTTGTCGCTGACTGGTCCCGGAGAAATCGTCGGCGAGAATCCTTTCGCGCTGGCCGGTGGCGCTGGCGCGGTTTGGATAAAAGCGGCGGAATCGGCTGGGACGGTTCGGCTGACGGCACGGCATCCATATCTGGGCACTCGCGTGATCGAGATTGAGGTCAGGCCCGCGCCGGCGGAATTGATTTGAGCGCGCCTGCCGAAAACAATTGTCCCCTTGCTCACGCGCGGGGCTATATCGCGCGAACATTTGACCCCACATTGGCGCGCGCGGCTCTGCCCCGAACCTTTGCTCCCGAATTGTAGCCCCGCGCGTGAGCAAGGGGACAGATTTACAGTTCTCGGTTCTTACTTCGGGATCTCTCTCAATTGCGCGTGCAGAGAATATGGCTGGGCAGTTGAGAAGCTTTGCACCGTCCACTTCATAAAGCCGCTCTTGGTCACTGTCACTGTAAAGCCCAAGCCCACCGGAGAGATTTGCAAGGTGAGCGGTGTGACACCGGCGGGGATGGCATTGATCTCAACTTTGGCTCCGCTCGGTTCTGACGTGATGGTCACCACTCCTTCGTTCGATCGGCTGTTGGGCGCCTGCACGGTCGCGCCCGGATTCAACCGCGGCTCACCGGCCGGTGATTTAGGCGGGGCAACAGCATTTTGGGTGAGTAAGCTGCTGTCGAACGCAAGGCCAGCGATAACCTGTACAACGATGTTGGGCGGATCAGGCATCACGGTGTCATGAACGGTATTGGTAGCACGGACGGATTGAGGCGGGACAAACTTTTTGTTTGCCGCTCTTGACGATCTGACAAAAGATTGCGGAAGGGCCCTCGGTACTATCGAATGTCTGGGTTCATAAGGCGGAAGATTTTCGGCCGACGGCAGAGCAGGAGAACCAGAAATCCTAGCAGCAGCTTCTGGCGCTGGAGGAGCAGATGATGATGCTGCAGGGCTGGTGATGGAGAGCGGCGAGACCGACACCATGGATTCACTGGCCGCATCGCCCGAGGCCCCGATCGTGTCCAGCCTGAACTTTACCTTCTCCGTAAAAGAAAAGGAGGTGTAAGTTACGTTGCCCGAGCGAAGTTGGGCCGACGTCAAAGGCATATAGAGAGGCTCACTGCTGCCATCCCAAGCCTCGCGGCTACTGTCCCAAATCACAAGGTTCGCGTCCTTCGCATTCACAATCACCGGGGCGGAGGGATTCCACGCAACCAGGAATTTGGTCCCATCCCGTTTCACTTGTAGTCCCAGGCTGGGTGATGCAGCTATCTTGGCGTTGCTCGCCGAACGGTTCCAGGTGAACACGCGAATACCAATCACCAATGCGAACAGAGCGCTGACGATTCCGATCTTCCCCGGAATGCTCATTTGCCGCACGATTTCGGCAAACCTCAGAAGAAGACCGGTGAGCGTGGCGAACCTTTCTTTTTCCACGGGCTCGGCCTGGGTTGGCCATCCCTCGGAGACCAGCTTCGCGGCCTCGAAAGGAAACGTGAGGCTTGGATTGGCGGCAACGGAATCATTTTCCCAGAAGAAAAATCCGCCCGTGGACCGGCCGTTGCCGCCGGCTGCAATCACTAGGAAAACACTGCCCGGATCTTTGAACCATTGCTGGATGGTGTCCACATCCTCGGGCCGAAGGTGAACACGCTGATCAAAGTCGGTGCGGTAGTAACCGACGATTTTGCAATCGGAAGGACACCTCGCAATGGCTTCAGCAAGAGACTCGGAGGGTAGCTTGAAATGTGGATCCGATGATTTTTGTTCGCCCGGCAAAGGGATGAAGTCAACAATCCTTATGGTGCCTGGTTTGGATCGCTTGCTTCGAATCAGCAAGCCCCCGATTTCCCCACGCCACGGAGCAGCCTGAGAAACCTCAGCCTGCAGTTGCTCAATCACATTCAGGCTAAGCAGAATGCGAACCGGACAACCGGGATAAGCCCATACATAGGATTCCGAGGTTGCTTGATCCAAGGACGGAACCACGACACTTCTCCACTTTTATTACAGCATAGATTTCCACGCACGTAGCCTGTAGCGCAAGCGTATTGTGAGGCGGTTCTTAGGGACCCGAGGTGAGGCGAGTGATGTTGCGGAGGATTTTGGAGGAAAGGTTGGGGCCGCGCCGCGCGGCGAAGCCCCTCGAAATTTGTTACCAGCGATTATTGTTACGGCGTCCGCCGCCGCCACCACCACCGCCGGAGCCGCCGCGGTCGGTCTTCGGGCGCGCTTCGTTGACGTTCAGAGCTCGACCATCCAACTCTCTGCCATTCAGTTCGGCGATCGCGCGATCGGCATCCGCGTTGACGCTCATCTCAACAAATCCGAACCCTCTGGCCTGCCCAGTGTCCCGGTCTGTGATCAGGTTCACTTTCTCAACCGTTCCGTATGCCTCAAACATGGATCGGACCGCATCTTCGGTAGCCCCAAAGTTGAGGTTTCCTACGAAAATATTCTTCATTTCCTTTTTCCTTTTAGTTGGTTTGTGTATCGGGGCAGGATCGGACGAGAGCGGACGGGCCGGACTAATGCGAAGATGCCAAATCAGTGACATTAGTACTATACCATGGATACGAATAATTGCCAAGGGCTTCTGGCCAATCTCCGCCTATTCTTTCCAGCCGCTTCTGACGATATAAGAACGGAATGTCCTTTTGGCCTGAAGATTTCTCGACTTGCACTTTGAAAGATGTGTTGGGATGGCAGGCCGAGAATCGCGCGTGGAACAAAGAACTTCGTCTCAAAACCAACACACTGGTGAACAGCCGATTGGCCAAAAACATAAGTCAGGACGACTATCTGGCGACTCGCAAGCTGGTGCATGAGGATGCCGCCGAGTGCCGGCGCCGGGCAAACATAATCGACGCGCAAATTGCCCGGCACAGGGTTGGCCCAATGTTTCGCGACAGTTAAGGGATAGGCCCCCGGCTGCGCAAAAGGTCGATTGCGCGCTCGACTGATTCCTGCCATACTTGAGACACCTCGATCAAGAGCCTCGTCGTACACGCAAGCGCTGGGCGTTCCTCTTCGTTCCAGGTAGAACGGTGCCAGTGACTACCAACACCCACGAAGTGCGGAAAGGTGAATCCAAGCTGCTGAACTCTACCGACGTGCTCGCGTCTATCCGCGATCTTATCTTACACCTTCATCGGAACAATGCTGTCCAGGCAGAATCGATTGTTACCGATGTTGCCGGATACCTAAAAGGCGTGATGCAATCGGGCGCCGATCCGGACAGCGTCGACATGCTACGAACTCAACAAACCATGTTTGCGATCGACGAGGTGCGCATGCTTCTATCGCAGCGTGATTTCGACGGCGCGGCGGTAGCGGCGAGGGATGCCGCAAAAGAGTGGAGGCAGCAGCCGTCACAGACTTAGGTTCGAACCGGCCGTCGGATAACGATGTGGACATGGTGGTGGTATTTTGATATGTTCGTGTCGTAGAAGCGAGCGGGAGTAATTCAGTGGTAGAATGCCAGCTTCTACCGTAGTCCCTTTATTTTCAGTTCGTTGCCAGCCTTACTGTCCTTCTTACTGACGCCAAATTTTGGTACTGTCTGTTTTAGAAGGAGAAATCCGAGTGGCACACGTGAACATTCTGAAGCAGGTGAAATCCGGCGAGCGCTGGAGGCTGGTGGCCATTCCCCGCAAGAAAAATGGAGACTATGATTGGAACGCGCTCCCCGAAGGTCGGTACTTCATCGAGTGGTACGAGCGCGGCCGGCGCAAGCGGGGAGCCGGCGGCGGGACGGCTGCCGAGGCACAAGAGACCGCCCGCCGGCGCATGCATATCCTCGAAGGCCGTGCCTTAGGCATTGAGGGCAGCGACGAGGAAGAGCCCAAACGGACCGCGGTACACGTCGCGGCCAAGCGCTATCTCGACACTGTGGAGGCCCTCAAGAAGCCGAACACGTTTCGGAAGTACAAAGCGGTGCTCGACCGGTTCGTTGAATTCCTGCCTCCGAACGCCGATCCCCGGAAGGTTTCGCGGGACGATCTCACGGACTTCATGGTCCGGCTCAAGAACAAGCACAAGCTCGACAACAACACTGTAATCCACCAGATGATCATCGTCGCCCAATTCCTGAAGCGATGCGGCAAGCCGGGTGTGACGAAGGGTCTCGGGCTTCCGGAACGCGTTGTGACCCTGCCACGTGAGTACACGGATACTGATCTCAAGAAGTTTTTCGCGGCTTGCACTCCCTGGGAGCGGGCGCTCTTCTCAACGTTTCTTTTCACTGGTTTCAGAGAGCAAGAGGTGGTCCACTTGTTCTGGCCAGACGTGAGTTCCACGCTCAACACCATCCGGGTGACCTCAAAGCCGGATCTTGGGTTCTGGCCGAAGCGTTGGGAAGAGCGCGAGGTCCCGGTGCAAAAAGGGCTCATCGGTCTCCTCGGCGATCATCCGCGGTCGGGGGATTCGCGGTTAGTGTTTCCTTCGCCGCGCGGCAATAGGGAGTGGCACATGCTCGATCGATGCAAAGACGTTGCGACGCGGGCCGGTCTCGATTCGACGAAGTTCGACCTGAAGACCTTCCGATCAACCTACGCCACCCGCATGCTTCGCTTCGGCTTCGATGTCCGGACCGTGCAGGGTTGGATGGGGCACCGGTCGTTAGAGACTACGATGCGGTATCTTGCGCCGGCCAGGGACGTGCATGAACGGCTTGATAAGGTTCAGATCGCTGGCATTCTGGCTTGAAAGAAGTGTCGGGACGATGCGTGGCGAAAGCGTTCGCGGCCATTTCTTGAAGTTGTTGATAGTAATGCGAAGCGCCCGATAGCGCAGACAACAAATTTGATATTATCTCAAAGTACGCGCCCGAGATTATGCGCCAGGATGGTCAGCGAAGGATCTGCGTTTATTGCTCATCAAGCGCTACGACCGACGCCCCGTTTGTTGAGGCGGCAAGCGAACTGGGTAGACTAATTGCGGAAAGAAACTACACCTTAGTTTACGGGGGGACGACGCAAGGATTGATGGAAATCCTGTTGCAGGCCGTGCACAAAAGAGGAGGAGACTCGATTGGTGTCGTGTCCAGTGAGCTCCATGATCGCGGGCTTTCATCGACGCAAGCCAAGAAATTGATTATAGCCAGAAATCTCCGCGAGAGGAAAGCGATTATGGAGTCTCACGCTGACGCTTTCATAGCGCTGCCTGGTGGCTTCGGCACCTTGGATGAACTATTCGATGTCATCGCCAACAAGATGGCGGTCGGCCATACAAAACCGATCGCGCTGCTCAATACCGATAGATATTACGATCTTCTCTTGATGTTCCTTAGCGCTGTCCGAACCAAACAGTTCGCCTCGGCTAGTTCGGATTCAGTATATGGAGTCGCGTCACACGCTTTGGCGTCGATAGCGTATATCGAAGATCGGTGGCGCAGTCCAGGCTGAATCGGGGAGCCGCAGCGCACATGCCCGATTGCCGGAGTTGTACATCTCTGCGGATGAGCACCTAAGTTCACCTCCATTGTTCTCCACACGGGCCATTCAGGTCGCACGTTCTCCATCGATCTGTGCTAACTTCTCGGTTTGCGTTAACATCCCATTTGGGGGCGGAGTTACTTTACATGGATCGGGACGCTTTTGATCGACAATTGAAGCATCGGAAGGCGGAGATCGTACGCCATAATGGCTCTCTAGACGAGATGTGGGACTGTGTTGTGCGATTTGAACATGACCGGAAATGGCTCAAAGCCCGGCTGAGCGAGCTTAGGCAACGTTTGGAGAGCCATGAAAAACTCAAGACTTGGGTTGCCTATATCGATTCTCGAACGAAGACTCCATGTCGAGTTGCCGATAAATTGGCCCGCCTTGCGATCGGAGAAAAGAAACAGAAACCGCGTCTAGTAACCAACGCCACCTTATACAATGGACCTGACAAGGAGCCTCAAGGCATCACCGATCTAATTGGCCTTCGATTAATCTCCCGACAAAAATCCGACTGGGAAGCAATCCACGATTATTTGACCAAACAAGTTTTCCCGCATGGCCTGCGACAGACGGAGGCACGCTACCGACCGGGGACAAGCAAGGACGAACTCAAGAAATACAAACGCAGAGACATTCATCCAGTTGAATCTGAAGACGGATACACCGCACTGCACTATATCTTCCGGCTGAACACACGTAGGCGAGATCCCCGTGAGCTTTTCTTCGAAATACAAGTCAGAACAATTTTCGAAGATGGATGGGCCCAGATCAGTCACCAAGTTGATTATTCTGTCCGGGCTCATGAGGTTATAAAATCTCAATTGGATATACTGAACCACGCATCCAACATGGCCGATCAAATTCTCGCACAGATCAATATCCTCAAGTCTTCGCCTCGATTTATTTCTTGGCAGAAATACTTCGAGTTGGAGCGACAGGCCGAACAGGTACTTTGTTTAACTCCTCAACTCGACTGGGCTGCCAAAAATATGCGCGAGTTTAGACGGCAAATCAGGGAGGCGACTGGAAAGTTCGACTACTTTGTGTTGGGAAACATCAATAGAAGGCGCGCGAGCATTAATGCTAGAAAGATTCAGAGGGCTTTTCGTGATAACAGTGATGTGAACGTGCACGAACTCTACAAAATTGGCTATTTCGAGGCCAAGATGCCGTACCCTGTCATCACGGACGTATTGCTTTTAACGAAGACATCTTACTCGCCGCCTGACATTGTTGTGATCGGTGCGCCCGCCAGCGCGGCTGAGCGCTTCGACATGCTTATTACCGAGAGCGGAGCTGTCAGCATGATTACTAAATTTTTCACATGGGCGAGAGCACTCGTGAGTGGGGACGTGGTAAGTAAAGCAGCAGTGTTAAAGAGGAACAGATGATCAATAGAGTATCTGAATCGACTATGTGGGATGACCGGGCTGCGATTTATGACTTATTCACGACGGAAGAAGATATCCCATTCTATTCAGGGCTAGCGATGGAAGCGGGGGGCCCAGTCTTGGAAGTGGGATGTGGCACAGGGCGGTTGTTGTTTCCTCTTGCGGAAGCTGGATTTGATTGCGTGGGAATTGATTCCTCCATCGAAATGCTTAACAGATGTCGTGATCGACTGTCCACTGGTAGACAGATCGATAAACGATTGATTCTTCGTCACCAGAATTGGATTGAGGAGGCGTCAAGTCAACAAGCCGAGCGCGATCATTACGGGTTTGTACTATTCGGGTTTGGAATGATCGGTTTATTTTGGCGGGACGGTGAGGCCAAAAAAGCCCTTGAGTTGGCGGCGGCGGCATTAAGGCCCGGAGGGCTCCTGGTGGTGGATCGGAGGAATTGGATGGCCGATCGTTATCACGCGTTTAGGGAGTTTGATTGGATTAAACGTTGGCCAGACCGGAGTGCGGTCGTGTGTCAGTCACACACGGACGTTATTGTTGATCCTGTTCGGCGGATAAGGCAAGCTATTTACTACTATGACGGAATTAGCGCTGATGGAGCTGCATTCGCGTTTAGCCATGAGATGTATTTGCGGGAATTCTCGGTATTGGAACTTCGCGAGTTGTTGGCGTCAGCTGGGCTGACGGTCGTACAGTCTTTTGGGGACTACGATAGAAGACCGTTCAGTCCAAGTGAACCTCGAATTATCTTGACGGCGACCAAGCCCGGCTGAGTCTAGCAATCATGGACTGGCACGATTCTTTACTGGACTATTTGGCAGCTTCCAATGAGGATAGCTGCGCCATTCGTTTGTTTTCCGAAGTAGTACTTTCCGAGGTACGGTCGTATCGTGAAAGTATATCGTGGTTGGACGTCGGACCGGGTCCGGGAACTAAGACCGTGGAAATCTATCGAATGTTACAGGAGACGGGAAAACTAGCGCGAGCTTGCGTTCTGGAACCCAGCCGCGATTGGAGGAGATTTCTTCAGGCTCGGGCTCTGAATGGCGAGATTCAAGTTTGTCCGCTCACACTGCAGCGATACGCCGAGCTTGAGCGTCGCGGCGACTATGTTCCTCCGAATTTGGTGACTCTCTTTCACGTAGTGTATAGTAAATCGTTAATTCGGACTCTGACGCATTACCTTGCTGGGCGTTGCGTCAACGAAGACAAATTAGGCCCAGCGACATGCCTCGTGATTGTCGAATCGGAGCACTCTGACTTCTGCGAACTTCGGCGGCGCCTTGTTTCGATCGGTTGTCCGGTTCCCGTCTCACCTGCGGAACGGCTGCGTAACGCGATACGGCGGACCAACTTAAAGTTTGAGGAATACCGTGTTGACGACAAGCGTTGCTGGGTTGGAACGCGCGAGGTCTCGAAATCGGATTGGCTGCTGCCGTTCCTTACAGCGCTCTCGATCAGGGAGATGGCGCGAATGCCTCAGGACCTTGTTGCCCGGAGTGTATCCTGCGTCCACGAGTTCTTGAAAGAAAGACCAGACGGGTATCTTTGCGTTCCCGACATTGCTTTAAAGGTACATTTTCGTTAGACTTAGGCGTCCGGAGCAAGTCGGTCATCCTGATAACATGAATGCGCTCGAAGCTGACAATGTCCATCATGAATATCGGACCACGAGTGGCGTCCTCAAGGTTCTTGACGGCGTTTCTTTCTCTTTGGGCAGTAAGGAAATCGCAACGATTCTAGGGCCTTCAGGGTGTGGAAAATCGACCCTGCTTCAGTGCCTCGCCGGACTGATGAAGCCAACATGTGGTTCGATTACGATTTTCGGGAATTCTCCTGAGAGGTGCTTGGCCGCTAAGGAGGTCGGGTATGCCTTCCAGCAACCTAGCCTGCTGCCGTGGTTAACCGTGAGGGAGAATGTGACGCTTCCTGCTAGACTGGGTCGCAAAGTCTTACAAAATGGCGAAGTCGAGGTGAGGGCTGCCGATTTGATTCAAATGCTCAATCTGAATGAGGCGGCCTCAAGTTATCCGGACGAACTCTCAGTCGGAATGCAACATCGGGTTGCCCTAGCCCGGTCTTTGCTTGTACCATCCAAAGTCCTATATCTGGATGAGCCACTTGCCGGGCTCGATCTTCTCACTAGGATGGAAATCATGATTCAGATGGTAAGAGTGTTTGAACATTTTGCATGCCCAACAGTGATCGTTACCCACAGCATCGAAGAGGCGGTTTTCTGGGGGTCACGTATTCTAATTCTGTCTGCTAAGCCTTCGCATATTTCAAGTGTTCTGATGAACCCACAAAGGGCTAGCGACCGTACACTCTCGTATCTCGATTCACCTGTATTTCATGAACTCATTGCGGAATGTCGTGCGACTCTATTTAAGTCGCAAAGCTCCAATGTCTAATCGGTATCTTAAAATAATAGCGCCAGCATTGACCCTCGGAGCGATCCTCGGAGTATGGCAAGTTGTCGTATCGCTCTTTCGCATCCCCGTGTATGTACTGCCACCGCCGTCCTCCATTGTCATCCAAGGGGTTGACGATTGGGCACTGTTGAGTGGAAACGTAAGCATAACGCTACTTGAGTCCGCGGCCGGGTTCGTCGCTGGATCGATCGTTGGATTCTTCCTAGGTGTAGTCATGGCCGAGTTCGACCTGTTCGCTCGCTGTATACTTCCTTTCGTGGT
Organism: Bryobacterales bacterium; assembly: GCA_003162425.1. GTDB lineage: Bacteria > Acidobacteriota > Terriglobia > Bryobacterales > Bryobacteraceae > Palsa-89. Next base: position 50,654 of record PMOK01000003.1, on the reverse strand, counting down.
TGGCTCGAACGCAGTACCGGTCATCGCTATTGCACCCCTCGTTGTGTTATGGCTTGGTACGGGAATAGCATCCAAAATAGCCTTGGCGGCCTTCCTCTGCTTTTTCCCTCTCTGCATCAATACGTTCAAGGGGCTCCAAGCATCCGATAAGCAGTACCGTTTACTTTTCTCTCTGTACGGCGCGACCAAACGAGAGTACCTATTCCAGGCCAAGCTGCCAGCAGCCGAAGCCTACATATTTGCCGGACTAAAGCTCAACGCTGTGTTCTCGGTGATCGGGGCGATCGTCGCCGAATTCATTGGTGCAAATGGCGGCCTCGGATTCGCCATGGTTCAAGCTTCTTATAACTTGCAGGTTCCCCGGTTGTGGGTTAATATAATCATGTCCGTTTGCATGGGATTAGCATTCTATGGCTTAGTTTGGTTATTTGAGCGGATCATATTAAAGCGCTTCCATTATTCCGGAGTACGCGATTGAACGATGAGGGCCTTCGAACGAGTCCCTCAGTGAACCGTACGGCGGTCACGCCTCTTATACCATGACCATTCCATCGAAGAAAGCTGCCGCAATCCTAGTTGTCGCCGTAGCTCTGGCCGGCGTCGTCATGTATCGGCTAGCCTCTACGCCAACCAGTCATTCTTTGACAAACGTCAGCCTTCGGCTCGAGTGGTATCCGCAGGCACAATTTTGCGGTTATATAGCAGCGAAAGAGCTCGGCTATTACAGAGACGACGGAATCAACATCGACTTGCGTCCTGCGGGCCCGGACCTGAAGCCGCAACTGACGGTCGCAGGGGGCTCCGACGACATCGGCATAGGTGTCTCCAATCAGGTCATCTCGGCGGAAAGCAATGGCGTTCCGTTGAAGATCATAGCTCAAATGTTTCAAGACTCAGCAAATAGGTACATTCTGAAGAGCCAGAATGCAATCAAGTCGCTAAAGGACCTTAAGGGTAAGAAGGTCGGTCTATGGCTTGGTGGAGATGAGGCGGAGTTTGTCGCGATGTTGAAGACCCAGGGAATGACCCTGAAAGACGTTCAGGTAGTGCCGCAGGGGTTTTCTGTCGCGCCATTTCTCGAAGACCAGTATGTGCTTTCCGAAGTCACTGCATACAATGAACTGCTAGAGATTCAGTCCACTGGCTATCAGGGCCCGAAGCTCCAAATTCTCTCACCCGCAGATTACAATTCCGCTATCGTGGGCGACATGGTCTTCACGCGTGAAGCGTTCATTCAGCAGCACCCGGATCTAGTCAAACGATTTCTGGATGCATCAATGCGTGGCTGGCAATATTGCCTGGCCCAGCCACAGGCTGCCATCGATCTCGTACTGAAAGAGAACCCATCGCTGAATCGAAGCCAACAAATCGAGCAATTACGTGTGGTCTCCGGGCTCATCGCTTCCGGCGGAGCGGTGACTCACGGTCTCGGGTACATGGACCCACAATATTACGCGACCGCAACGCACGTGTTGCTGGATTCCGGACAGATATCCACGAGTGTAAGCCCGCAAAGCGTTTTCGATGCGACGGCATGGCAGGCACTCAGTTCGTCTGTAACGAAAGTTCCAGCTACGACAATCACCGACCGATAAACTAGGGTTGTGACAGTACAATCGCTCGACTCAGTAGCTCGGCGATTGTTTGACGGCGGCTGGCGTCGGTTAACGCGAGAGCTAAGGGGAGATAATAATCGCGAGCTTCATTTAGAGTACGAGCCCGTTTGTCCGCGTTAGGGGAATTAACAGCGTCGCGCACATTATCCAATTTATCCGCGAGTTTAATCACTTGAATGTCGCTGCTCAACTCAGCGAGTCTCTGAAAGTATATTCGATTAACCTCGTCGGGCGATAGTCCATCCAAACTCGGTTTTGTTAACGCGCGAATCTGAACCGCTATGTCGGGGCTGAATTCCTGACCAATAAAAACGTCATCAATTACGTCCTGATCCTCAAAGGTGTCGTGCAACAAAGCCACGCATATACTTGCGACGTCGGTAATATTCATCTCCTGAGCAAGGCTCGTCGCTACGCGGAGCGGATGGATGATGTACGGCTCTCCATTGTCGCGCGTCTGGGTCTCGTGCGCGGCGGCGGCGACGGCGAAAGCTTTGAGTATCAGATGTCGTGTAGCGGTGGACGCAGGAGTTCCAGTCGACGCAAGGCGATTGGCGAGATCTAAATAGAGGTTAGTCATACCTGATTGACATTAAGCGTATATTTCTCTCTCATCGAAAGAAAATAAAAATCGAACGGCGTTATTCTCTTAGTCTTTGAAACGGATGTTTGAAGAGGTACCAGAACGAAATTGTTCTGCCACAGTTGGACAGCACATCCGGAGAATCCCGAGAGCGCCGTATCAACCATCAGCTTGCCTGAGTGCTTGCAAAGACGGATGTCAGCGCTGTTGGGAGGGGTAGCGCGAATGAGATGCCTGGGTGCGAGAGATATAAGGCCGATCTCGGCCGGCCCTGCAACCTCGGCTTGAAGATGATCGAGGAGCGTTTGTAGTCCGGCCTCTTTTTGGGTGAGCTTTCCATGTTCAAACGTGTCGGTGGGCACTTGGGATAGATCTTGCCCGGCTTTTTCCGCCGATAGCGCTGCAGCGGCGAGAGAAGTCGCATGCTCAGCGATCACAAGAAGTGCATGGCCCTTCGTCGTTACGCGCTGCCGGAGAACGGCTACAGCCGAGGCTAATTCATCCCGAGCTTGTTTGAGGGTAGGTTCCATCACCTCGGGTAGCAACGCGTAATCAGCTTCACCACATCCGTAAGCAGCGTGAAAGGCGACAAAACCGCTCGCAGCTCCAAAAAGTTCGACGATTGCGAGTCTTTCGAGTGTCTCGGCCTCGCGATGGATGTCAACGAGAAAGCGAAGTGCATTCTCCACGGCGGTGTCAAAGCCAAAAGTGGAATCAGTGAAAAAGATATCGTTATCCATGGTTTTTGGTCCGCCGACCACTACGATCCGAGAATTTTCAGCAGCGAGGAATGTCGCCAGCTCGGATGCAACCTTTAGGGTCCCACCTCCGCCTATGGTATAGAGCACATCAAGGTTAAGATTCTTTACGGTCTTAGCGAGCCGCTCGATTACTTCTGGAGGTGGATCGTCGGATGATGGCTTAATGCGAATGCTGTGAAGGCTTGTGCAACCGCGTAACGCCCAATTGTCAGTCACTTCGGGAAGTAGGTCGATGGTGGGCACGGATGCCGGATCATCCCAGTTGAGGCCTGCGTACCCCCCACGGATGCCGAGGACTGATAGATTTGCTGGATACCTGCCTCGGCTGGGCAGATTATGCACGCGCGCATATTGCGTGCCGAGAAGAAAGTGCCGCTTGACAATGGAATCGACAACCATATCCAGACCCGGTGCATTACCTCCAGCAGTTAGAACGCCGACGCGCAGACAGGCTGGATTGAGTCGATACCGTTTTCGCGGACCAGCCAGTCTGAACTTAGGGAGTAATTCGAGAGCATCTTCGGATATGAAAGCCTCCAGGACATCAGTATCGGCCAAAACAGCAGTGGATGCCTCTTCACCAATGAATGCGGCATCGGGACAGGGGACTGGATACTCGAACGGAGCATGGAGGGAAATCTGAGTAGGCACCGTATCAATAAGTTCCATCTCGCCTCGCTTGAGAAGCATGTGTCCTCGGCGAGTCGTTTTCAATTTGTCTCTCAACCGGTCGAAGTTAATCATCGTTCCTCCCGATTTGCATTTGAGCGAATGTAACATATTTCGAGGCCCCGCCGGTGAGGCGTTGGATTGCCGACGGCGGTGTGGATAATCGGCTCGTTATAGTCTTATCAACGTAATGCTCCTGACGCAATAACACCTTCATCTCGCGACGTATCATGAAGGCGGTTATCAAGAAGCTATCTGATTGCAATGACGCCTGCGGACGTTGGTAGATTTGAAGTTTTGGCAAAGAAGTTTCTGGAGTGTCCGCAACACAATAAGCAACGTGATCTCCGCATCACCAGGAGTTTTAGAAAAAAAAGCCACCCTTGAAAGAGTGGCTGGCTGGAAGGGTGACGCTGAAACGTTAAGTGGTCAGAGTGCGCGCTTCCAAGAATGGCCCGAGCCTGGCTGTAGCGCGGAATTGCGGGACCGGGTCCAGCTGCTTCAGTGCAGACGTGAAAGCGTTCGAGAGGCTCCACATGGTTCGCGGGGCGAACTCATCGTGTTCGGGATTGAAGTAGAGCTTGTGGACCGGGCTGGCCAGGTGCTTGGGAAGATCGATGTCTCCTTCAATGAAGGCCTGGTAGATAATGAGCTTGGCGCAGACGTCCGTGAGTTGAGACTCTCGCCAGTGCTCCACCTGCTTGGTCATGGGTTCGAAGTTGCGCTGCATCTCGGACACGCCAATCTCAAGCGAATGAACGAGATTGAAATTCTTCGAATGCTTGGCGAGCACCGGCGTGAAGTCGCCGGAGAATGCCATGTTGTCGCAGACGAGAACACGGTAGCCGACGGTCATCGCAAGCCGCATTGACTTGTCGTGGGCGTTGCGAATACCGATGGCAAAACGGCAGCCCTGGAATGTGGTTTCAAGTTCCATGATGCCGAACATCTTCATGCCGTCCTTCGATACGGCGTATTCTTCGCGGACCGGCGCAATGTGCCGTAACGATAGTGTATCCACAAGCGCGTTTATCACCTCGTGGTGGGGGATGACTTTATGCGTTGCGGTGCCTGCGGGTGAAGGCACGAGGGCGAGTTGCTCCCGGCCGAGTTTCTGATTTTGGGACAACAGTGTTCCGTCCATTGTAGAGTCTCCTTTTTGAAATGTGCGAATTCGAGGAGGAAGAATAAGCGTCCACCTCGCGTCTGGGGGCTGTGTACTTTCGGTTTTCACAATCGCCAGGCGCGAAGCGGCCACGATGAGATGGGTTCATCGTTGCCGAAAGTCAATGCATCTTATATCGCGGGCGGATTTCGGTCAAGTCGGTCGCTGTAGCGATTCGATTCCACTGCCGGCCTTCGGATAGCGGCTTTCCACAATGGCCTTAACTTGCTGATACCTCTCGTGTGCGAGCTGAAGCGATTCTCGGGGCGCGTAGCTACAAGCGCGAGATGAAACGCCTCATAAATCCGAAATTCCGCAAGGTCAAACAGGACTGGATCGCGGTTCAGCATGTACTCGAAGTTGTAGAAGGCCTCGGCCAATCGCTTGTATATGTTGTCGCGGAAATAATTGACGGAACCGCATCCGGCTACGATTGAAAACCGTTTCGCGTCGTCGTCGAGTTGGTAGATGTGTTCCTCCGCTCGGCGCGTGCCGATGTTGGCAAGCGTCCTCCTGCAAAGCTTTAAGAGTTGCGCTACTTTTGGGCGGAGTTCGTCCCGGCCCTCGGACGCCGTGAAAGTGCAAACGTGATAGCAGTTGAGCGTTATGCCCGCCTGCGCGCTTAGCCCCTCATAGGGACGTATCGGGTTGCATTCTTCGACAGGCCGTAGCCACAACTTCTTTGGCAGGCCATAGACTGCGGTCATCATTGGAAAGCATTCTGCGGAATAAATCTTCAGCTCTGCGGCGGTTTGGTCCACCACTCCGAGGAAGAACGGAATTTCGAGATGGTGAAGATACTGAACCTTATTATGAAATTCGATCTTGTCGGCATTGCTCTTTACCTGGATGGCGAAGGAGGTGCGCGGCTCAACCATCGGGGGCTTCGAATCCAGAATATCGAAGATGGTGCAATAGAAATCTGAGCCAACGTCATCGGCAATGGTCGTCGGCTGCGCCACGAAACTGAAGCGCGATAAAAGGTAATGCGCCAGTCGCTCGCCCTCCCAGCCGGTGCGGACCGTATAGAGGTGCATTGACTATAAGTTTAGACAAAATGCCCGAGCCCGGCGTGCAAATCACGCAAGTTCGACTGTCAGGATGAGCGATTCTTGCACTGTCCGTCATGAAACGGATGTTGGACGACAGGCGTTTTCAGACAACAAACTGAGATAGCACCTAATCTTTCCTTAAATGGCTTGGTGTTCACCTACCGCGCCCGAGAAGTGTTAGACATATTACATCTTACGATTGTGTGAAGGGTTGATAGCCGGAGAATGAGGCATGAGATTCGGAACATCCCACCAACTCAAATCTCCGAATTTTCTGTAGGGCTCCACGAGATTCGCAGAGGCTGGGTACACAGTTATCTGAGCTCGAATCAAACCCTCGCGAGACGCGATATCACCACCAGGCGAGCAGATGGAGACGCAACTGAATTCATTTCGCGAAAACGCTTGCACACATTTATACTTCCGGATACAATCAAGATCTCGTGAAGTCTTGAAGGTCATGCCGAAGCGGAACACTTGGCTGTCTCTCGCGAGCGCTGTTTGTTTCCCTTTGTGCACGCTCTATTGTGGCGCGGCTTCGCCTGGAAGAACCTCAGCGCAAACAGAGCGGAAACAGGCAGTGGATCAGACGGCTGCCCTGTGGGGCAGGCTTCCATTCGGGGATGGAAGGCCTCGAACACGAGACATTGGCGCCGCGACGGTTACTCTACCGGGCACGCCCGCCCCTTCCGTGCTGGATGTCTCGATTTCCCCGGAGCAACATGTTCTATTTGACGGTCTTCGGTATGGAGACTTGGTTTTTCTCTGTTTGTCGCACTCCCTTCAAGCAGACCCACAAACGCTTCAGAAGTATCAAGACGGCGTGTTCAAGGCATTGATCGAACGTTTTCGGAAAATGTACTCGAATTTGTCGTCTGAACGTGAATCCGGTGCCAATACCTCAGACTTGCAGATCTCTTTGGGGGAGAAACGTCTTGGAGAGTTTACTATCAAGTCGGACGGTCAACGTCTTGTGGTCCTTGGGGTTGTATCTGTATCTCCAGAGGCCGGATGGAGCGATGCTGTCGTCCAGCAATTCTTTGGATCGCTTAAGTTCAGACACTCCAGCCCCGTGCTTGCTCTGGTCCGGACAGCCGGCGACCTCCTTGTGTTCACCGACCCCTCCCAAAACAGATTTTTCATAACTCCGCGCATTCGATTTGATCATGGACTACCTCCGTTGCTGGACTTTCGATCCGACAACGACTCCGTTCGATTCGCTGCATCGCTCGTCTGGCCCGATGTACTGGACGGCCGGCGTGACGCGCTTCGTGACGACCTCCAAAAGTCCGGTCAGACAGAAAGTCTCTTTCGTCACAACCTTGCACAAGTGACAGTTTCTCTTGAAATCGATGATATGGTTGTGCACGTCTGGCATGATCCCGGGTTGAAAGAAGATTTTGAGCTCATTTTCAGCGCTGATCAGCCGCAATATGAAGCACTTCAGAAACTTGCCGGTTCCTTATCAATTCGTGACTCAGCCAGGCTCCTTCTGCGTGCCGAACTGTTGGGCGAGGATGCGCGAATCGAGCACACAGAGAAGGCCTTCCCTCCGGAGGTAACGCTGAAAATTGACCGGCGATAGTTACCGAAAGCAATCGAGAGCGGTTGTTTGCCTGCAACTGGCCCTCCTCGTTATAGCATTCACGCGGGAGGCCGTCGCTTTTCAGCGCTTGCGCACGCTGGGAAACACAGAAGTAGCCGAAGTTGAGAGCTACTCTCGCTTGGCGCTGATTCCTCGTGCGGTCACTTGTACTTCCATCGAAGTCATGCGGGGTGCGATTCATGACGTAAACGCAGATGGCCAACTGTCTGTTAGATTGCGGTGGGGAGACGCGCAGTTTCTCCGTGATTTTCAGGCCGAAAACGCACGGCGAGCTTCGCAGGGGCAACCTTTGTACGACACCATAGCCTATGCCTCGGCGCTGATTACCGTGCAGGTACCCTCGAACGGAAGCGTCCAGCGTCTGGTCCGAACCGTGTCCCTTCCGATCGGACGGGAAGAGACCGTCCCCTTCGCGCTGGATAACACCGCGATAAACCAGCTTATCTCGCTGGCCGATCAGGCCGGTTTCTCACCTCCTGTGCTCGTCGACGCCTCGTGGCGGGATGTGACCCTTTCGCTGACTGTCGATGGACGCCCCCAGATCGTAAAGCCACCCGATATCATTGCCCGTAATCTCACAGTCAGATTACCGGCGGCCTTTCATCTTCCTCCCGATCTTTATATGGATATTTTGAGGCCTTCGCTCGCCAAGCCCGAAAGGGTAACCTTCGGTGGTCCGTCAACTCAGATCGTTGCCGCCAGCAACGTCGATCTTTCATACCGCGTGGTCCAGCCGACCGGTTCGGGGTTCGACAACATCGTGACCGGTTCGCTGTCCAAGAATCTTACATCGCCCGAACTCTATTTACGGGTGCATTCCCATAACCTGACGCTCGATCAGGTCGAGTCAGCCAAACTGGTGGGCGATGTTTCGTATCTGGTTTTCTGGCTCCGGGATTCAAACGACTCTGTATGGGTCAGCTACGCTCCGAGTTTCGACCGGGATCGCGGTCGGACTGTGCAACTCGTTCACCGCGAAGGCGCGCCTCTGCAGGATGGTCTCCTTCTGGGCTTCAATGGCAGCTTGCAGTTGACGAGTGTCTACAGTATTTCGTCAAAGAGTTTCGAGGTCGACGATTCGCTGTTAAACATTGAGCTGGCCGCCAGTGCAAACAGTCAACCAAATCCGCCCTCATTCGTGCGCAATTGGCTCGCCCGGCGCGCCCATGGAAGGATTGTCGCCGCTGTCACACCCGTACGAGCAGAGAAGGCAACCGGGCTAGTCGATTCCCTGGACAGCCAGATTCAGCACAGCGTCCTGGATATCAATCCTGTGACCACGATGGCTACGGCCCGCAGCGTCGTTGAGGCCATCGATGTTCTTGACGCGGACCAGTTCGCTAAGCAGGAGCCCGGATTCTGGTACGGTATCCTCCTGCACACCGGCGCGACGTGGGCCGACGTCGCGCCGTTACTGGCCGCGATCGGACCGGTGGTGGTCCAGTCAGGGCCTAACGGCGAGGTCATTCGCGAAGAGGTCCTTTCCGCGATCGAGCGATTCGGCAGAGCCAATGGCGACCCGAATCGGGACCTCTTTCAGTTGCTTCTGAGCAACGGCAAATCGAACTTGTCCCAGGCTCAGCGCAGTCGCTACTGGGCGACGCTCGATTCGATCGTTGTACCGCGTCACGCATCGCTCGACGAGGGCTTTAGGCTTGCAGAGAAGTCTAAGGTATATCTCGATGCTTCTGGAACGCTTCGATCGATTCGGCGCACACTCGACAAACTCTCGATCGATTTGTCCGGACTTCCCGCGGCGCCGACCCTCACTGTTTTGGCGACCGATAATGTAGTGAAATCCCTGACGCTCGATCTCAGCCGCGATCCCGAAATTACGCTGGACTCGGTACCTTTGCTGGGCAGCCTCGAACGGGTCGAGATCTCCTTCGAGGGAAGCGCTGTTCAGGATCGTGATCTCACCTTTCTCGACAAGCTTCAGTCAGTCGTGTCGCTGACCCTAAATCTGACCAACACCCGCATTAGCGGCCAGGCACTAGCGAATCTTCAAAACCTTAAGAACCTCAGTAAACTTAATCTTTCCCTTGCACGATGTGCGACGCTTCGGGCTGAATCTTTGGCTGATGTCGGTAAACTAGGCTCGCTGGAGTGGCTGGACCTGAATCTAGACGGCGACAGCCAGATTGGTGATCCAGCCCTTGCCCCCCTCGGCGGCCTGAAATACCTTACTCATGTTTCTCTCAATCTGACGGGTACCGCGGCGCGAGCGGCCTTTCCTCTCGACCAGAGTCAGAAATCTCTCACGTACCTTTCGCTCGGCCTTCCTCAGGGCTACGATCCGAAGACTCTCTCGCAGCTTCGGCAACTCCCCGGACTTCAGCGTTTATGGCTCAGAACCGAGGCGGGTTCTGACTCCGACAGCGTCGTATCTGTCGGCTTGCGCGATTTCCATTTGCAGGAACTCCATCTGGATCTTGCGGCAACAAACTTCACGGACTCGGGGCTGAATGCACTGAAGGGATCACTACCTGCGCATGTACTGACGGGAGATTTTCAAATGACCGCGGTTACAGGTGCAGGGGCTAAGGAATTTTGTAGCAGTTTCCCGGGTGATATTGTCGAAATTGCTCTATCTAATAACGCAGGCTGTAGTAAACGGAGGAGATGATTCCTTGAAACGAGTTCCTAACTTTCTGATCATGATTTTGAGTGTTGTCCTCATACTGCTTGTGACTCGGTATTCACCGACCAACACCGTGCTCGCACAGGGACCTTCGGATGTCGCAACGCTGACGAGAACGATCGAAGATCTGGATTCGCGGGTCGAGCGGCAGCGTCAGGAATTGCAGACGCTCCAGGAATTGGTAGCGAAAAACGGGCCGGCTATTGCGAAGATCGGCCAAGACATTACGAATGTCCAAACGCAGGCGTTCAGCCAGATCGACCGGCTAGTTCCTGTCGGAACCATTCTGCCCTACTATGGCAAGCTTGATTCACTTCCATCAAACTGGGTTCCATGCGACGGACGAGATTCCCCAGGGCTACCCTATCCTTGGACGAAAGTGCCAGATTTAAGACAGAGGTTTCTCCGGGGTGCTCGTGATGGCGCGGGAGTGGAGTCTTCCCTTGGAGGGAGTGGCGGGCTGGATTTCGTCCCCGACCATCAGCATCGCGTTTCCGGGAGTTCCGATGATGTGAGCTTTCCGCTTAAGAGCGTTAATAGTTGGGCCAACTCGATGGGAACGTACGGTGACTGGCACTCGTCCCTTGTGCCTCCGAATACCTTCCAAATGGAGAATAGAACTGACTTTGCGGCTCTGAGCGTACCATATACACCCACGCCTGGCATAATTGCCGAGAGTCACGGACATACTGGCGGCAGCGCGACCTTCGTCGGACAGAGCAGCTCTGATGGCGGCCACGATAACCGCCCCCCGTTCACATCAGTGCATTTTATCGTAAGAGTTAAGTAGATAAGCAACACGAGACTGTGTCTAGGAGTGAAGATATGAAAAGAAATCGAGGCGTCAGTTGGCTCCCTTGTAATAATTTGTGGGCCGGCTTTAGCTTGGCCTGTCTTGCAATCGGCTTCTCGCCGCTTTGTCAAGCCAAACTACCGAAGCTTGATACGGATCGTCCCGCGCGTGAGGTACTCCTCGATGGCGGTGACCAATATCAAATTTTTGAGGATCAAGATCAGCGAAACCGCCTTTATCTAGTTCCGAAAAACCTTCACATCGCGCGTGAGCCGGACGGCACGCCCAAAGTAAGCGTCATCCTTGTACGCGATCCGAAGTCAGCCACGGAGGTTAACGCCTATGGCTACATTTGGATGAGCGTTACGATCGGTGCCCCAACGACCACAGCTCTGTACGATCAAATTCGAAAGTACGTGGAATCCAAGTTTCCTGAGTATAAAGGCGCGATTCTCTCTCCAATTTCCTTCAAACCGGGGACCGCTCAGATAGGGTTTCAGGTTGCCGATTCCGCTGCCCCCATTTCGTACATTCCCATTACCGCGCCGATCACGGTTGGGTCCGAGTTCCCAATCATGATACCGATCTCAAAGGAACACGGCGAAATAATCCGTCAGGTGATGGACGGCGACACGAGGGAGCTGGGGGTCAGCATCTATTACAAAGCCGACGCTACGTTCGCTATGTCTCCTACGACAGTTGAAGTGAACGCTAACAAGAAAGCGATCTTCAATTACTTTCACGAGAAATCTTCATCCGGAGCCGGCTTCTGGATTTTTTCATGGAAATCGGAGCGTGAAACAATCCGCGAACAATTTGAGAAAACAGGCGATATCTCCGGCACCATTACGATGGGCGATAAAGCTTTGACCGACCAGTTTGGGGGAGCGGAATTCCTCAAATCTATGTTTAATGATATGAAGGCCCGTGCAGTCGATTTCGTAGCCGATATTGATGTGGACCAATCCAAGACAGTTCCCGATGGAAAGTATGAGAAACGGCCGGGCCAGATCACGTTGTTTAGCCCGACATTCTTCTGGACATATAGTGCCTGGTTTGGCACGGCAAGTGGGACTGTTGATATTCAGCGGCGAGCGGAAGGAACTTATCACGAGTCCACTAAGCTTCAGGGGCAGACCGATCTTCCGATCACGCTCGTAAACGAGAATGTTAGGCTTCCTAAGACCATCGTGAAGGTGGTTAGTCTTGACAACGCTTTTTACGTCCGCGAACTCGTATCCGCCCAGGGTTTCGCGCCCGGACTCAACGCATGGGGAACCGACGGATCGGGTTTGGAAACCGGTCGGATCGAGGTGTCGATAGGTAAACCGGCGCAAGAGAATCAGCGTTTCGTTTTTAATTTCGATGCAGCGTCACCTGCGGGGAAGACCAGTCCTTATTGGCGAAATGCGACTTTTCTGCAGGGCGACAATGGCCTTATTCTACCGATATTACCGGATCTTTATGTGCACGGTCATATCGTCACCAAGAACGGCACATACGAGGCGCCCGCACCCGGCCAATACATGGTGGTTCGCCGTGGCAGCGATGCATTGAACGCGCAGTCTGTATCTATGGTAGACCTATTTGACACGTTCTCGCTCTCAGCCGAACTTCTGTATGAACAGACGCAGGACACTGGAATCCTGCAGGTCGAGGTGAGTAGGGAGGGAGGTGTCAATCCGAAAGTTGAACGGTTTACACTGCGAAAGGTAAGCCCCGTAGCGGTAGATCCTTTCGTAAAAGATGACAAAGAAAAGCGCTCATATCGTATCCGCTGGATTACTGGGAATGCCGTCGGCGAGTGGGGCCAATGGCGGGACGCAACCGGTGAGACCGATACTGTATTCCTGACCCTGAGCGATCTGCCTAAGAAGCCATAAGAACATCGCGAGTCAGCGTACAACCTCGATACGCCGTCGTCACGACTGCATAGTCCCGTATGCGTCATTGCAGATTGTCAGTACTCGCCGTCCATGCGGTTGTTGTTAGTTCTAAAAGTTCGCGAGGACGCCGGGCATGGCCCCAACGTTTGGGTGCCGTTGTTGGCTCCTCCGCTCAGAATCATTGGACGAGGGAAAGCGTTACCGTATACACTGACCGTCGGCGTTTTTCGGTTTCTTTGGTAAGGACAGTAGAGTTTTGAGGAAAGTCGCAAGACGAACAAGATGCTTAGACTTATGGCCGGGCTCGTCTTGATTACCTTATGGCCTCACGGATTCGGCTGCGCGATATCGGGTAGACCGTCGATCAGGCAAGGTGATTGAGTCGCCAAATCGGGCGGTCGTTTCGATAGCGATTCGCGCTGGAGGCAAGAAACATGGAGCTTTGGACTTGAACGGACAAGTTGGTAACCGAATTGTTGCCGCTCTAAGTGGCCGAGTCCCTGTCGCAACATATGGCTGGGAGGAGATGGGCCGCACCGTGATAATCGACAATGGCGCCGGTGCCTACACAATTTACGGTCATCTTGACTCTATTTCTGTTCGGCAAGATCAATCAGTCGAAACAGGTACTTCGATCGGCACTATGGGATACAGTGTGAACGCCGCAGCGCCCAAGGCAAAGGGTTTACCTCCACATCTTCATTTTGCTCTGATACAGGCAGGACAGACGGGGCTCGCTGACGAGAGCGGGCCGCTTCGGGAAATGCGGAAGTGGGGAGACTACTGGCAGGGCTTGGAGATTCAGCTTACGGGACCGGTGAACCCCAATCTATTCGGCATGTCAGATTGCTGGTTGGGTAGTACAACCGTCGGAGCACCCGATGAGAAATGATCCTTTCGCGACGACCCGCCCGGCGTGGGGATTCGCTTAAACCGGATACTCAGCGTGTATGGTGAGACGGCACAACGGATCATCGTGTGGCTTCAAGGGAGCCGGAAATCGTTTGCCTCTGCCGTCGAACTTTGGGAGCGATTCGCGAGACCGGTGGACACCCTGCCCTCGGCATTTTTGCCGCTTGTTCTCGCGCTCAGCCTGCCAATTGCACTACCGCCTAGGAACTAGATAAGTTTTTCGGAGGTCACGGAATGCCCTGTGGATAACTCGCTCTTGACAATTCCATTCTGATCGAATAAGGGCGGGTTGACAGCGTTTGGACACGGCGTATCATAAAGGACGTTATGAAGCATCAATCAGGGGAGGGGGAAAAGCCAAAAAAACGACTGGATTCGGCTGAAACTGGTTCGAAAGAAAGGCAACCAGCGCCCGAAGCGGACGTTAACGACGACATCGACCCGGCGGATTTCATTGACCCCGAGGAGTTCGGCATACGAAGGAAATTTGAATCCTTCCGTCCATGAGTTCCGAGCTCGTGCCAATTCCACGGCGGGATCTTGCGCGCGCCGGCATGGAGAACCTGCCGGCGGCGATCGGCCGTGCCGGTGAAGCTGCCGCCTGGCGCTTCATTGAGTTCTTCGCTGCGACGATCCGGAACCGGAACACGAGATACGCGTACGCTGAGGCCGTGTCGCAATTCTTTGCGTGGTGCGAGAAGCATCGCGTCTATACGCTGGACCAGGTGAAGCCGATCGTCATCGCCTCCTACATCGAGAACCACACGGGCGCCGCGCCCACCGTGAAGCAGCACCTGGCGGCGATCAGGATGCTCTTCGATTTCCTGGTGATCGGACAGATCGTGCCCATGAACCCTGCAGCATCCGTCCGGGGGCCGAAGCACGTCGTCCATCGCGGAAAGACGCCGGTCCTTACAGCGGACCAGGCGCGGACGCTCCTCGATTCGATCAAAGTGGATTCAATCATAGGGCTCCGTGATCGCGCGCTCATTGGTCTCATGTGCTACACGTTCGCCCGCGTCTCGGCCGTCGTCCACATGCGCGTCGAAGACTATTATGAGAATGGCAAACGAGGATGGATTCGATTGCATGAAAAGGGCGGTAAACGACATGAGGTGCCCGCGCATCACAACGCGGAGGCGTACCTCGATGCGTATCTTGTAGCAATTGGAACTCGGGACGAAGAGAAATCCCCGCTCTTTCGGAGCGTGAATAACCGGCGTGAGATCACTGCAAATCCAATGACCCGCACGGATGTGCTGCGGATGGTAAAGCGCCGGGCTCTGGGAGCTGGACTCCCCTCCTCCACGTGCTGCCACACCTTCCGGGCGACCGGGATAACAGCGTACCTGGAGAACGGAGGCACGATCGAGAATGCCCAGGCGATCGCCGCGCACGAATCGCCGCGGACGACGAAACTCTATGATCGGACGGGCGACGAGATCACGCTCGATGAGGTGGAGCGCATTTTGATTTGAGGTATCGCGAGATTTCAGAAGGCTTACGATTTGGAAGCGAACTCTTTAAAGGCGCAACTTCATGGTGTCAGGTTGCGTTACCTTCAGTAATAGTTCAACCGAATTGGAGGCGACGGCGGATATGCCCGACTGGAGTGGCCTGTTTTTTGGAGTTGCGACTCTCTACCTACTCTGGCAACAGAATCAGATATTCAAGAAGCAAAACGAAATCTTTGCCGTTCAGGCGGGCTTATCAAAAAAGTCTTCAAAAACTTCAAAAGATGCGGTAATAGTGCGTCTTAAGGGCTACTGGCCCATGTTGACCATGGCCATGTTGGCGCTGCTGACGTGGGCTGGTGTTGCTGACGGCTTTTATGATCGTCACCGAGCGAGTCAGGAGACGCGGCACTTTCCTTTTACGGTAGCGGTTCTAGTCGGGGTCGCTGTGCTCGTTGGCGTATGCATCATCGTGGTTCTGCTCGCCAACCGGAAAACAGAGGCTCAAGATTCTCCAGAAACGGTAGAGGCCGCTAAGCCCAAGATGTCTCCGTTGGAGTATCAGCAATACATACAGACGACGGGTGTCTTCGACAACATGCCGTGGAACCAGAGAATTGGTCTGCGACTCGTTTACAGGCAACCGGGGTTTCAAATTGCCTGGTACGACAACGCTCTCACAAAACTCGGGCTTGCGAACGTTCAGGAGACGATTCTCAATCCGCTTATCAACGAGACTAACTTGATAGAGCGCAACTTCGTTGGGACTCTCCATCCCAGTCCCCACGTTATAGTTTGCAAGACGGTTGAAGAACGTATCGAAAAGTGGTGTGCATGATCCCGCACTTCTACATGTCGGCGGGCTTGGTAAACCAAGGTTCGCGTTCAAGCGCTTCTCTCAGGGGTGTTTTAATGAATGATGGAGCGCGCCAAACGTACTCCGCGGCTTTCGCCCTCCCCTCCGGAGTTAGCCTTTGAATGTAAGCGATCGCCTCGGCAGGCGAAAATGGTTTTGCCTGTTTCGCTTCGAAGTCACTTTTGATCCTTCTCTCGCTCGAAGGTCGCAGATAACGTCTTCCGGATCTGTTCTCGTGCTCAACGCGTAGTGAACTTGGCATGGCGTTCCGTTAATTGGATCGATCACGAGAGTGAGTGCCCCCGAGCGTGTGCCGGAAATCTTTGAGAACTCCAACTTTAAAACGGGCCCGTCGGGCAGCCATTCGTGGTGATGCCTATCAAACACTTCGTTCGCCGCACGATCCCAAAGAAGAGATCCCCAGCCCAAAATCACGGTCAGTTGCGTTGCCATTTAGCGTTAGAGTAACCCAACCAGGCCAAACCCGATGATTTTCGGGAACACGTCCAGACGCGCGACATGCTCGCCTATTTGGAAGGCACTTCATCGGACGACTCGCAGCAGAGTGCAGGTAATTAACTTGAAGCAGAAACTCGCCAAATGCTCCATCTCCAAATGCTCCATCTAAGGTTGGCAGCTAGTTGTCGTGGTACCGCCATAGACCCACGTATCGGTAAGTCCGCCCGCACTATTGAGGCCTCCGAAAACGACGACCTGTGACCTCGCCGCATCGTACGCTATGGCATGGGCGCTCCGGCCTGGTTGCGGACTTGTTCCAGGAGTAACGTGCATCCAGCTTGATCCGTTCCAGGTCCACGTGTCATTGTACGCCGGTGTATTTAAGGGACCGGCTCCGCCGAAGAGAACAGTTTGTCCAAGTGCGGAATCAAATGCTAAACCGTCATCTAATCTTGGTGTAGGCGGACTCGGGAGCGGAGAAAGGGAGGTCCAGGTGGTGCCGTCAAATACCTCGGTGTCACTTAGATATCCCCCAGGATTGCTGCCGCCAAAGATTACCGTTTGGTGCCGTATCGGATCGTAGGCCGCACTGAACTCGCTGCGGGCAACAGGAGGAGCTGCGAGCGTGCTCCAATTCGTGCCATCCCAGGACCAGGTTTGCGCAAATGCATGCGACAAGCCGTCGGTGCCACCGATAAGAAGGATTCTCTGTAGGGCGGTGTCATAGACCATCGCAGCGTGAAGGCGGGGCGACGGACTCTTTGCCGGAAACTTCTGGGTCCAGTTGGTCCCGTCCCAAACCCACGTATCATTAGCGATAGTGGCACTAACCGCCGCACCACCAACCGCACCGCCGAACATGACGACTTGTCCGTGGCCGGCATCGTAGGCCATGGCATGGGAGGTTCGGGCGGGTGGCACGTTCGCTGGAAAGAGCTCCGTCCAAGAGGTGCCGTCCCAGACCCATGTCTCTTGAGACACAAGGTTGGTAGACGGGGTGTACCCACCGAATAAGACGGTTTGGGCGTGCACCGAATCATAAGCCATGGCTGCAAAGGAGCCCTTTTGAAGGGCCGGAGGGCTGCACTTCTTTGTCCAGGTTGGAAGTGGTGGCGGACTCAGTGAAGCGAACTCCATCGTAAAGGTGACGCTTCCATCTGAAACTAGATTTTGGGTGGACGAAGGGCTTACCCCCACGAAAGAGCTGTTAGGAGGGCCGCCGCTGAGATATGACAGAGCGTAGCTTCCCTCCGGTAGGGCATTATTGTCAGCAATACCGTTTTGGTGAAGAGTATAGTTTATTGTGCGATCGGGCACCTTCGTTCCGTTTGGCAGATTGTGGGCACCGGAGGGGGCGTTTATTGAGTAGGTTACACCGCCCGCATGCCCCGTACTCGGACACATAACCGTTCCGGCAAGGCTAGTAACGCTCACACTTGCGGCAACTCCTGGCCACGCGGCACCATCCAGTGTCGCGATTATTCTGAGCGGTGCTCGGACCCAACCCGACACGGGAAACGTGCTTGTCCAGGTGATCTGATAGGCACCGTTCAACGTTGCCAAGGGCAATGCGGCAACACCATGTGGTGCAACGCCGTTTTGCTCGATTATGCATACGTGATCCGGAGCCACTGACGTTATGACTGCGACATGGCCATAACCATGCACCCCGTCGATGATCTCGTCAAATACCAACACGTCATCAACTTCGGGTGCCGTGCTACCACCGTTAGGAAACTGGACGAAGCCTTTCGAATTCTGCGTGCCGGGTAGAGCGCTACTTTGGAAATACGCCGAGGCACTCGATCGAACCAATTGTTTAAAGAAACGATCAACATACTCAACGCATTCGTATTGAAATCCAAAAGTCCCCGGTACGGAATTGCAGCTTGTTGCCGTCGTTTGGTCCGGATCGTTCGAAAATGCAGGAACGTCTTCCCACACGGCCAATGGTGTTGTTGTATTTGTGCAAAGGTATTGAGATGACACAACCGAAGCCAGTGCACATACAAGTAGACCCAACTGGATAGTGCGTTTCGATTTAGCCACGATGATGCGGTCCTTTCGATCCCTACGGAGTGGTAAGAGTACTCAGAATTGCCGGAAGCATTGCATTGAGGCTAGACGGCGAAATGCCGATATCCACAAGAGCAGGATCTTCGGGGGTTAGAACGGTGATAATTTCACTCTGGTCTGGGGACATGACGTAAACACTGGCAACAGGGCCACCAATTTGGTTTAGAAACGCCTGAGGGAATGGTCCCTGAAGGGTGAGCAAGAGCGCTCCGTTTGAGAGCGTTGCCGAGTGTATATCACCCGCGTTGAGTAGTAAGCTTTCATAGTCGACGTTGTTCTCAAACCACTCTTGCAGAGAGAGGTTCTTGGAATTAGTTTGAACAATAAAAGTAATTAACGGAATGATATATCCACTATCGACTGGGTCGACGACGTTGAGTTGAAGCGTCGCACCGGTCTCCGATGTCGCCGGTGTCGAAGATAGCGTTTCAGTCTTTGCGAATTGAGGGAGGGAGATTGCAACACCGGTCACCGGGTCGGCGAAACGCCGCCAGACATTCAGACTGAAAATGTTTGAGAGGGTCCGCCGTAACTGTCCTTGAAATGCCGCTGACACTTGTAACTGGATTTCATCCGTACTACTCGGGTTGAACAAATACTGAAGACTATACGAGCCGTTGCCGCTGCTCTGCATTACGCCCAGAATCGTTGGTTGTGTGCCGGTTGCGCTGATAAGCAGAAGGTTTACGCTTCCAGGAATGGGTGTTACGCCGGTAATTTGAACGGTTATCGTAACCGGCGTTGAAGTGTTCACTATGATCATGCTTGGGCTAAGGGTCGGGGTTCCGACCGTTGGCGTAGTGATCGCGGCGGTAGATACATTGCTTGAAACAACTTGGCTGAAGGTGGAGGTTCCTGCTTCGGCTGGTGCCTGGGTTCTCGGCGCGAGTGCTGCGGGAACCGGCGCTTGCTGTGCATAAAGCCAAACACCACCGAAGGCGAGTAGAGCGATGACGATTGCACCTAAGATGAGAATGGTTGGTTTCACAGTTTTTGTTTACGACGGCCGATTATAAGCAACGTTGCCGATGCGGTGATCACCGAAGGAAATGAGCCGGGCTCGGGCACCGCCGAATTGTACGTCATGTCATCCATCGTGAAAGATCCACCAAGGGGGTCGCCCGTTATCGTCACGCTCGAAATGCCGCCGGCAAAGCCCAGTTCGATGAATTCGTTCGGGCTGCTTCCTGGATCTCCTGGGCAGGGTGGTCCGGCCAGGCACGCCAGGTTATTCGAGAACGCGGACGCGGCGGATGCAACCTCCGTATCCGATGCATTGAAGCCATCGAGAGTGAGCGGTTCCAGGTAGGTAAAGTATCCGCTGAAGCTCGTTATCGGTGCGCTGAAATCGATCATCATCGGCCCGTTGTTATCCGAGACCACGTTCACTCCCGAGTGCGCAGGAAAGTTGAATTCGTTAAGGGATATGCCGGACGTAAGGATGATGGCGTTGGTAAACGTGAGCCCCGGATACTGGGTGGTGAGGATTGTGCTGTCCGAGAATCCTTCGAAGCCGATTGTCTCGGCGGGAACCGGCGTTGCAGCTACTCCTAACGCTAACAGACCCAGGATGAAGCGTAAAGTGGATAACTGAAAGCGCGGTAGCCCTGCGAACTGGTGGCGGTGGAGGTGCCGGGAGCCGGGGAGGGAAAACCTCTTCCTGGTCGCGAACTCCAGTCTAAATAGACGAAGAATCATCTGAAAACTCCGGTAGATCTGTACGGACTTGTCCTTTGTCGACGATTTCAATAAACTTGGCAAGTGTCAGGATGCGACATTAGCCGACATGAAGCGAGAAGGAGCTGAAAAACCTGTTGCGCGAGGTACCAGTGGTACTCTATCCAGTCCGGAACGTTCAGCCCCTCGACCGCTCGCACCCGGCGAGGGAGACCGGTTAGAATCCTGGAAGGAAATCGCCGGGTTCATTAAACGAGACGAACGCACAGCGATGCGATGGGCAAAGGATCAGGGAATGCCCGTGCATCGCACACCAGGAGCAAAACGCGCGCGGGTTTGCGGGTCGCGGGCGGAACTCACGGAATGGCTTGCCGCACGGCGAGAAGACTCCCCTGCCCAAATTACGACGCCAGCCAAGACAGCGTCACTGAATCTGTACGCAATCGCCGGCAGCGTGATCGCGGTGTTGGCCTTCGCCGTGATCGTCTTCGTCCTAGCGCGTTCGTTGCACGCGGGTCTTCCGGTAAAGGCGACATTCATCGGAGACGCATTGATGGCTCAAGCTGCCGATGGCAAGACCCTCTGGACGTATGAGTTCCACCGGAGACTTGACCCCATGGTCCTCGCGCCATACCGCACACCATGGGCTCGCACAGCGGACCTTTTGGGTGATGGTGATCGTCAGGTTATCGCGATCGTACCGTATGCCGTAGGTCCCAACGAAAAGGACGGGGCTGAGTTTGAGATTGATTGCTTTTCGAGCCGGGGTAAACTCCTTTGGACGTATGCACCGCATGAGGCCTTTCAATTTGGAACGCACGATGTCCATGGGCCGTGGCATGTACTTGATTTGATCGTTTCGCGTCTGGGATCGAAGAAATCGATCTATGTCGCTTTCTCCCATCATCTCTGGGGTAATTCATTCGTTGCCGAGCTCGATCCGACCACGGGCCGCGGTAAGGTACGGTACGTAAATACGGGCGACACCTATTCGCTGGCGGAGGTCCGGACGTCCCGCGCGACGTACCTCATCGCGGGTGGGTTCAACAATGAGCACGATGGAGGAAGTGCCGCGCTCATTGATGAACGGCGACCATTTGCGGCGTCGCCCCAGACAGATGGTACGCGACACAAATGCACAAGCTGCCCGGAAGGTTCGCCGGACTACTACTTCGTCTTCCCGCGGTCAGAGGGAAACCGCCTCCTGAAGGACTATATGAACGCGATTGAAACCATCGGAGTTGTGGGCACTGAAGTTGAGTTTTCGAAGTTCGAATCCAAAGGACCCTATATGGATGCAATTTATCTCGTTGGCCTTGAACCGAGCATCCACCCAATCTCCTTGCGGTACGGCTCCAACTACGAGCTCCAGCACCGTGAGCTAGAACGGAGCCATGAATTGCGCCACACGCTCGAACAGTGCCCCGAACGGGTGCATCCGTCCCCCGTCCGGATGTGGACTCCGTCAGGAGGGTGGACGGAATTGAGTTTCGGGCGAGGCAGATTTGATCAGTAGCCGAGTGGCCGGTTGGGATTGAAGTAGTCCCGGACTTAGCCGTTCCCCATACTTTTTTCGAACTAGTTCGGCCTGTTCCTGCGGAGGTTGCTGCCGGACTCCCCTCCTCCACCTGCTGCCACACGTTCCGGGCAACTGGGATCACGGCGTATCTCGAAAACGGCGGCACGATCGAGAACGCCCAGGCGATCGCCGCGCACGAATCGCCCCGGACGACGAAGCTCTACGATCGCACGGGCGACGAGATCACGCTGGATGAGGTGGAGAGGATTGTGATTTGAGCGCCGCCGTTGATGGTGAGGGTGGATTGTACTGCTAGCCGTTATTGAGTTACCTAAGTTATTCCACATTGCTATGAGCCGGATTGTGTTCGTGACAATTCATCAGTCCAATGGAAGAAGAGCAAGCACTATCGTCCGACCGATCCTGCCAGGCGGATGCCGGGAGGAGGCAAGCAGAGCAATCGGCGGGCGCGCTCCCTTTTTCATAGGCCGCCAAAATGGGCACCGGTCGCTCCTGACGAATTATCTGTTATGGCGGTGGCAGCGCCAGTTGATAGACCTCGCCGAAGAATATTCCAGGACCTCCGTAGAAAGTCGTCCCGTAAAGCAGGCCATCCGGTCCTTGAATTAAACCCGCGACTGGGCCAATACCATCGGTGCCACTGAACGCGTGCACAACAGTCAGATCACCAGACAAATCCATCTTGAAGACCGTTCCACATCCTCCGACCGGAAAATATGGGTAGCCGCTTATTGCTTCATTAGGACCGCACGTGAGATTGCCTCCGCCCCAGGTCGTACCGTAGAGGTGCCCATCACTGGCTTGAAATAAGGGCGCGGCTGGGAAGCTCCCATCGGTACCAGAGAAGTTGTAGACAACGGCGAAATTCCCTGCCTTGTCGATGCGAAACACAAGGCCAGGGCTTAGACCTCCACCGCTAGCTGTTCCGTAGAGATAGCCGTCGCTGGCTTGGAGCAATCCGGCAAGGGGCATCCCGATGGCCGGAAACGAATGAAGAACGGTGACGTTTCCCGACGTGTCCATTCTAAATATCGTTCCGTAACCGACGGTTCCGCCATAAGCTGTCGTCCCATAGAAGTAGCCATCGGCCGCTTGAATCAACGGTGCTGCGGGATGTGCCCCATCAGGGCCAGAGAAGGCGTGTAGCAATGTAAAGTTGCCGGAAGTGTCCACTTTGAATACCGTTCCGCAGCCGGAAGACGAGTCTAAGCAAGGCGAAGTGTTTCCACCATAGTAAGTTGTGCCGTACAGATAGCCATCGGCACCTTGGATCAACGGCGCCGCAGGTCCATCACCCTGCGCGCCATTGAAGCCCACGGCGAATGAATAAATCGTTGTGATGTTGCCGGAACTGTCGACCTTGAACACGGACCCGATGCTCATCGAGCCGCCCTGTGCATCTGTCCCGTACAGGTTACCATCGCTAGCTTGAACTAGCGATGGGACGAGGCCAGGGCTGTCAGCGGAGCTCGAAATATTAGGGGGTTGGGTGATGTTTTGGGTGTTAACATTGCCGAGCACGGCCGTGTTCCCTAGATTGTCCATCTCAAAGACGGCTCCCCCAAAGCCACCTGGTCCAAGCTCCATCGTGCCGTAGAAATACGGGGAATTCCGAGGCTGTATTAGGGAGGCGCTAGGGTAGCCGCCACCGGAATTCATGGTTGGAAAAGAGCTGATGACCGAGAATGAACTAGTGGGAGTCACTCTAACGGTCGCGACTGCGCTCTGCGATGGATTCTCAGCGTTCGTGGCGACCACGTGAAAAGTACCGGTTTGACCAGGCGCTACGTAAGTACCGTCGCTCCCGATCATCCCGCCGACGGAGCCCTCCTGGACGCTCCACGTGACTCTTCCCCCGCCCAGCACACCTGGAACGCTTCCCGAAAAGTTCTGGACTCCTCCCTCTGGAATCACGACTGACGTTGGGTGAATTATCACAACCCCGGTCGAACTGACGGTAAAGTTAACAACGTTGGACGAGCCGCCGCCAGGCGGTGGGTTGATAACTTGAACTCCGAAATTCCCGATCGTGCCCAGATCGGCGGGCGTTAGCGTAATCTGCAGCTGCGTCGAGTTAACTGCCTTGGCTGGGTGATAGAAAGCACCGAGTGTGATCTGTGACGATGAGATGAAGCCACTTCCCTCAATCGTTAGCGTAGTAGATGCTGACCCGGCGGGCACGGCGGAGGGCGAGAGGTGCGTGATTGTCGGCGATGGATTCTGAGTGGACGGCTGAGCCACCGCCATGGTGACTGTGTTGGAGGCCACGCCGCCGATCAAAATGACCACGGGCACTGCATTTCCCGTCGGCGCGCCCGCCGGTACGAGTATGTTCACCTGATACTCTCCCACCAAACCCGGCGCCAGACCGGAGAAAAGAACTTGAGCAGGGAAGCCGGCGACAGTCACAGTTGGTGTTGCAATCGTCTTTGCCAGCGGATTGCTGGGCGAGGCGGCTCCGCTCTTCGGCTGATTGGTGACAGGGCCGAGACCTGTGCAGAATATCAGTGCTACGGCGCTGCCCGCAGTGGCTGGATTAGATGAATCCAGGAGACGATAAGACGTATCCAGAACGGCGCCCTGCCCCGACCCCTGTCCGTTGGTGGTGAAAATGCCGGGCGAGTATTGTGCCAGGTTCACGCTCTGCGCGGGACTGCTTTGACCATTCACGGTGGCGGTCAACGACGTTGTCGATTGCCCCTCCAGTTCCCAAGGCACTTGCAGGTTAACCTGCCCGGCTGAAACGTAGTTCAACGGTGAACTTGTCCCGTTGCCAAATTGCAGCGAGACACCGTCGAGGCTGGTTGGCCACGGCACATTCTGCGTAGTCGCTGGTGAGCTAAGTAAGAAGTTGCCGTAGACTGCCACGATTGTGCCTGGTGCGACTGGAGCACCGATCTTATAGCTGGCATCGTTCAGCACGCCGCCGGGGCTAATAGATACGACAGAATTCTGTGTTGATACGACGGACTTGACCAAACTCGACACAAGGCTCTGAGTTTGCGGCTGCTGACCTACACATTCGATGTAGTGCAAAACTGGAACTGCACCTAGGTTAAGGATATTTTGCTGACAGGGCGGCTGCCCGCTGATATTTTCAACCGTATATGAGTTTCCCCAATCGGCAAATTGGGCCCCACTCTTGAATAACGGATTGAGGCTCAATTCCATAGATTGACTCTCAAAGCCGACCACGGTATCGTTTTGGCTCCCGACCGCCCATCCCAAGAGTGTCAACAGGGCATTGTTGTCAGAATAGAAACTCTCGATCGACTGAACGGTTATCTTCGACGGGATCGGCGCCGCTTTCACAATATCGGTTTCGTAATAGTTGAGCGTCTGAAGCAGGCGACTATTTGGGACCATCTCCGCTCTAGCCGTTGAAGGAATATCAATGCAGCCGGGATACAAACCGTCGAGAAACGACTGTACCAGATTCGTGCCAGCATTCGGTGTGTCGAGAGCGATGAGCTCTGCTACGTTAGCTTGGTAAGGCGTTTGTCCGGGGACACAGGTCCCATTACCGTAGTCGGGGGCACCATTTGCTCCACCGGAATACGTTGAACAGTTTCCATGCGATGCCAAGTTCTCCAGATACGCTCTGGTCACCAGGCCGCCGAGACTGTGAGCGATCACAATCACATCCTCGACGCGGGTGATTTTCGCGATCTCGGCGATAACATGGGCGAGCTGATCGGCTTGATTCAATACGGATATTTGCACAACGTGAGCCGGGTCGAATTGGCCGCCGTATGGATCATAAAAGCCAATTGAAAAAAACCGAGTATTTGACGGTACTGAGGATGCCTCAAAGAAATGTCCGTTCTGGATAAAGGTTGTCGTATCAGCCTTGCTATCGTAATAAACATCGTAGTTCCCACTTGGATTCTGCGAATCCGCATTTGTTGGCTGTGGGTATAAGGTCGGAACGTGAGCATGCAGATCGTTGAAAAGGGAATCTCTGAAAGACTCCCAACTATCAGCACTCGCGCAAAACCCATGCACAAACAAGATTGGGCGGCTCGGCGGATTCTGTCCAGCGGAGAAACTTGGAATCCCCAGAAGAAAACTCAAACCTAGCAAAAGATGATAAGAACGGTTGTTGGTGTGAAAGATAAGGTCTCCTCTCCACCTCATGGGCGCTCCTTATATGAAAAAAGTCCGTTGCGACAACAATCGATGTTCATCAGGTTCCTTGGCGCTCGCGGCCCCCATATTTCCGCTAAAAGACCGGGACCGGCCTTTTTGGCGGCGGTCGAGAAGGCGGCGGTAATGATGGTGAGGCCGAGGTCAGCTCCAGGGCCCCAACGAACGGAGGATGGGCATTTGGGTCATCCGGGATACGAAACTTCCACGTGCGGATGGCCGCCCGAAGTTGGTCGAAAAATATCGGTTTCGACGGACTATCAAAGGAGACATCGGCGTTGCCGAATTTGTCCACCGTCAGACTGAGTGAGATCGTAGCGTTTGCGAGAGCGCTTGGCGGCAGGCTCCAATTCATCAGGACGGGACGAGCTTTGATTGGCCCGTCAAAAGTGAGGCGCGCGATTCGCCAAGACCGGGCCTGCGTTCTCGCGACAGGCGTTCCGGCTGCCGATCTCAGCGACGCAGCGATTCGTTTGAGTTCGTCCATCTGCGCCGAATTCCCCGATGTCAGGAATATGTGGGCGTACAAGGCAGGCGAACCACCGTGAATTAGCAAAATGGCTTCGTTGGAAATCACGGTTTCCGAATTCTCTTTGCGGGTCGTCTCGTGCCATTCCGCAGGCACCCCTAGTAACGTCGTGCGGCTCGTCTTTGGTTGCTGCCCGTTCGACAGACCATGAGGATGGTTTCCGGTGTAGATGTTCAAAGTAGACGCCGGATCGCCGAATTCCGTGATCTTGTGGAGGTGATACACAGAAAAGTCTGGGCCTCGTTGCGTTGTTGTCACATACCCATCCGGCACGGCGGCCACGAACCCGGCGATAGCGCGCTCGCCCGCTTGAGTCGTGAGATGCTCGCGTCCATCGGTCACACTTGCGGCAATCTTGCGAGCCAGATTCTCCCAGACCGCCAAATCCTCGGCTGCCGCCGGATTGAGGTAGAAGGCGAGATGTTGTACGGTTTGGTCGGGACGAAGCACATATAAGCCCATTACGAGATTGGCTTCGGCCGTCCAGGAGCTTGTGTTCGGCCAGTAGGCTACACCTCGCAGCGGGCTTTGGAGATCCCAGGCCGCAATCCTGTTCGAAACCGGAGCCATTTTCGTTTGCACTGCCACTTGAAAATCGGACGTAGCGCGATTGAATGTCTCTGAGACCATAAGCACCATCTTTTGCGAACCATAGTCGAGGACAATGCGAGATTCCTGCTCCACCGATTCCGCCGCCGCCATAATACTTGCACGCCGGGCCTCGATCTTAGCTTCAGTCGGCACGCGAATGGCGAGCCGACCAGCAAGGAGATCGACGGAATCCGACCTCAGTTCCATCTGTGCCGGATTCGGACCGGCCTCAATATCCCGATTGAACCAGACGTAGTGCGTCTGGTTGGCTTGAGCGTCCGGGACTTCCAGCCGGTCATACGCATGACCACCCTGGACCACAAAGGTTTTTGTTTGGCCTGCGAACGCGCTAGCCAGGAAACCTTTCTCCGTGGTGCCAAGCGCGCGGCCGAGAAAGAGATGCTCCTCGGGGATCGAGACGACGTGCCATGCTGTTTCCGGCCCGGCACCGTCACCGGAACGCTGGATCGAATCGACCAGGGCATTTAGCACTCTCTCGTGAGCGGCCGCCTCATCGGTCCTGTGAAGCGCTTGAGAGGCAACCATCGCGTCGAAGTGTCCAATCAGGCTCGCATAGTTCCGCTCCAGGGATCGGTTTGCGCAGTCGAGCGCGCCCTGATAATCGGAATCGGCCA
This sequence comes from Bryobacterales bacterium, assembly GCA_003162425.1. Lineage (GTDB taxonomy): Bacteria > Acidobacteriota > Terriglobia > Bryobacterales > Bryobacteraceae > Palsa-89. Next base: position 23,007 of record PMOK01000003.1, on the reverse strand, counting down.
GGCGCATACTGAACGTCTTATGATCTTGAGATTCGATTGCACTGGTGGAGCGCCCGGAAATCTGCGCTCCGGCCATCCGAAATGCGCCGAAATCCACGGTCATATCACCCCGCAAAACGCGCGCCAGCATCCCGGTATATAAGTCACCCGGCTTATGTTGACCAGTAGGGGACACCAGAAAGGCGCATTGTGCCGCCATGGACGGGGCTATGAAGATACCAACGAGCATTGCTACGTATATCTCCGAGCCAAGGCGTGATCGGAGGCGCATGGTAAAGGGCTCCTCTCCCTGTCGCTTTTCATCCTTCCCTGCGGCGACGACTGCCTTCAATGCAGCCGCGCTCATACCGCTTTGCTTCAACTGGATGAGGGCGTCTGTCGAAGTGCGGAATTGGCATCTCAAACTCGAAATCTTCGCGAGGATGGTCGCTTCGTCAATACCGGCTTTCGCCAATTCGATGCCATCCTGATTCCGGAGTACACCCTCACCAGGGCCAGGCAAGTTATAGCCATGCTCTCACTTCCTAACCACCGTGCCGATGATTGTTTATGTGCCATCGCTGTTAGGCGAGAAGCGCCTAAACTTGTCGTCTGATCTCCAAAATTACGTTCGCTGGCTTCGTGCCAGTTCGTACTTCACTCAATGACACCAAACGTGTACAACTTGCCGGATGAGGCGCCGTTTGCCGAGGCGAGAGCGCCGGGTGCTAAAATGCCATATTCGCCCCTTTTCAAATCTGGGAGGGTCGTCTTGTAAGTGTTCCGACTAAGTTTGTCGAACTTCATCGAAATGGCGTTGTCGTTCACCCCCGCTTTTGCCCCTGTCCAGCCGACCTTGGCCTCGGTGAATTCTCGACTGTCGCTTTTGATATTAAGAGGGACAAGTTGGTATTCGGTGGGAGCAGTGCCGTCAGCACACCGGAGCACAAGCGCAACGGGCGTGGTTAATTGCGTTGAACTCTTCTTGCCAGGAACCGTGCCCTCATACTTTGCCTTCTTTATCCCATAGGTGAACACAGCACCAATCAACCCCGAGGTTTTAAAGTTAACGACCTCCACTGGGAGAGGTGTTAGGACGTCCTTTAGAATGACGTAGGCCCCGATCTCATCAGGAATTCCCTTGTCTTGCTCAGTGGTGTTCGGTAGCGACTTTAGCACTGCGGCTGAAAGCGCGGCGTTGATGACCTTTTCACTAACGCCGGCTGATTTCAGCATCATGAGCCCTTGGACGGAGGTATCCAAGGAGACTCCATTCGCGGCAATTGCGGTGATCACAGTCTGCTCATCAAAGGCCTTCGTCATCTTGATCAAATCATCGGACGTGAGTGGCCTTCGCACTTGTCCGTACATCATCCCGGAAACGGTGAATAGAATGAAAACAACGACCAACTCTTTCAAGAGCTTCACAGCGTATTTCAAGGTCGAATCTCCGTTCTCAACAAATGCCGTGTCTTTACGACGGACATGTTCCTCCTTGCGATCATTGGGCAGACGCATTCGAGCTTTGACTTCCGATCCGCGATAGACATTGGGACCAACATGCCGAGGGCCGAACGGATAATGGATGACGGAACCGTGTGGAAGCTGACGGAACGCATGGGTCTGGGTAGGCGCTGATTTATGGGACAGGAGATCTCTTTAGCGGATGCGATGGCGAGCGAATGCTGAAACATCGAAAATCTCGAAAGATTCCGTGTGGACTTGTCCTTTGTCGCCGATTTCAATAAACTTGGCAAGTGTCAGGATGTGACAGGAACCGACATGGAGACTGAAAGCGCTGGAAAACGTACTCGTCGCGGTACCAGTGGTACTCTGACGCCTGGTGCTTCCGACCCTCCCTTATCGGGAGTGGACCAAGGAGACCGGCTCCAGTCCTGGAAAGAGATTGCTGTGTTCCTGGGGCATGACGAGCGCACGGTCATGCGTTGGGAAAGGTCGGGAATGCCGGTTCACCGGATTCCAGGCACGAAGCGAAGCCGTGTCTATGCTTCGCGTGCGGAGATTAGCCACTGGCTTAAAGATCGGGCCGAGGTCTCGCCTGCCCAAATCGTGCTTCCCACGCGGCGGCGGTTCACAAAATGGTTTGTGGCCACGGGCATCGGCGCGGGGGTTCTCGTTCTATCCATTGCCCTTATCATCCTTAAGCTTCCGCGGTACGGCCATCCTCCGGCAGATGCCAGACTGAGTGGCCAATCCTTGATAGCGCTCGACAGCGATGGCCATAAGCTCTGGACGCACGCCTTCGAGAGGAAGCTCAATCCCGTCCTGATGAGTCCGCCGACGCAATTTACCTGGGTGGCGGACCTTATGGGCGACGGCGATCGCGAGGTTATCGCCATCGTACCGTATGCCCTTGGCCCCAACCAGAGGGACGGCACTGAGTTTCAGATCGGTTGCTTTTCAAGTCGAGGAAAATTGCTGTGGTCATATACTCCGCGCGAGACCTTTCAATTCGGAACTCATGAGCTTCATGGGCCGTGGCTGGTTCTCGACCTGATCGTCTCAAGCCGGGGAACTAAGAAAGTTATCTATGCCGCACTCGCCCATAACGAATGGGGGAACTCGTTCGTCGCCGAGCTCGATCCGACGAACGGCCACGGGATCGTTCGGTACGTGAATACGGGAACGATCCGGTCGCTCGGCGAGATTCGTACGTCTCGTGCGACGTACCTCATTGCCGGCGGATTCAACAACGAATATGACAGCGGAAGTGCGGCTCTCATCGATGAAAGCAAGCCATTTGCCGCGTCGCCCCAAACGCAGGGAACACGGCATAAGTGTACGAGCTGCCCTGATGGCAACCCCGACTATTACCTCGTCTTTCCGCGATCAGAGGGAAACCGGATTGTGAATGGGTATGAAACCCCAGTCCTGAATATCACGGTAAGCGATAACGAGGTTGCGTTCTCAAAATATGAGACCTCGGCAGGCGGGCTTGGTATTGACGGGGTCTACCTCTTTGGCCTCGAACCTCGTATTCACCCGATTTCCTTGCGGTATGGCTCCTTCTATGACCGGCAGCACCGTGAATTCGAACGCAGCGGCCAACTGCACCATTCGCTTGAACAGTGCCCGGAGCGCCTCCACCCGCCTCCGGTCCGGATGTGGACACCTTCCACAGCATGGACCGATTTGAGATTCGAGCCGAGCCGATTCGATCAGTAACCGGTTGGGGCGCAGGAATTGGACTCGCCGGAGTTGCCCTCTACCGTCCTTTCGAAACCAGTGCACCCATTTCGCTGCGGCTTGCTGACGGACTCCCCTCCTCCACCTGTTGCCACACGTTCCGGGCGACCGGGATCACTGCCTATCTGGAGAACGGTGGCACGATCGAGAACGCCCAGGCGATCGCTGCGCACGAATCGCCGCGGACGACGAAGCTCTACGACCGGACGGACGACGAAATCACGCTCGATGAGGTGGAGCGGATTGTGATCTAGAACAATTTAGAATTTGAAGGACGTGTCGCAGCCAACGCATTCGTCGATTTTCGGGAAAGGTGAGCACCGTGAAAGGGGCAAAAGAGGCACCCGTCTCTGGCATTTCCAATGGAGCCCCTCACATGAATAATTGATCTCATCGCGTCGCAAGACATACAATTGAGGGTTCTCCTTGAAATGTGGAGGTGCACAGTGCCCAATGAGCCGCTGACGGACGACGCCGAAGTTCTCAGTCAGATTATCTCGTCCATGAAGAAGCTGGAACCTGATGTGCGTAAGCGGATATACCGAACAATAGGAACGTTCTTTCAGTTGGAAGCAACGCCTCTGTCAGCGTCGAACCCAGGTGATGGGAGATCGTTTAGTGAGAACGAGGTACCTCGTTCGCCCGCCATCGAGTCGAACTTCTCTGCTGATCGAGCACAGACGCCGAAGCAATTCCTGAACGAAAAACAACCTCGAACGGACGTTGAACGTGTTGCCTGCTTAGCATTCTACCTGACTCATTATCGAGATACACCAGAATTCACAACACTCGATATCAGCAAGATCAACACTGAGGCAGCGCAGCGAAAGCTTGCGAACGCAACGGTGGCCGTAAACAATGCGTCACAGTACGGCTACCTGGCGCCCGCAGGGAAAGGAACGAAGCAGATCAGCGCGGCAGGAGAACGCTACGTTCAGGCGCTTCCGAACTATGAAGCTGCGAAGGACACCATGGCGCCCGCGCGTCGTTGGAAATCAAAGAGGGGCGCAAAAGCGAAGCCTTGAGTCATCGGCGGAGATCTTATTAGATGGCATCCTCTCCACTTCGGCGCCGTCATCGCGCGAAACGAATCGCGATTTTCAACCATAAGGGCGGCGTAGGCAAAACAACGCTCACCTTGAATGTCGCGGCTGCGCTGGGCTCCCTTGGAAAAGGTGTGCTTCTGGTTGATTCAGACCCGCAATGCAACCTCACATCCTACCTTCTCGAAGACAAGGTGGTCGACAATCTTCTTGATCAATCTGACGGTCCTAATGGAGAAACACTGTGGTCAGCGGTAAAGCCAATCGTGGAGGCAGAGGGTGACATTAAACTCATTCCCTCTAAGGAATTGAGCGTACCGAATCTGCACTTACTTCCCGGCGACATCCGCCTGAGCGATTTCGAATCAGAACTTAACCAGCTGTGGGCAGACTGCTTACAGCGAAAGGTCAAGGGTTTTAGGGGAACGGCGGCGCTCAGCGCGGTGGTCAACGATGTTGCGGAAGCCCTCGACGTCGATTTCGTATTTTTCGATTCCGGCCCAAATATCGGCCCCCTGAACCGGAGTATCTTACTCGACTGCGATTACCTGATCGTTCCAGCTGCATGCGATGTATTTTCCGTGCGAGCGCTGAAGACCCTGGGCCACACGCTGGCTACCTGGATTCAGGACTGGCAAACGATTCTCGCGCTCGCACCTGACCAGGTTTACAGGATACCCGGACGACCAACCGTGATGGGCTCGCTGATGTGGAAGTTTCATTCGTCACGGTCCCAATGCCGTTATCGAGCGACGTTGTGGAAGCGTTCGTCACGGTCCAGGAAAGAAGCGACGATTGCCCCGCGGTGATGGAGGATGGATTTGCCGAAAAGGAGTTAATGACGGGCAGGCCAACGCTCCCTGAGCAGGTTGTTCCACCCGGCGTGATCGTGTAGACCGTTGATCCGGTCGATTGCGAGATCGTCGTGCTCACGACGCCTTGCGTGCTGCAAGAGGTCGCCACGGTGCCGCCGCCGCTCGATGTTGCGACCGATAAATCATACGATGGCGAGATAAGGGTGAAGGTGCCGCCCGTTGATGATGAGAGCGTTACCGCGACGCTCGTCGCGTTCACTTGCAGCACGTCGGCCGCTGAACCAGTCGCGATCGTGAGGGTGGTGGCCGGCGAGACTATCGAGATCGATTCTGCCGTCGCGAAGTTCAAGGGTGCGGCGAACACGATATGTGCTCCAAAGGCGATTCCAATGATCCCGAGGAGGGTAGAGAATATTAACGGCCGTTGCTTCGTAAATGAGTTCAGCATGGATACAGAGGTTGAGAGGGTGGTGGTGTGAAAATCGTTTTTCTTTACGGGCGGGACTTGTCGTCCGCCGGATTATTTCTTCCGGTCCCGCCGCATTGCTGGCAGATGCGATAGGTCCGCAGAAACCGGTCCATGATCATACCGAACCCATCGCAGCTCGAACACCGGTCCTTCGTCGGTATCGATTCCCTCAGTTTGTTCATCTCGTCGTTTGCATTCGACGGGATCGGATTGAAGGGATCGGATGAGGTGTCTGGCATGGACCTTGGGTGGTGCCCGCGTGGGGTTGGAATAACTATAAAGGATTCTTCCGTTCGGGCAAGTCGCCTCTTTGAAAGAGTCTGTTGGCCGTCACACCAGGCGCGTCCCGGTCGCGTCGCTCCCAGGTTCTACTTCCATCGGTTCGGCGGCCAGTTCGATTATGGGTTCCAGAGCTGGCGAGGTTGCCGACTCTGGCGAAAGGTGGATCACTTCTCCCCTGTCCACGGTGGCGGCGGGTGCATCTCCGATGGTCGCTGGGCCAGCCTGGTCAATAAATATTTCGTCGGGTGCTGGCGCGACGGTCATCGGCTCCGGCGCCGTGTCTTTTGCCTCTTCGGTGCCGTGAGGTACCTTCTCGATTGCGAGCTCAGTCTCCATCAGTAACTCGGATGCCGAGTCTGGATTTAAGAGTTCAGGTTGCAAATCTGCGGGGGGTGAATCAAAGTCCGGGGAGACCGCAACTGGTTTCAAAGAAAAATTAGCTCCTTGTTTTTGGTGGTTCACGAATTCCTCGAAGGTAAGGAGGGACAGCTTCTGTTGGATGGCGCTTCTCGCGGCAATTCTAGCGGTGGTTTCGGTAAGTCCAGGCCATGAGGTCGGGCGCATCGTACGATCCTCGGCCGCCTTTGCATTCTTGAGAGACTCAAACTCGGCGGGGTTCGCTTGGATGTAGCGATCAACCTCTGCGGCGCAGTACCTGTTATATTCCCATTCGATCTCTTCGCGGGCGTCTTCGGCTGCGCGTCGTTCCCGTTCCTTTCGTTCCTTGTCCTCGCGCGCCTTACGCTTGGCGTTCGTTTCGAAGCCGTCAGGCACGGGCGTGTTGCGTTCGATGAGGCTGATATAGAAGCCGGCGGGGTTCCGGACTGGATTGGCAGTGTTTTGGAGTTGCTGAACTGTTTGCTCCGCGCTTTCGAGTTGCGCAAGTATATCCTGGCCGGGCTGTAGTTTCGAGAGAAGCTCCACGGCTTTCTGTTCCGTGATGCCGCGGAGTGTGAACTCGGCGATGAGCTGGGGATCGAATGTCGGTTGTGCGGAGGTCGGTAAAGGTTTTCGTGGGTGTTCGCGCGGCGCGGACCGTGGGCCGTGCGATTGCTGGTTCCCTACTTCAGTCCCGGCGGCTGCAACCGACTTGCGAGGTTTGCGTCCATGCGCGAGGGCGAATTCGGCGTGCGCTTTCGGGCCGGGTGTGAGGTAGAGAATCCAGTCCGGTTTATTCTCGACATCAATCGTCGGTTCATATCGCACCCCCGTGATGTAGCCCGATTGTTTGTGGGGGCGGATTACTTTTGCCATCTGGTCCTGCACGGGCTGGCGTTCATAGTGCCGGATCTGCGCCGAAAACGTGCAGTACTCCGAATACGGTATCTTTGCGTGCGGATATTCATTCTTGATGGCAGAAAAGATTTTGTAGCTGATGATTTCGTAAAACCGTTGTGCGCCTGGCGGAAGCTTTTTCATGTACGCGCGGTCGAGGGGCCGGACCGGTGCATTGTTGAGTACCTCGCGGTATGGCTCATTCAGAATGATGTACACCGCGTCGGCCCTCCTCCCATCCGGAAGTTGCTCGCCAGTGAAGACGACGCTGTACCGGGTAAAATCCGCTTCAAGTGTTTTCTTGGCACCATCATTTCCCCGATACTCAAATTTCGCGGTTATGAATGCGCTCGCGTTTTGGCGGAGGGCGCGACGGACTTTGTTTGTGTCGCCACCGAGGTCAAGCTGATCGGCGATATCGCGGAGGCTCCCTAAGCAGATCATTTTCGGAAGTGGCCTCCCCTCCTCATCGATGTGATGGTTGATGACGATCGTGTCGAGCTTGTAGGCGAGCTGCCGGGCTTGACCGTACCGGTCGCTATACGAGACGATCCACTTCAACTCGACCTTGCCCTCGGCGGTCGTCTTTAGGATTTGGATGTTCACATTCCCTCGCTTCGCAAGGTTATGTACCGGCATCCTGGAGAGTACGGTCTCCGTCCGGATAATATCGAGGGCAGCCGCTTCTGACGCCGAGTTGGTAGCGGGCAGATGACTCTCGCCTACTTCGTGGTTGGTTACCTCCATTTCTTTTTTGAAAATATTTCAGCACCAACAACTTCTACTGTTGATGTTGTTATTAAGTCTATACAGAGTTAAAGAGTTAGGCAACCACAAACTGTTGATTTATAAGCCGCTTAGGGCTATTCTGTAGCGTCAAAGCATGCATACCGTAGAGCCTTGGCGTGCAGCGTGTAGAGCCAAAGCGTGCGGACTGTAGCGTCATGGCGTGCAGTTCGTAGCGTCAAAGCATGCATACCGTAGAGCCTTGGCGTGCAGCGTGTAGAGCCAAAGCGTGCGGCTGATTATGTGCCAGTTTCCGTTAAGGCCCGCTTATAAAGCGAGGCCGGAGGATTGCATAGCGTGGTGGAGTTGACGCGAATGCGTGGTGATTCCCCTCCGTCAATTTGACAGAAAAAGGGGAGCGGAATAGGGTTTACCCAGTACTGGAAAGGAGAATCAAATCAATGGACTGGGTAAGCTTCGACGAAATCAAAAAGACCGTTTCGCTCCAAATGGCGATCGACCACTACGGTATCCGGCTCCGCCGGGTTGGGCCGGACACCCTGCGGGGAAAGTGTCCGCTGCCAACACACAACTCGAAAACGAGCGCCGAGAGTTTTACCGCTACACTCTCCAAAGGTGTGGGTGGCGCCTGGGCGTGCCAATCACAATCTTGCATCAAGTCGCGGGGACGGGTCGGTGGCAATGTTTTGGATTTTGTCGCCGCGATGGAAAACTGTTCCGTTCGTGATGCGGCGATCAAACTTCAAATGTGGTTTCTCGTGCCGGCTGCGGGTGGAGCCCCTCGGCCGGTTGGTAAGGAACCTCGCGCGGATATTTCCACAGGCAAGGAACCGGAGGAGATACTCGTTTTAAAAACTAAAAGTGAGGACGTGGGGGAGAGTGATTCAAACAAACCGCTTACGTTCACACTTCAAAACATTGACTGCACACATCCATATGTGAACGAGAGGGGACTGAGCGATGAGATCGCACGCACATTCGGCGTCGGAGTGTTTCCTGGAAAGGGAAGCATGGAAGGGAGATGTGTGATCCCGATTCATAACGCGAATACTGATCTCGTTGCCTACGCCGGCCGGGCGATCGACGGAACGGAACCTCGCTACAAATTTCCAGCGGGGTTTCATAAGTCGCTCGAACTCTTTAACCTGCATCGGGTGAAGGATGATCTGTCCGTCGTGCTCGTTGAGGGTTTCTTCGATTGCATGAAAGTAACGCAAGCGGGTTTCCCGTGCGTCGCGCTCATGGGTTCCACAATGAGCAAAGCTCAGGAGAATCTTCTCGCGCAACATTTCGGCCATGTCATCGTAATGCTCGACGGTGATGAGGCCGGAAAGGTTGCGGCCCAAGGAATTGCGGATCGTTTGCGACAGATCATCTATCAAGTGGACGTGGTGAGCTTAGCGGACGGCGTGGAGCCTGATCAACTTTCAAGAGATGAGTTGCAAGGATTCCTTCTTCCCTTGCATATTTCAGCCGGTGGCGTATGCTGATGCGCAGAAGTGATGAAAGGAGTAGTGTTATGGCCGACAAGAGGCATAGGAAGCCGGATTATCGCGTTACGTTTCCGGTGAATGGAGTCTGGCATCGACTGGGTGCTGCGTGGAAAAACGATGGTGGCACCATCAACGTCGTTCTCGACGTCGGTGTTCCGATCACGATTCAACCGGGCGATAAGCTCGTACTCGTACCGCCCAAAGAGGACGAGGCTGAGTAATTTGAAGAAAGAAGTTAGCTGATTCCGACGGCTAGTTCACCTGGCCGTCTTTTCTTTTCCTCTTCCCTTGAACTCCCTCTTGAGAAACCGGACAAGTTTCGCTTCGAGCTCCGCCCTCGGCTTGGTCCAGCGCTCAGTACTAGTCCGGATCACGCGTTCGCGGTCCGCGTTCCCCATGGTCCTCAAGAACGGGGGATAGGTGCTCACGAGATGCGGACCTGAGGGTTGGCCGGCGCCGTCATCGTTCTGTACCAAGGTGCGCACGTACGCTTTGTAATCGGGAAGATCCTGGAGTGCCTCGGCGATAGACGAGATCATAGCGAATTCATCATGAAGCCGTTGCGCGTCAGTGCTTGAAACGCGGAAGGTGATCAACGTCGCGCAGTTCGCGAAGACGGCTGAGGCGGCCGGTTTCGACAACTGCTCGATGAGCTGCGTGGCGAGCACTAAATGGAAATTGAACTTACGGGTCTCGGACAAAATCGATTCAAAGTCGCCGATGAAGTTCTGAGCTTCCTCCACGTAGAGCACGTGGGAAACTCGATCTTCTTCTGGTACGTCGTAGCGGGAGAGGGCTGCGAGCTTTTCCTGCATTGCAATAAGCGATCCCAAGAGCCGCGCGTTGTCCTGTCCAATCGCGCCTTTCGAGAGATCGCATAAGAGGATCTTCCGTTCGTCCATGATCGAGCGAAAACGGAAGGTAGAATGCGCGGGACCGATCACGGCCCGCATCCGCGGGTCAGTCAGAAATGGCCGGCACTTGTTGAGGACAGGAGAAATCGCTTCTTCCCGAAATGACGCTGTCCACTTGTTGTAAGTGTTTTCGAAGAAATCGCGGACGGCGGGATTCCGTACCTTGCGCAAAATGAGAGCGCGATATGCGTCGTTCGTTAGGAAGAGCGGAAGATTCCAAAGCGAGGTAGGGGAGGGATGTTCGATCAAGGCATAGAAGCTGTTCCTGAAAATGTCTTCCATTCGGGCGCCGACGCCGAAAGCATCCGGCCATAACTGTTTGAAGATGCTGATGACGTTATCCACGACGAGGCCATCAAGCTCTCGCTCAGGTGAATCGAGGAGGTTGAGGGGAATCGTGCGGGCGGGATCTTTTGGATTGAAGTAAATTACATCGTCCGTGCGGAAGCGCGGGATGTGGTTGTCCAATAGCTCCTCGATGAGCTGGCCGTGGGGATCTACCACCGTGCATCCGATGCCGCTCGCAATGTCCGTTGCGATCATGTTGCGCATGAGGGTGCTTTTTCCGGCGCCGGTTGTCCCAAAGATGGCCATGTGTTTGCGCCTGGCTTCGGATGGGATCACGAGTTCTCCCTGCGAGAAGAGAGCGCCGGGGTCGTGTTGAATTCCGATCGGGACGGGTTCGAGAGACATGGGGTTAATGATAACCCGCAGGGCTCTTTTTATAGTTGTGGAAAGATGTGAGACGCAACTCCCGGCTTATTTCTTACTCGATGAGCGCAACAATTCGGCGCCTAAGTTTCAGATTGACGAGATTGGCAGGGAGCGGCTTCAGGTTTATGGAGCCGCCCCCTGCACTGCTGGTGACGGAACCGGTGATGACCTGCAAGTAACCGTCAAGGATACCGGGACCGACGTTGATCCACGCGCCGCGCGGCTGATAGATGGTCCCAGTCAAACCAAGAGTGTTTGGAGTTTGCACATTCAATCCCGGCGAGTTTGGGTTTGCCAGGGTCTTTGTGCACGGGGTAGCCATCGTCTTGGAGCCACAGCTATAGATATCGACGTAGCCCCATCCCGGAAGAGACGCGGGTGTGTTTATTGGGGTGGTGTAGTCGATCGTTGAGTTGGCTTGATCCTGCCAAAGCACGACACCACCGAACGGCTGGAGGCCCAACGGCTGGAGAATCGGAGCCGTCGGATTGAGGCCGGTCGGGTTTGCGGAATCCACGATGCCGAAGCTGGTCAGTATGTTGGCGGGTCCGAATGTGAGGGCACCATTAAGGCTCGCCAGTTCCATGAGAGCCAGATTGGGAGTTGAAGAGCCGTTCAATAGGGTCATGAGGCCCGGATAAAGGTCTCCATTTGCGTTGCCGGTGATCGCCGTACCATTGCTGTTGAATGTGAAGGCGCTACTCGATCCGGTTAGGATGATAATCTCGCCGGCGTTGCCGCTACTCGTCGCCGTGATGCCTGCATTGGTTCCGGTTACTTGAAGGGAACCGGCGGCACCGCCGACGATGACATATTCACCTGGACCCATCTGCATCTGGCCTTGCACGTTCAACCCACCCAGAAAAACGAAGTTGCCGAAAGCGCCGTTTAAAAACGGCACAATGCCACCGGGTCCAATGCTAAGCGCCCCAACCTGAGGGGAGATGGTACTCGGGATGCTATTGCTGCAGCCCGTTGCACATACCGCGCTGAAATAAATCCCTGAAGGCAGCGGCGCGAGTGGCGAGGCCAACGGAAGGGCGGGGCCGACGACGTTGAGTCCCTGGACCGGGAAGATGTAGCTGGCAAGAATACCCTGCGTCACAGCGTACGTCGTGAGGGTCGCGGTCGGCAGAGGCGGTTGTCCGTAGCCGCGCAGAGGGTCGAGGAACTGGGGGCCGTCGGGCAAGATCGAGAAAGTATTGGTGGAGCCCGTACGTGGGTTGGACACGAAACTCGGGACGTAGACGGGGCCATTAACCACGGGTACCGGGGTGGGCAAGGGTCCCGATATTACCATTCCGTTCGGGGCAGTGATCGGAGTGGGAGTTCCTGATGGTGGTATGACGTCGGCACGGCTAAGGGTGATGAGCGAGCCGTTCACGAGCGATTGCACGACGGCGGCCGTCGCGCGGGCACTCGGGAGCGCTGTCGTGTTTCCGAGCACTGCGGAAAATAACTGGGGAATGGCTTCAACAGCCCGGACGGTTACCCTGTATTCAACGCAGCCGACAAGGACACCGGAACCGGGAGCGCAGGTAGGCACGGTGGTTCCGTCTTGATATCGAGTCACCGGTCCCAGGTCCGCCGTGATAGTTACATTCTGACGCCCTCCGTTGCCACCGGGCATGAAGCCATTCTGTTGGGCGAGTAAGCAACCATAGCTCAAATTATTCGAATTGCCTGACACGCACGGACTGGATTGCTGGGAGTTCACGTTCCCTAAGGTGATTGGGACGGTTTCTCCGGGTGCAGGAGGAGAGTTGCACGAACTTGGCGATCCACAAAGTGCCTGATATGCCGCAGAGAGCGCAGCCGAATCAGCTGCATTTTGCGCGGACTTCTGAATAAAATACGACCAGCCTAGATCGACGGCCAGCCCCAACAATCCGCACATCGCGAAAAGCGAGAGTGTGACGAGTAAAAGAGCTTGTCCGCGCTGGCCGCCTCGCAATCTCATCATATGTTCCATTAGAACTGCATAACGTCTTGTGAAGCTGCGGGAAGACAGACCGCTAACGGGCCGTTGCACGTGAGACCCTGGAACGTCATTCCCGGACCGGCGCCGGGCCAGAACATCGAAATGGCCGACACGAAAGGATAGAATCCGCTTATCGATATCGTCTGTCCGGCCTGGTCATCGATCTTCCCGGCCGTGACGCCTGGGGGCCATTGATTCGAGTTGGACAGACATGAAGCTGCCGTGATGGTCGTGGGTTGTGTTGTCGCGGATTGAAAGGTTAGGATGAGATCTTCTTTCAGTAGGCCTGCTCCGGCTTGGAGAATTGCGGTGCATACGCCTTGGTACGAGGAATGATTGACGCCGGAATTATTTTGGCCTCGTGCGACCGCGTAACGGGTGCCTCCTTTAATGGCGTAAGCGAGAGTATGGTAAATCCACATGCCACGCGCCATCTCGATGGTCGAGATGAGCACAAAGACAAGCGGGATTCCGACCAGGGTGAATTCTATGGTCGCGTTGCCTATCCGGTTTCGTTTGGGTTTCGACATCTCAGAAATCCGCGGATGGGTTCACCTGCATCAGCGCCGTTCTCGTGATTTTTAACTGCCCCGGCAGCAATCCGGGGATCGGGATTAAGAAAGCGGTGTAATAGGTCACCATAACCTGTGCCGCGTCGACCGGAATGTTTGAAGGACAGTTGGGGTTGGAAGTTTGGGAAGAACCGGTGCCGGGGCAAAAGTCCGACGCGACCTGGAATATTTTGGAAAATACCACCGAGGTCCCCTGAGGATTGGGCGCTATAGCTCCCTGGTTACAATTGCCCAGGCTTCTCGCGTTGGACGTAGACTTCAACTCCGCAAGTGCGATACCGCATCCGGATAAATCGAGATCCTTCGCCGCAGTTTGGCTAATCGAGTTATGCACTGCCGCAGCCCTGGCCGCGTTCTGTGTTGCGATAAGCGCCTACGAAAAGAATCCGAGGTCAAAGACGCCGACGAACAAAAACAACAGCCACGGAGCCATGAAGGTAAATTCGATGACAGATTGTCCTCGACGGTCTCGCCTCAACTTCATGATATGGCTCCAATAGCCAGGGATTTCCATGGTGCCGTCCCGGCCTTCCTGTTAGTATACATAAACCCGTCCCCGACCGCGCTCTCATGTCGTTCGTCAAATGTCTACCCGACTGTCTCTTTCTTCTTGAAAGCCGTTGCGTACCACGAACGCTTTCAATCCTATTTCTTCGGGTGCTTCTGGATTTCGTGCAGGCGATACACAGCGCCCTCGATCGTGAAATAGAAGCGCCAGGTATCGTTCACGCGTGCCTGCCACAGGTCGCCCGCGACGCCGTACTTCTTGGCGCGAAGGGAGGGATGGCGGAGATCCCCAAGAAGGAGTGCCGACTGTTTGTTGAACGCCTGTTGAACGGCTGCGGGAGCCTTCCGGTAACTGCGGGAAAAATGCGGCGAGAAGGCGAGCGTCATCAAGGCCGGCGCTTCGGTTTCTTCGTGCTTACCTTTTTCGCCTCTTTGTGGAGCGCGGCCAAGAATTGCTTGTGCGTGGCGAACGGTCCAAACGATTGGCCGGCCTTATATTCCGCCATGCTTTCGGCGATGCCCCGGTCAACGAGGGACTTGGGTTCGAAGACGATTTTTCCTTTTTCGGCCTTCGCCTCGAACACGTCGCCGACCGAGACACCGATCTCGTCTCGGACATGCTGGGGGATCACCACCTGATATTTATTTTTGACGGTAACTATGGCCATGATCTTGTCGAACAGTTCAACTGTTCACCTTAACCTTACCAAGGCCGCCTGAAACGTCAAGGGGGGCTGTAAAAAGCTACCTCGTCGGCTTGTCGAACCCCNNCGAGCAGGGCGTCAAGCGTGAGATCCTCCAACGGGATGAAGCGATAAGCACGCTGCTGCCCGCTCGACATTCCCTGATGAAGCTCGGCTTTGAGGTTCTCTGCCCTGGCGCGTGTGTTCGTGATGATCGCGACCTGAAAATAGCTCATGCCGAACTTCGCGACGTGGCGCTGCTGCTGGTGGTATGCGGCATACGCTTTGATCTTGAGCGCGATCCTCGTGTGAGACATCGTGCCGGTGTCCGCTTCAAGAAAGAAATGCTCCATAGTTCTTCCTGCCGGCCGTCCGGTGTGGTGCAACACAAAATACACGTCCGGCCGGATCGGCAATTTCCCATCGCTCGCAGTCTGCACGGTGTCCTGGAGCGACGCATCCTCGTGCTGCCAGAGGGTGAGTTTGATGGGGCTGCGACGCGAGAGGATTAAAAGTTTGCTGTGGATGGTTGCGACGAGAAGCGCGTGGGGGATCGTGAGATCTTTCCATTCGTTCTCACGGCGCCGCCGCTCCGCGAATTCGTCCGGTGCGTAGCCGCCTTTGATGAGGACGGGGACGCTTTCGGAACCGATCACGTAGAGGCCCTTATGCGGCCGCGGCTTGAGCCGCCGGAGATACCGTTCATCGCGGAGCTTCGGCACGCGCCGTTCCAATGTTTTGTACGAACGGTTCGTGAGCGCGGCCAGATGGTCGAGCGTCGCGACGCGGAGCTGGTAGACGTAGTTCACGATCTCCGCATCCCGCTCGGTGAATTGGAAGCCGGTGCTTGGCATGTTGGCGCGTTTAGATGGTGGGGTGTCTCGGGATTCTACCATTGGGAGCAAAGCTTGAGAAGGAAACGTTACTTGACCTGCGCCGTTGCTCTGGTGTTCAATACGCGAGGCTGCCTGTTCCTTTCTGCCTCCGGTTACGCCAAGTCAACCGCGCGGATATGCAAGCGCATTGTTTGCGGCGACGGAAATTGCACAAGACCCCGTTGCCGGTTTCCCGCGCTTGCACTCGCACGACGGCAAAAACAATCGGACCCGCTCTCAACGGCGGTTGGAGCAGACGCGGCATCTTGAGAAATGCTTCGCATGCTTGGAGCGGGCAGCTCCCCACTGGGGGCTTCCCATGCTGTTCCTTTTGAAACTAGCGCATTGGTTTTGCCGGACTGACCCGACAATCTATGATTTTCCGGCTCGGATACGAGCCGTGCACAAGACCTCTGTATAAGAGCGAGCGGTAGCCGCTCGCTGCACAAGACCATTAGTTGTTGTCGCTCACCAGTCGCCCGGAGCGGTTAGCGGAGGCCGAAGCCAGGCGTGTACGCTTGGCGAGGCGGCGATAGCGCCGGCTGACTGCCGGTTTGGTGGTCCCTCCTGATAAGGTGGGCGACCCGAGCGATAGCGAAGCCGCAGGAAAACGGCAGTCAGCCGGCGGTTAAGCCGGCGACTGGTGGGCGCATTAGTTACGCGTTAGCCCACGTTTCGCGGGCGTTTTTCCCGCGCGCGAGTTGTCGGCGGGTGTAGGAATGAGTCCTACACTCATTCCTACAGGTATACCTACACCCGATAGGGCGGCGGCGGTAGTCAATCAGCACTGCGCTCATCTCGGGGTCACAGTGCCAGGGTCAGGAATCGATTTGATCCTTGGGGGAGCGGTTGCACATGTTATAGCAGAGGTCGGGGAGTGGTACAAACCCAAAACTGATTTCGAGATAAATCCTGTGTTATGGGGAATGGACTGGAAGGAGCAAAACCTGGTTACTGGAGGGGGGGTGGACCTTGCCACCCCAGTAGATCAGAGCGACCGGCCCCGAAGCCCAAGTCCGGAGCTCTCCGACTGATCGGGAAGTAACCGTGTGAGAAAGGGCACACCCGGTCGAAAAACCTAAGCCACAACTCGACGCCGAGCGAGTACCAGCAGGATCGCAAAGCCGGCAATCAGCACCATTGCAATGTTCGAAGGTTCCGGAACAACGCCAGTTTGTTGGCCTGTCAGCGTGCCCGAAAGATTCACACCTTCAAGGAAAACGTCACTATCCGTCATTTCGATTTGGAGTGTATTGATGCCTTGGACAAAATCTCCGGGGGTGATATCTGAAAAAGCAGTCATACTGCCCCATCCGTCAACGAGAGAGCCGATCAATTTTCCATTGAGAGCCAGTTGCCCTGTATCATCAATCGCCCAGGAACCCGAAATAGAAACGGTCGAAAGGTTGTAGCTACTAAGGTCGAAGGTTCTGGTGTAAATCCCTAGCCCGTTGTCGCAGCAATGATTCGCGTCGAACGCGATCCAGTCAGAGGCTGGTGTTGCCGATGCGTTAGCGACCCAGCCAGCATACCAGTCGGCGTTACTTGGGTCGACTACTTGACCTGGGGTGGGAGTCGCACCGCCAAATTCATCAAGAACCGTCCAGTTGGCATCGGAGGCCCCGCCACAGCCAGTTTGTCCGTTACCGCAGATGACGGTGCCGCCACCGTTCAAGCCAGTCGACAGATTTATGTCGGCAAAGGCTGGAATCGTCAGGCTCAAGACCGCCGCGGCAATAGTAAATCTCCCCATATCGTGTCCTCCAGAGGTTGTAACTAGAATATGTTGAGTTCATTCTAACCGCGCAGACCCCTCTTGGCAAGAGAGTGAAAGAGCGGAAAGTACCAGTGGTGGTGGTACATCTCTGCCATGTTGTTGATTGCTGACTGCCACTAATTAGCTTTATGGCGGAACAAGGCCAAGACTGATCTTGATGGCCTCGTCGAGCTGCGCCGCTTCTTCTTTGACCGGAAACCCCTCAGCAGCGAGGGCAGGTTCACGCTCGATGTTTGGCGATCGCTTCCTCCTTTGCGCGTGCCCGGAGATTCGAGTTTCCTGTAAGTGTCGATCTTCATTATTTCGGGTGGTGTTTGATCTCGTCCATGAGATAGACGCTTCCAACGGTGGGAGAGGGTTGCAGTCGTGCATCCTGGCCGCTTGTTTTTCGGCTTCGAAATACAGTACAGTAGCGAGAACTACGTTAGGAAAGGAGCTCTTTATGGTAAAACCCTCGAACGTTCTCTCTCAATGGTCCCAGCTCATTGAGAATTTCCAGGCATCCTCCCAGGATTTCTACGCCGCCTTTGAGCGGGCAGCCGAAACGCGCGCCATCCCACAATGCATCGCAAATCGGGTTGAACATAAAGAAGGGGGCCTTGCGAGCGCCAATCGTGAATACCTGCGCTTGCACCGGGGGAAATATGCATTCGATTTGTGCGCTGCCCCGTTTGGCACTGGCTTCTTCGTCTCATGGTGGTTTACCGTGCCGCCGCTCGCGTGGGGGTTCCTGTATACC
The DNA here is from genome assembly GCA_003162425.1 of Bryobacterales bacterium. Taxonomy (GTDB): domain Bacteria; phylum Acidobacteriota; class Terriglobia; order Bryobacterales; family Bryobacteraceae; genus Palsa-89. The sequence goes on along the minus strand of PMOK01000003.1, from coordinate 4,935 downwards.
CTGGCCTTCTTCTTTGGCGTCATGATCTGCTACGCCGTGGCCTATTCGATCGGTTTTGCTATGGGTTTGGCGATTTCAGGAATAACATTCGGCGCATTTCTCTCCTTTGCATCGGCTCTTCTCGGCGTGCCGGCATTCCTCTGGTTCATAGGGAACTCTCTTAGGAATGGCAACATCGCCGGCGAAAGCACCGTCCTCGCGATTCCCTTGGTTGGATGGCTCTACGAGCGCATCTTCGCCCCACCCAGTTTTTATTCCATCGACACCGCACTCATGTTCCAGGAAGCCGTGCATAATGCGGTCTTGGAAGTCGTGGATGGCATGACGGCAAGTAAGGGGATTCGCGCGCTCACCGAGTCCCAACGCAAGCCGATCATGAAGCGATTCGCGGCTTCCGCCTGAGAGTCTGGCATCCATGGGTTCTGGTACTCAGTACGGGTTCGAGCTCCTCACGCGGCAGTTCTATGAATGGGAGATCCGGGGGCGTGGTTGGCGCGTCTGGCCCCGGCCGGTCGTGCTAGAGCCGCCGTTCCGCCCGTTCTTCGGCCATTTCCTTGAGGGGCAGAGCCCGATTGTGGATGACGGGCGCAGACAAACTAGTTTCAGCTCATTCTTTGATCGTTTGAAAGCGGCGCCGGAAAAGGAACTCACCGTGCCAGTCACCGTGGAACCTCCGCTTGAATACTTTGAAGACAACGGACCGCTTTTTGAAGTTCAGATTGCCCTACCGCCCGAAACAAAAGTGACGCGGGACGCCGCGGCGCAGTTTCTTTTGACGCTCGGTCACGCGTCTCGTCCCGTGAGCTTCGAGATAGTGGGGACGAGCGAATCCATTGTCGTGCAATTGGCCTGCGCGAAGCGAGATGGGCATCAAGTCAGCCAGCAACTCCAGGCATATTTTCCCGATGCCATCGTCACCACGCGAGAGGGGTATTTGGAATCCCAATGGGACGGCACGGGAAGACGGGTGATGGTCGACTTCGGGCTGTCGAATGAGTTCATGAGACCGCTGCGGGGGTACGAGCGATTTGAGCCAGATCCTTTAGCTGGTGTTATGGGCGCGATGAACGACCTCGGCGATGGGGAGTCTGCGCTACTCCAAGTGCTCTTCGCACCCACCCGGCACGCCTGGCCGGAGAGCATCATGCGAGCGGTCACTGATGCCGCAGGTGACTCGTTCTTCGTCGACGATCCTTTGATGGCAAAACTGGCTGCGGCGAAAGTCGCGAGACCGCTCTTCGCGGCCGTCGTTCGGGTGGCCGTGCAAAGCCCAGAGGAAACGCGCGCGTGGCGCATCGCTGAAAACGTCGGCAACTCACTGCGACAATTCATTGACTCTCCGAGCAACGAGCTGATTCCGCTCGCGAATGATGAGTACGATGACCGGCAACATGCAAGGGACGTCCTCGCTCGGCAGAGCTGCCGCTCGGGGATGCTCGTGAACTGCGATGAGCTCCTCTCGATCGCGCATTTGCCGTCCGCGTCGGCCCGCTCGCCCAAACTTAAACGGGAAGAGCGCCGGACGAAAGCTCCGCCAGCGCTCGCCCTCGGCCACGAGCTCATACTTGGGGAAAATTATCACGCCGGGAAAACGGTTCCAGTAACGCTCGGGCACGAGCAGCGCGTTCGCCACATGCACCTGATCGGCGCATCCGGGAGCGGTAAATCGACATTGCTCCTTAATATGATTGTCCAGGACATTGCGAACGGGGAGGGGATCGCAGTACTCGACCCGCACGGCGACCTGATCGATGAGATCCTGGGGCACATTCCTGAAGAACGGATTGCCGATGTGGTGCTCCTCGATCCATCGGATGAAGATTTTCCGATCGGCTTCAATATCCTGTCCGCGCACTCGGAACTTGAGAAAAACCTCCTGGCCTCGGATCTTGTGTCCGTCTTTCGCCGACTCTCGACCAGTTTCGGTGATCAGATGAACACGGTGCTCGCGAATGCGATCATCGCCTTTCTTGAAAGCAGTGAACGTGGCACGCTCTCCGACCTGCGTCGCTTCCTCGTCGAGCCTGGCTTCCGGGCAAGGTTCCTAGAGACGGTTCGCGATCCCGAGATCGTGTATTACTGGCAGAAGGAATTTCCGCTCCTGGGCGGCAGGCCGCAAGGACCGATCCTTACGCGGCTCGATACCTTCCTCCGGCCGAAGATCATCCGGCACATGGTTTCGCAGAAAGAGAATCGGATTGATTTTGGGTCGATCATGAACAGCCGGAAGATCCTCCTCGCGAAGCTCGCCCAAGGGCTCATCGGTGAGGAGAACTCGTATCTCTTAGGGACGCTCATCGTCTCAAAGATCAACCAAATGGCCATGAGCCGGCAGAGCATGGCTGCCTCGGAGCGGAAGCACTTCTATCTTTACATTGATGAGTTCCACAACTTCGTGACGCCGTCGATGGCGGCGATCCTCGCAGGCGCGAGAAAATATCACCTGGGGTTGATTCTTGCACACCAGGAACTTCAGCAGCTTTCGAACCGCGATAACGATGTGGCGAGCGCCGTCATTTCAAATCCCTATACGCGGGCGTGTTTCCGGCTGGGCGACTTCGATGCCAAGAAGCTCGAAGATGGATTCTCGTTCTTCAACGCGAAAGAGCTCCAGAATCTGGGTGTTGGGGAGGCGATCTGCCGTATGGAGCGCGCCGAGTATGATTTCAATCTGAAGACCACGCCTCTCCCAGCGGTGGCACCGGACATTGCGGCGCGCCGAAGGGACGCAATTCTCACCTCGTCCCGTGAGCGGTATGCCACGAGGCGCGAGGACGTTGAAGCGTCGCTTCGAGCGAGTCACGCAGTTCAAATAGAGTCCGGAGTCGAGACCAAGAAAAGCGCGAAGTCCAGGCCATCGGAATCGGCTCGGAAGGAGACGGCTGCGCTAGAGCCTGACGCAACGCCTCCCACTGGCGTGCCGGGACGGGGAGGGGACCATCACAAATACCTCCAGCAACTTATCAAGCGATGGGCGGAAGCACGCGGGTACACGGTCGCGATTGAAAAACCAATCCTTGACGGTTTGGGATCGGTCGATGTGGCTCTCGAACAGGGGAGCCGTGCGATCGCATGTGAGATCTCGGTGACGACCGACCCCCAGCACGAAGTCGGGAACGTGCAGAAGTGCCTGGCGGCGGGCTTTGAGTTGGTGATCCTCATTTCTTCAGAGAAGAAAGTGCTCACCGCCGCACGACATGCGCTCGTCTCGGCGCTGAGCTCGGCACAGTACCGACAGGTGAAGTTTTTTGCGCCGGAAGAAGCGTTCGCGTTCATTGAAGGGCTGGATGGGGCGAAGGCAGAAAATAAGGCGGCGAGCCCGGATGCAAGCGAACTCCTGACGGCGAAGGAAGTGGAGGAGCTGCTCCGGATTGATGTAAAGACCGTTTACAGTTACGTGCAGCGCGGCATTTTGCCTTATGTGAAGATTCAGTCCAACGTCCGCTTCGTGCGCTCGGAAATTCTCAAATGGATGGAAGAGAAGCAGTATAAGCCTGGTAGTCGTTCTCGTCGAACAAACTAGAGTGCTCTTCTCCAAGGACGTGAGAGCGCAGTAGAGTGCGGCACGTACGGGCGGTTTGGCGAGATAGGATGAATTATTGACGTTGTAAGGTCCGTCTCGGGCAGAGAAACCAAGATACACGCATGTTTCGGGGAAGCTAAATGAGCATCTCAGCGGCGGTGGTTAGCGAGGGCGATATCATTTACCGCGACGTCGCGTTGAAACGCGCTGCTTTGTTGTTTGATCATTTGTTAGTTTTTGATTATGCACTCCACACAGAAATGCCAGAGCTTCTCATGCCCTACCAACAACAGCGTAGGAGCAAACATGGTGCCGTCCTCTTAACGACGCTCTGGGAGCTCGGCATCGTTCATGATCTGTATGGATATGGTTATCGCTTTGGACCAGAAGTTGGCGCGGATTTGGCTGCAGAGCTGTCGGTGCCGTTTGTCAACGACCTCGTATCAGATAAAACTGTTATGCCTTCTGAGACCTTGCCTTTCGAAGAGCGCGAGAAAATTCTCCGCCTAGCCCAGCGGAACAGCGTATTGCGTCACGCTGCGGCAATCATCCGTAATCGGTTCCAGACCGAGGCCATACTTATCGATCGAATCAGTCCGATTGCAGGATCGATTACTTCTGGTGGTACAGATCAGGTCTTAGAAATTGTTTTGGAAGCTCTGCCATGTCCGGATGAGTTAACGCCCTGGCAGGACATTCTCGAATTCCGGGGGGACCCGGAAGCAACTGGCGCACGGATTCGCTTGAAGAATTGGATACGAACGATTGCGAAGTCACATCACTCGGCACCTGAAATTGAAGACGCTCTAGCAGAATTGCTCTTCGAGTATGAACAGCATATGAAACTCCACCGCATAAAGATCAACCGTGGAGTATTAGAGACTGTGGTCGTTGCTGCGGGGGAACTCGCTGAGGACATGATGAAGCTGCGATTTGGCAAAATGGCTCAACGCCTCTTTACATTGACGCAGAGAAAAATTGCCCTTCAGGAAGCTGAGAGATCGGCGCCCGGACGAGAAATCGCATATATCATGATGGCGCGCGAGCGTTTCAGCCCTCGAAGCTAGGGAACTACAGAACTGCCTCGATCAAGGGTAATGCATTATTTGGTGCAGAGGCGCATTTGGTTGGCTCTTGCGGATGAAGACCGCGCGCGGCTCCCGATCGACCTTGCCGGGAATGACAGACAGTATGGTAAACTGCGGTCGTGCGGGAATCCTTTTCTAGGACCAGAGAATTTTCTGTGGGTGGATTCTCGGGCTGGATACTGTCTGGTTTACTGTCCATTTTCGCCTCCGAACAGGGGGTATTTTATAGACAGTATGGACTATATAGACAGCGTGTTAAGTACGGAAGTACTTATGGGTCAGCGAAGTAGCAGCGAGGTCAACGAGCGGGAGTAATTCAGTGGT
>PMOK01000191.1 GCA_003162425.1 Bryobacterales bacterium | reverse complement strand
GAAGTCAAGCCCTGCGCAACCGTCACCGAAGCTGGCACGCTGGCGGCAGATGTATTCGAGCTGGAAAGAGAGACAACCGTCCCGCCGGAACCGGCCGCTGCCGTAAGAGTGACAGTTCCTGTGCTTAACTGGCCGCTAACGACTGAGCCCGGGGACACCGAAACGTTGCTGAGGGCCACCGCTAGGGGATTCACGGTTAACCCGGCGGTCTCGCTCACACTGGCGTAGGAAGCGGTCAGGGTCACGGACGTTGCGGCATTTACACTCCCGGTGGTCACGGAGAAAGTTGCTGAAGTCAAGCCTTGAGCAACCGTCACCGAAGCTGGCACGCTGGCGGCCGATGTATTCGAGCTGGAAAGAGAGACAACCGCTCCGCCGGCAGGGGCGGCTGCCGTAAGAGTGACAGTACCTGTGCTTGACTGGCCGCCGATTACTGTTCCCGGTGACACCGAAACACCGCTCAGGGCCGCGGGAGGCGGATTGACGGTGAGCCCAAACGTCTCGCTTCCGCCGGAATAGGAAGCGGTCAAGGTGACCGCGGTTTGCGTACTTACACTGCCGGCGGTTACCGAGAACGTCGTGGAAGTAGAGCCCTGCGGAACCGTTACGGTCGAGGGTATGTTGACGTCCGCGGGAGACGAGCTTAGGCTGATCGTACTCCCGCCGCTTCCAGCGGCCGAAGTTAATGCGACGGTGCAAGTTGATCCCGTCGCCGGGCTCACTGCTACCGGGGTGCATGAAAAGCCGTTGAGAGCAGGGCCCGGCACAATTGTCACTATGCCGCCACTGCTGGAGATCGGTAAAGTCGTAGCACCAGCGCCAGCGGCTATATCGCTCATGAACTGCAGTTGGGACGATGTGTCCGTCGTCGAGGTCGACACTGTGAGAGAAATGGTCGCCACGACCCCGTTCGGAATGGTGGTGTCGTTTAACCCGGACACGATGCATCTTGAGATTCCGCCACTGGTAGCGCAGGTAACCGACTTGTTCGCTCCGGTTGACACGGGGCCTGGGGCGACGGTGACTGACGAAAAATCCACTGTGGAGTAACTAAGGGTCCATTCCAGGGAGGCTGGCTGCGTGGTCGATGCACCCAAAGAGATGTTCAGCGGCACGGTCGCGCCGCGGTTTGCAGAACCCGATGCGACTGACAGTGTAACGTCCTGTCCGTGGCAGGTTGCTATGCCGACGAGTGTGAGAACAAAAACAAGGCCCGCCTGGGCCGAGGACAGTCTTCGCAGTCGTCGAAAACCGTTGGTCTGGGGTACTGTTGTGAGGCTAATCAAAGATCGAATATAGTACCCGTACGACGTTCTTCCTATCCCTGGTAAACCCTACTTGAATGGTTAATTGATCGAGGGACCGCTCGAATCGAGGCGTACGACCTTGGGGGTACTTACTTAGGCCAAGTACTGGTCAACGTGAAATCAACGGGATCGATTGGAAATCTTCGCGAGCGTGTCTTTGGCATTCGCCGCATAGGCGAAGTTAGGGTCGTCCTCGAGCGCCTTCCGTAGAGATCCTCTCGCCGCATCCATATGCCCAGCGGCGACATACGCCATCCCCAAGTGGTACTGGAACAGCGGGTTTTTAGGGGCTTCGCGAACGCAATCCTTCAATTGTTCGACCGCTGACTCAGTGGATCCAATCTTGTAATAAGCCCAACCGAGCGCGTCGGCTGTGATGGAAGAGTTGGGCAGCTTCTGTTTTGCGGACTGCGCCAGGTTGAGCGCAACGTTGACGTCCCCCCCGTGCTCAAGATAGAGGAAGGCCAACTCGTCGGCGACGAACGGGGAACCGGGATCGAGCTCATGGGCCTTTTCGAAGAGTTTCTTCGCCTCTTCCCAGTTGCCTTCCTTTTCAAACTCGGTTCCCAAGGCCGCATAGTTTGATACATTGCGTGGATTTATCTCGATCGCTTTGCGAAGATTGGCTTTGGCTTTTTCAACCGTGCCACGGGCGAAATCGATATTGGCTAATAGGGTGTATGCCTCTGGAGTCTTCGGATCAAGCGCGAGCGCCTGCCTGACGCTGGCTTCCGCCTGATCCAGGTTTTTCAAACTGAATTGAGTTACTGCCAACAAAAAGAGGAGCCCGGGATTCTGGGGAGACTGCTGGACCAGCTTAGAAAGGCGCTCGGCGGCTTCTCGAGAGCGACCTTGACTTTCGTAGAGCTTCACGAGCACCGCGAGTCCGGGAAGAGAACCAGGATCGCGCGCTAACGCTTCGTCGAGCATGGTCTGCCCTTGCTTGGTTTCGCCCTGTGCAAGATGGGCCTGAGCGCCGGCTAAGTAAGCCGAGGGGAGGTTCGGATTAGCCTTAAGTGCTTGGTCTACAAGGCGCAGTGTCTCGTCGTAATCACCCCGCTTGAATTCAAGATTCGCCAGGTTTGCCGCGGCTTCGGCCATTTGAGGATTCAAGGCCAGAGCGCTCGAAAAAGAAGACTTGGCCAGATCGGCCAGGCCGAGGGCGTTCTCCGCGATACCCAAAGAATACAGCGTTGCGGCGGACTTGGGTTCAGACTTGAGGGCGTTTTGGAGAGCTTCCATAGCCGACTTGTAGTTACGCTGTGCAATGAGTATTCGACCATTCGCCAAAAGAGCGCGCGGATCGGAAGGATTTGATTTCAAGACTTCCTGTGTGAGGGACGCGGCTTCGCTAATCCGGTTGAGGTCGATCAGCGTCTCGATCAGAAGCAACTTCACTGAGCTGTCTTTCGGTTTGGAAGCGAGCAGAGCTTGAAACTCAGCGGCCGCCTTTTGCTTTTGCCCAGTCGATAGGAAGAAGAGGCCGAGAGCTTGATATGCCGCCGGATCATCGGGCCCAACTGTTTTCAACTGCGTATAGAGTTTCTCAGCATCGTTCAGCCTGCCAGTTTCGGTATAGATGCGTGCCAGAAAGATCCGGGATAGAACGCTGTGCGGATCGAGTTCGCCGGCCGCTCGTAGTTCCTGTTCGGCAGCGGCGATCTTACGTTGAGACATGTAGAATTGGGCAAGCGCGACGTGGGCCTGGGCCGACTGGGGGTCGACTTCGATGGCTTTTTTGTAGGCGGTTTCTGCTTCCGTGGGTTGACCGGCAGCAAGATAGACTGCGCCGAGCGCAGCATAGCCGGGGATTCGGTGCGGGTCAAGTTCATTCGTCTTTCGGAACTCCAGGATGGCGCGCGGAAAGTCTCGGGCCATGGTGTAGAGTTCTCCCAGGATTTCATGGGCGCGAACATTCCCTGGGTCGATGGTGAGTACTTTCTTAGCCGTTGCCTGGGCTTGGCCGTATTGGCGCCGGGCAATCTGCAGAGCGGCGAGTTGAAGTTGCGCCTCGGAGTTTTGGGGCGACAGCGTCACTGTTTCCATGAGTTCGCGGTAGGCTGCTTCGGGGTTCTTCAGGCCAAGGTAAGCACGGGCGAGCTGATAATGCGCTTCGGCAAACCTGGGATCGATCTGAATGGCATTGCGGAATTGGATGACGGCCTCTTGAAGCTTATTCTGTTTGACGTACTTTGCGCCGCTGTTCAGGTACTTGAGCTTTTGTTTATTGGGATCGGTTGAACAATCGACTAAGAACACCAAAACCAAACCCAGAATGCTCAGTCTTTTGATGCTCGTAATCTTCATAGGCACGGTCACGGAGGTGCGATCAATGCTGCACATTACCGTACCATTTCTAGATTAGAGAATGGAATCGCTCAACTCTGGGTTAAGTACTACCTGCGGCAACGTTAGAGTCCGGGGACCTCATCTGGAACGCACGAGACGCTTCCCGGCTTGCATGATTGAGAAACAAGGAGTTTTATTCAACCGCTTAGCCGCGGACTGGCTTGCTCAGGGCGACCCTGAGCAAGCTAGCAGTAGATCGCAAGACTGGAAATCTGAACGACTTTTGCTTGTGTCAAATTCAGCGAGCCAACCATCGCCGACGGGCAAAAAGTATCAGCCCCGCTAGACCCAGCAGGTCCAAACCGAGGAGAACCGGGGAAGGCGGCTCAGCAGCGCGGACCGTGTCGACAGCTAAGAATTCTTGCGATGTGCTTAGAGGATTCGGAGAATAGACCGCCAGATTGGTAACGGGTTGGCCGTCGACCGATATATCGCCTAGATTCGTAGTTCCCGCGACTGTAGCGCCGGCGACGAGGGCTTGGGCGTTTGTAATGTAGGCGTCAACAGCATTCACCTCAGTCAAAGTTAGCGAGCCGTAGCCGGAGGTGTGGCTTGAGGAATTCAGCTTCGTGTATAAGGAATTATCAAAAACACTCCAAATGGCAAAGCTGAGTTCACCAGCCGTCTCAGCATTCTCGGTAGGCGTGCCAATGTTTGGTAACGTCATTAATTCGGCGGCGAGGACCGCTGCAGTCGCGTAATCCTCGGCTGCGGTAGTGCCCTGCAGAAGAGCCGAGCTGTATGGAGAACTGGCAAATTTAAACCCGTTCACATTAGCGCTACTGATTTGCGCCAGTGTTGTCAGACTCGCGGACCACGAATCGCCCAGGGATATATTGGTCTCGTAATCGTCGCAGATCAAGAGCGTGGGAGTACCATTGACCGATAGTCCATAAGGGCTTGTGTAGACACCGCCCATCACGGCGCCGGCACCGACGTTCTGAACCGTCAAAGTATCAGCGGCCCACGCTACCGATACCAGACCGGCGACCACCAGTCCTAAACCCCGAATCAAACTTCGCTTATTGATGTTCATAATTTCCTCCGAATGCTGTAATAAACCGCGCGCGCGCCGACAATACATCGAACACACATCTCAAAAATATAAACGCTATCGCAACTTGTGTCAATGGGACCTTAGGGCAATGCATACTCATTTAATCGCGAGAGTCACGCCGGCCGGGCTGCTAATCTGCCCGATGATCAGTTCGATCGGAATAGCGGCGCCTGAAGGTGCTTTCTCGGGGATCTTGGCGTTGACTTGAAGAAGTCCCGAAATGAGCCCGGGTGCAGCCCCCGCGTACTGTACCTCCGCATCGAGGCCTCCGATCTGGACCGCGACCGGCAGCAATGGTTTGGGCAGGACGGCGCCTGCAAGTTGACCGTCCTGTCCAGGCGGATCAGTCTGCCCGGCTCCGGTAGCAAACAGGGTCACGATGGATCCCTTCTCCGCCGGATCAGTTGGCGAGTTGATCGTCAAGTCCTGATTCAGGATCGCCCCTTGACCGACCCCGCTATAGCCTACGGTGAATATCGCGGGGGCTGCGCCACCCACGGTCAAAGAAGTTGCGGCTACCGTTTGCTGCTGGAGTGTAATCTTCAGTTCTGTGTTAGCTTTCGCGTAGATCTCATACGGAACGACAGCGTTGATCTGGTTCGGACCGACGAAGAGAAGCGGCGCGGGAACACCATCGAACAGAACGCTTGTGCCAGCGAGAACGGTTGCGCTGGGAGACGTTGGGGTCCGTGGGGTCAAGGGGCCTATTCCAGACCCAATCAGGGTAACGATTTCCCCTGGGGCGACAGGGTTAGCGGACCAACTCGCGGCGTTCAGGACTCCATTTACCTGGAGCCTTGTGATCGTAGCAGAAGCGCTAACCGTGAGGGTACCAGCCAGACCAAGCACTGCTACTGGCACACCGTTTGGGTCCGTTCCGACGACTGCCGCGATCTTCAGCGGGTATGAGCCCTGAGAAGCACTGGCACTGACGTTGACGAATAGGTTGAATAGAGTACCGTCAGGAATTTGGCTTTGGTTCGTCCCTACAATCAGGATGCGTTTCCGATTCGACGCCAAATCTGCGGAATACATATTCTTTCCAGACTGCCTAAGGGCATCACCAAGCGTCGTGGCGAAGCTCATGGTGCTACCGTCGTACTCCAAATCGAACTGGATGCCGCTTATGGACGCACCCTCTGACGCAAACGTCACTGGAAACAAGATGCTGGAACCGGGAGCTGCTGACTGATTGGATAACGATATTTGTGATGAGATAGCGGCCGGAGCGGACAAGGACAACATCGTGAGTGCGAAGGGAACAACTCTCCAGGCTGGAAAAATCGCTTTCGAACGTATTCCTGAAACGCTCCTTGAGAGAGTCGGATTCGAATATGACGATGGAGTCACAATCCCTAAGCGTTGCAACCATAGGACCACATCATGTCGAAATTGCCGCTTCTCTTTGCCAGGGAGAACTTCAAAGGCGGGTGGAGTTTAATCGCTGTTGGATTTACCTCTTTGTTCCAAACGTTTAGGCCAGTTAAGCAACGGGGCGATTGAGAATTCCGCGCCGTGGTTTTAGGACCTCGCCAAGGAGAGTAGGGGAATCGAAGCGAACCCCGGATCGGACTTTAGTCTCATAAATTGGGAGCAATTCCTAATCGTCTTCAATCATGAGCAGCTCATCGCCGCAATGTAACTGCTTGGGAGTACGTTCTTTGTCGTGATCGGACTTACTGGCACTCGAACTGCAATCCGATGCGCACAGGATAAATCAGTCCAGCGGGATGAGTCGGACATTGGGACTCACTGGGCGGCAGCTCTGTCCAAACCGCAGCAGGCATCAATGGAAAATCAAGAAATCTTCGATCATCATCCGGGCAAATGGTTCGCGATTCGAGTCAAGCCTCAGGCAGAAAGAGTCGTCGCCACCATAGCGCGGTACAAGGGCTTCGAGGAGTTTCTGCCTCTTTATAAGGCGCGACGCCGCTGGTCAGATCGCTTTCAGTGGGTGGACCTCCCGCTTTTCCCCGGCTACTTGTTCTGCCGGCTGAAGAATGAAGAGAGCCGGCTTCCGATTCTGACCATTCCTGGTGTCCTGCACTTTGTGGGTATCGGAAAGATTCCAGTGCCAATCGACGACCGGGAAGTGGCTGCCATTCAAGCCGCGATCCAGTCAGGGCTCTCGGCCGAGCCGTGGCCTTTCCTGGACGTCGGTCAGAAAGTTCGGATCGAGGAAGGGCCTTTGACAGGGACCGAAGGAATTCTGGTAGAGATCCGCAGGAAGCAGCGGATCGTTGTGTCCGTGAGCCTGCTCAGCCGGTCGATTGCCGTAGAGATCGAACGACATTGGGCCAGGCCGTTGTACGCCGGCCGATCTAAGCGCATGGTTCAGACGAACAGCCTGCTCTCTGGTGCGACCTGCGCCTAGCCCGATTCTCTTTGGGCCGTTCTTTACACTCCACTGAAAACGAAGTGTATGATCGCAGCTCTGAACCTGCGGTATTGATGCCGCAATTGTGAGGGAGTAAACCTATGCCGAACGTGGCGCCGCCTAAGCGTGCCTCGCTATTAGAGAACGCCCAAACGAAACCTACCGGGTATGATCCGGGCTTCGAGATCCTCGATCAAGAACTCTTCGTAAGAATGCTCCGTCTCGAACGGAAAAGAACGGAGCGATCCCAAAGGCCCTTCGTTCTTATGCTGCTCGACTCCCGCCGGCTACTCAAGGCGGTGAACAATGGGGAGCAATTCGAAAGCGTCTTAGATGCGCTCTCTCACTCAACCAGGGAGACGGACATAAAGGGTTGGTACGAGGACGATGTCGTTTTTGGCGTTATCTTCACTGAAATCGGTAGCGCTGTCGGGAAGTCTGTGACAAGCGCCCTCTTGACCAGGGTCACGAACGCGCTTTGTAAGACGCTCAGCATCGAACAAATTGACGAGATTCGGCTCTCTTTCCATGTGTTTCCCGAAGACCCAAACCATCACCACCGAGACGGCAAAGGTCCGACTGACGCCACTCTATACCCCGATCTCGATTGGGATTTTGATCCCAAGCGTGGGGCTCGCATTGTGAAGAGATCGATGGACATTGCCGGCAGCTTATTGGCGCTGGTTCTGGTCTCTCCTTTGTTCATCGTGATCGCCGCTATCATCAAACTCACTTCCAGGGGCCCTGTCTTGTATCGACAGGATAGAGTGGGTCAACACGGCAGAAAATTCACCTTCCTCAAGTTCCGGTCCATGTACTTCGCTAGCGATCACACAATTCACAAGGAGTTCGTGAAGCGTTTAATAGGAGGGGCCGCAGACGGCGAAGAGGAAAATGGCCGTAAGTCCGAGGTTTTCAAATTGACGAACGATCCAAGAATCACTCCGTTGGGGAAATTCTTGCGAAAGACGAGTCTCGACGAAATACCTCAATTCCTAAATGTTTTGTCCGGCTCGATGTCACTGGTAGGGCCGAGGCCGCCCGTCCCCTACGAGTTCGAGTGTTACCAGATGTGGCATAGGCAGCGGTTAGTAGCGGTGAAACCGGGAATTACGGGTGCGTGGCAGGTCGGCGGACGAAGCAAAACCACGTTCGATGAAATGGTCCGCATGGATCTGAAGTACGCGAGTTCATGGACGCCTTGGACGGACTTCAAAATCCTCCTGCGGACTCCTCGCGCCGTCCTCTCCGGAGAAGGTGCGTACTAAACCTGTCACCGGACAGGCAACCTGTTGGTTAGCACGTTATGGCATTCTCTATCAAAAAAGGAATATAAACGTATGATTCGAATTGGTGTGATTGGCTATGGTTACTGGGGGCCACAGATCGTTAGGAATTTTCACGGCGCTGAGGGCTGCGAAGTCGCAGTCGTTTGTGATAGGAGCCCGAAGGCGCTGAGTCGAGTCCAGCAAACATACCCAGGTGTCCACGTGACTTCCGATCCCTGCGAAGTGATCACGGCAACGGATGTCGATGCTGTGGCCGTAGTGACGCCAGTCTGGACGCATTTTGAATTGGCCAAGGCCGCGCTCCAAAACGGGAAACACGTTTTTGTGGAAAAGCCATTCACATCGACTGCTGCCCAAGCCGAGGAGTTGATCGACTTGGCCATCGCAAAGAACCTCCAGATCATGGTGGACCACACGTTTTTGTTCACGGGCGCCGTCAAGAAAATTCGCCAGTTGGTTGAGGAGGGCGCGCTTGGAAATTTGTACTATTACGATTCGACCCGTGTAAATCTCGGACTTTTTCAGCACGATGTCAATGTGATCTGGGATTTAGCGCCTCACGATCTGTCCATAGTTGACCATCTGTTCAACGCCACGCCGGAAGCTGTCGTCGCCACAGGGCAAAATCATCTTAACGGTTTGGAGGATCTGGCATACATCACCATCTACTTTGGCAATAAAATGATCGCCCACATTAATGTCAACTGGCTGTCGCCGGTGAAAGTGAGAACCACTCTTATCGGGGGCGAAAAGAAGATGCTGGTATGGAACGACCTTGATGCGGATGAGAAGATCAAAATCTACGACAAGGGCGTCAAGCTGAACAACGGAGAGCAAGTGCACGAATTACTTGTGAGTTATCGCTCGGGCGATATGTATGCGCCAAAAATTGAGCACACGGAAGCCCTGGCGGCGGAGGCGAAGTACTTCGTTGATTGTGTATCTCACAACGTTCGGCCGATGAACGATGGCGTGGCCGGTCTTCGGGTTGTCACGATGCTGGAAGCGGCGGAAAAGTCTCTAAAGGACCGAGGAAGACCTGTAACCGTATAAGCAAAACTGAGGCCCTGCAATGATCAACGCCGAACCAAGCATTGCTGTAGAAGTAGGCATCCGGCAAGTCGAAGCCACCTTCGGACGCCGTGAAAAGCGGCAGGACCCTGCCTGGGAGCAGGACTTTGCGGTCTTCCTGAGAGATTCTCATCCCAAAGAACAGTTGCTCGACCTCTTCGCGCGCTTTAGAGCAGGAGAAAACAGCTTTGACGCGATGATGCGTCGCGTTCTCATGCGGGCGTTGTGCAAACGCGTTGGCAACGATCTTCAAGTGGGACCCAACGTCGTCCTGAAACACCCAGAGACCATGGAGTTTGGCGACTGCGTCTTCATTGGAGCGCAGACCATGATCCAAGGGCGATTCGATGGAATGTGCAAGATCGGAAGTCATGTTTGGATTGGGCCACAGGCCTACTTTGATGCTCGGAACCTGGTTCTGGAAGACTATGTGGGTTGGGGACCGGGTGCAAAGGTCCTGGGTTCGGCTCACACGGGCCAACCAAATGATGAACCCATCATAACGACGGCCCTGGTGATCAAACCTGTCACGGTCGGATTCGGCGCGGATATTGGGATGAACGCCAGTATCCTGCCGGGCGTGCACATCGGAGCCCAATCAATTGTGGGTGCCGGAGCGGTCGTCACTGACGATGTTCCCGAGTACGCGATTGTTGCCGGTGTACCCGCCCGCCTGATGCGTGATCGAAGGCAGTGAATCCAGTGAGCATGGCGCGTGAGCTATTTGGGGGAGGAAAAATGAACGATTTAGCAGGTACATCCTGCCTTGTAACAGGTGGAGCGGGCTTCATCGGAAGCAACATAGTAGATCAGTTGCTAGCCGCGGGAGCTTCTGAGGTTCGAGTCCTTGACAACTTTGTCCGCGGAAGCTGGGGCAACCTCACGCCGGCGCTGGAGCAGGGGCGCGTTAAGGTGATCGAAGGAGACATTTGCGACACCCTTGTTGTCGATCGGGCGACCGATGGCGTGGATTATGTATTCCACCAGGCGGCACTTCGCATAACGAAATGCGCCGAGGCTCCCCGAGAGGCGGTGGAGGTGCTGATAGACGGCACGCTAAACGTAGCAGAAGCAGCCTTGAAATTCAAGGTCAAGAAGGTCATTGCAGCTTCATCCGCTTCCGTTTATGGTGAACCGACCTATCTGCCCATTGACGAGTCTCATCCTTTTAACAACCGAACGATGTACGGAGCCGGCAAGATTGCAACCGAACAGATACTACGCGCTCTTTGTGACACTTCTGGCCTCCGTTACATCGCGTTCCGTCCGTTCAACGTTTACGGCCCTCGAATGGACATCACGGGCGTTTACACGGAGGTGCTGGTCCGTTGGCTCGATGCGATCGAAGCTAACAGGCCGCCACTAATTTTTGGCGATGGCAAGCAGTCCATGGATTTCGTATATGTCGAAGATGTGGCCCGAGCGAACCTTCTGGCGGCGCAAAGTGACGTTACTGATGAGTTCTTCAATATCGGCACTGGAATTCAAACCAGCCTCAACGAGCTCTGCCAAATGCTACTGAACCTAACTGGTTCTTCCTTGCGTCCCGAGCATCGCGAAGCGCGCGCCGTGGCTAATGTACAAAGGCGTCGCGCGGCCGTTGAAAAGGCGGAGAAAATGCTGGGTTTCAAAGCCACCGTGTCGTTGGAACAGGGTCTGGGCGAACTAATCCGATGGAGGCAGGCGACGAAGGCGATGGCAACTGTCGGTGCGGAGGCTTAATGACTACCACGACTCCATCGAAAACCATTCCAGTCGCTCGGCCCTCCTTTGGGGTGGATGAAGAGAATGCAGTTGTAGCGGTACTCAGAAGCGGCTGGGTTAGCCAAGGTCCCCGTGCCGCTGAGTTCGAGCGCAACTTCGCTGAGTATGTTGGCGCCTCCTACGCCGTAGCTGTATCTTCTTGCACCACGGCTCTGCACTTGGCCCTTTTGGCCGCTGGAGTCAGACCTGGAGACGAAGTTCTGTGTCCCAGCCTGTCGTTCATAGCTACTGCTAACGTCATTGTCCACGCCGGCGCAATTCCGGTCTTTGTTGATATTGACGAATCGACTTATAACATTGACCCGAGCTGCATCGAGCGTGCGATCACTCCTCGGACGAAAGCCATCTTGGCGGTTCACCAGATTGGCTTGCCTGCTGCCATTGACGAGATCAATGACATCGCGAGCCGTCATGGTCTGCTGGTGATTGAAGACGCAGCTTGTGCCATTGGTTCCAGATACATGGGCCAGCGCATTGGACTGCCACATACCTCGATGGCCTGCTTCAGTTTTCATCCACGGAAGGTGCTGACCACCGGAGAAGGTGGAATGATCACGACGTGTGACAAGGAGCTGGCGGCGCGCATTCGTGGACTGCGGCAGCACGCCATGACGATCTCGGATCTGACTCGGCACGGCTCAAGCAAAGTTGTGATTGAAAGCTATGACGAGGTTGGCTACAACTACCGAATGACCGACTTGCAGGCCGCGATCGGGCTGGTGCAATTGGGGCGCATCGAAGAAATGATTGACAGGCGAAGGGAACTGGCTCTGCGCTATTCATCACGGCTTTCTTCTCTCCCTTGGCTGGTGCTGCCGGCCGAACCGGCAGAAAGCCGTCACAACTTTCAGTCCTATATGGTGCGGCTCCTGAGTGATGCTCCCATCGGCCGGGATGAACTGATGCAGGAATTACTCGACCGCGGAATTTCCTCACGCCGCGGGATTATGGCAATTCACCGCGAAGCGCCATACCGCAACGAGAAGTGGGATGTTGGCCTACCGGTGACGAATCTGGTGACAGATACCGCTGTTATCCTGCCACTCTTCTTCGAGATGACGGAAGACGAGCAAGACTATGTTATCGAGTGTTTCGAAGAGATTGCCCACTCGGCAATGAAATAGCGCCGAATTTTCGCTACCACCGTACTTCACATGTCATCCAGCGCTAGCAGCGGGCTGTCCGCGCCGACACTAGAATCTGTGACTCCGGCAGCGCAGGCCGCTCCGGCCGAGAAGCACACCTACGGCCAGATTCTCAAGTCCTCGGCTTTGATCGGCGGCTCTTCAGTCCTGAATATCGGTATTGGAATTGTTCGTACGAAGGTAATGGCGATATTGCTTGGTCCGGCTGGGGTCGGATTGGTTGGCCTGTACACTTCGATCTCGGATCTCGGACTGAGCATAGCCGGTATGGGCGTTAACAGCAGCGGTGTACGGCAGATCGCCGAGGCGGTAGGTTCGGATAACACCGAGCGGATTGCTCTAACCGCGACCGTCCTGAGGCGGACTTCGTTGATCCTGGGTCTGCTGGGAGCCAGCTTACTGCTCGTGTTCTCGCGACAAGTGTCCCGGGTGACTTTTGGCAACGATCATTACGCGGGCGCAGTGTCCCTGCTGTCGATCGCTGTTTTGTTCCGCGTAATCTCCGCAGGGCAAAGTGCATTGATACAAGGCATGCGGCGGATCGCCGATCTGGCGAAGATGGGGGTTTTAGGCGCATTCTTCGGAACGCTCATCAGCATCCCGTTGGTTTATTTCTTTCGCGAGCAGGGTATCGTGCCATCGCTGGTGTGCGTAGCCGCGATGACCGTTCTGACTTCGGGGTGGTACAGCCGCAAAGTGGAAATACAAGCGCCTCGGATGTCCGCTTCTCAAGTCGGTCATGAAGCGGCGGGGCTTCTGAAACTCGGATTCGCGTTTATGGCGACGGGTTTGATGACAGTGGGCGCCGCCTTTCTTATCCGAATCACTATACTGCACCAGCTTGGCGTTGAAGCCGCTGGTTTGTATCAATCCGCCTGGACCTTGGCTGGACTGTATGTTGGGCTCATCCTTCAGGCCATGGGGGCCGACTTCTATCCTCGTTTGACCGCCCAGGCGAATGACCATCCTGCGTGCAACCGTATTGTCAACGAACAGGCGCGGGTCGGCCTATTGTTAGCCGGCCCGGGCGTAACTGCGACACTGACGTTCGCTCCCGTGGTGATCGCACTATTCTATTCGGCCAAATTCAGCGCCGCGGTAGGGCTGCTGCGCTGGCTTTGTCTTGGAACAGCGCTGCAAGTGATTACCTGGCCGATGGGTTTCATCATCCTGGCCAAGGGAAGACAAAATCTCTTCTTTTGGAGCGAATTGGTTTGGACCGTATTCTATATCGGTGTCGCCTGGCTGTGCATAAGATCATTCGGCCTAAACGGCGCCGGCATCGCTTTTTTCGCGGCGTATGTCTTCCATGTGTTCCTGATCTATCCGATCGTGCGGCAGGTGAGCGGGTTTCGATGGTCCACGGAAAACCAGCGCACGGCATTGCTTTTCCTTGTCTTAATTGCGTTGGTATTTGGAGGGTTCAGCCTGCTGCCGTTCGCTTGGGCGGTCTTGGTTGGAACGTTGACCTTCCTTGCGAGCAGCGTTTACTCGCTCCGTCGGATTCTTAACCTTGTCTCTTTGGACCGGCTTCCGCGTCCCGTGCGACAGTTTCTCCTCGGATTTGGTACGGCGTCATGACTAAGGGCGTAGATCTCTCCATCATCATCATCAACTGGAAGTCCTGTGCGTTTGTGCAGCAGTGTCTCACGAGCATTTTCGCCAACGCCGGCGACTTAACATCCGAAGTCATCGTTGTTGACAACGCGTCTTACGATGGCTGTGAGCAGATGGTGAAGTCACAATTTCCGGATGTGGTTTTTCTCCAGAGCGAGGACAATCTGGGCTTTGCCGGAGCGAACAATCTTGCGCTGTCTCAATGTCGTGGCCGCAATGTGCTGTTTCTCAATCCCGACACCGAAATTCAGGGAGACGCACTGACAAAGCTCGTTTCCGGACTCGAATCGATCCCTGCGGCGGGGATGGTGGGAGCGCGCCTCCTAAACTCAGACCTCTCGTTGCAAACCACGTGCGTCACAACGGTTCCTTCCATCCTTAACCAAGCGTTGAGTTCAGATTATCTTAGGAAGGCTTTTCCGAAATGGCGGATATGGGGGATGCGGCCCCTGTTTGAGGCGGCCCAGATGCCTGTTCCTGTGGAAGCCATTTCCGGGGCCTGCATGGTCGGAAGAAAGCAAGTGATCGAGCGTGTGGGCGGGTTCACTACAGACTACTTCATGTATTCCGAGGACATGGATCTTTGCGTCAAGATCACCAAACTCGGCTGGAAGATTTACTACATTCCAGACGCTAGCATTGTTCATCACGCTGGGGGCAGCAGTTCCTCACGCAAGGAGAGTAATTTCAGCAGCATCATGCTGCGCGAATCGGTGACCCGATTCATGGAATTGCACCGCGGGGAACTGTATGCGAGGTTCTACCGGGCCAGCATGGGTCTGGTGGCAGCCGGCAGGATATTGCTGCTGATCTTGGCTTTGCCGCTAGTGATTTACAGCCGGGGTCGCCAGTTTATCACCCGCGCTGTCAGCAAATGGTGGGGAGTATTAGCCTGGTCTCTCGGACGGAAAGTCTGGGTGGCGACGCCTCGCGCAAGCGCGCGCGTAATAGAGCAAAAACCCAAGGGAGGACGCGAGGCCGATCGCTCAATGCAACTGGTGGGAGCGACTGTGAACGAAGAGCGCGATGCGCGGCGTTCGGGCTGATCCAAGTGTCTCCAAAACCCGATGGCACTCATTCTCCTGATAGACCTGATTGTCGTGCTAAGCATGCTCCGGGCTGGCCGCAAGCGTCTGGAGAATGCCTTGCCGGTCTTCTGTTTCTTTCTGGTGTTGGTGCCGTTCGAATCCAGGCTGGTAATCCCGGGACTCTTCGATCTCAGCACGGAGCGTGTTGCGGTTGTCACCCTGCTGCTCATGTTCCTGACGCGGCCAGGCGACCGTATCCGCCGCAGTCAGATTCCCTTCAAGAATCTAATGTTTTTGCACCTCGGCTGGGTAATCTGTTCAACTGCGATTTCGCTCTCGGTGGCCACCAGCACGAAGCAAGTACTCTCGCAAGTTGTCGAGTATTACCTGCTCTACTACATGCTAATCAGGATCATCTCGGATACCGACACAGTTTATAAAATGGTGTACGCCATGATGATCGCTTTGAGCGTGTGCTGCGTCTTCGGCATGTTGGAAGCTTACGAAACTTGGAGTATTCTAAGGGTTTTCCCCTCCAATCTTTGGACCACCTATGACGGAGGTCACGATCCGCTTTACATCGAGTGGGGAAGAGGTTTAAGAATCCGTTCAACCTTTCCTCATCCTATTCTCTTCGGCGACGCCCTGGCCATGGGGATTCCTCTCACTCTATTCTTATTGAGCTTTTGGAAGCAACGTCGGCAGCGCTTTGCGCTGTGGGGGATGGTCGTGCTTATGTTTTGGGCAGTGTACAAGACTTCCAGTCGCGGTCCATGGATCGGCGTGGCCGTCTCAGCGGTCATGCTCTTTTTGCTGGTACAGAACCGAGTGAGAAAATACCTTATCGCGATTGCTGTGCTGGCGCTGGTCGCATTGATCACACGACCCGGGGTCTTGGGGACTATTGAGAATCTCTACGAATCAACCACCGATTCATCCAGCCCGGTAGGGTCGTCTTATCAGTACCGGGCCGCGCTGAATGATTCTGTTAGGGACGCAGTTCAGAAAGATTCAAGTCGAATGATTTTTGGATACGGGCTGGGAACGTTTCGAGAGCTCGGGTTGGAAATCAAGTTTCTGAACGTCACGCAGCGTTGGTTTACGTGCGACAACAACTGGGCCGCGTTTCTGTACGAGACTGGCTATGGCGGACTTTTGATTATCGGCGCATTGCTTCTCAGCCCTCTACTAAGGACACTCCGGAACTATCGGCGCTTACCGCGGCCAGAGAGGTATTTTAGCGGTGTGCTTTTCATCAACCTCGCGACATTCTACTTCCTGCTGCTGAGCGTAGCCGGCTACGGCTGGGGCCAGCAGGGATTCATGGCATGGATACTGATCTCACTCTCGGTGGTTTATCCTGAAGCGGTACTGCGGGAGCGGCGCCAGGAGAATGATCCAGCAAATGTCTCGGCAAGCCGCAGCTTGCCCGTTCCTCAATTACGCCCCTCCCCTCTTGAGGCTTGGGTCGCACAGCAGAATGCGTAGTCCTCAACGCGGGCATCACCCCATTGAGCGGGCGAAGCGCGCCGGGCCGGTAGCAACACTCTGGTTTGCAAAAGAACATGCCTTCCCAATTAGCTGAAAGCGCAACGACTTCTGGATCTACTCGAGCGCCGCAAGCGCGCCGTGAACGGAAACCACTCCGGGTTTGCATGCTAGGATACGCTTTCTACGAAAGCGATACTCGCATTCTCCAGTACGCTACCGCACTTCGACAGCGCGGAGACATCGTGGATGTCGTAGCGCTAAAGCGCAACGACCCGCAGCCCGACTTCGAAATAATAAACGGGGTGAACGTCTATCGGATTCAATCTCGAACCGTGAACGAGAAGGGGCTGTTCACCTACGCCAGCCGAATTTTGCGCTTTCTCCTGCGCTCCACGCTATTCTTGTGGCGAAAACAGCGTCTACATGCCTACGATGTCGTGCATGTGCATAACGTGCCGGATTTCCTGGTCTTCGGCGCAGCCTTCCCCAAGTGGCAGCGGGTCCCGGTTATCCTCGACATTCATGATCTTCTACCGGAGTTTTATGCCAGTAAGTTTAAGATCAGTCCGACGAGCCTGCTTTTCAAAGTGTTAACTTTCGTGGAGCATTGTTCCGCCGCATTTGCCACGCATGTCATCATCGCCAACCATTTGTGGCACGATCGCCTGGTGGCGCGCTCTTCCCGGCCGGAGAAGTGCAGTGTGGTCCGAAATCATCCCGACCTTGCAATCTTTATTGAGCAGGCGGCCGAGGAGCGGCGGACGGGAGAAGCGTTCCGGCTCACATACCCCGGTTCGCTGAATGGGCACCAGGGACTGGACGTCGCGATCCGCGCCTTTGCCAGGATCGCTTCCGAAATACCGAAGGCCGAATTCCACATTTATGGTGAAGGGCCCGCTAAGCCTTCGCTGATCACGCTGGCAAATGAGCTCAAGATGGAAGGACGAGTGGTCTTTCACGATTTCCTTCCCAGCCGCGAGATTGCCCGCATCATGGCCGCAACCCACCTGGCGATTGAGCCGAAACGTGCGACGTCGGCTTTCGGGAATGAAGCCTTGAGCACCAAGATTTTGGAGTTTATGGCGCTCGGTGTTCCAGTCATCGCGTCGAAGACTAGAATTCACGCCTATTACTATGATGACTCGATCATCCAATACTACGAAAACGACGATGAAACGCAACTCGCGGAGCAGATTCTCCGCCTGACGCATGATCCGGACTTGTGCCGGCGTCTGGTCTCAAACGCCAAGCAGTATGTGCGGGAGAACAACTGGGATGCCCGCAAGCACGAATATCTCGGCCTGGTTGATTCTCTGGTGGCCCGCAGCGTAAGAGCGTAGGTAGGCAACAAAACACAAATGAAAAAGTATGTGATCATCACGCCTGCACGCGACGAAGAGTCCCACATCGAAAAGACCATCATGTCCGTTGTCGAACAGACCATTCGACCGGTTCAATGGATCATCGTCAATGATGGCTCTCAGGACGAGACCGGGGCCATCATCGATCGGTACGCTGCGCTATACCCTTGGATACAAGCGCTGCATCGCTCCAATCGTGGCTTTCGTCAAGCCGGCGGAGGTGTGATCAATGCGTTTTACGACGGCTACGCCAAACTTGAAGCTTCCGACTGGGACTTCATTGTCAAGCTGGACGCCGACCTCAACTTCACTCCCGGCTATTTTGAATCGTGTTTTGCTGAGTTCGCAAAGGATGACCGCCTCGGCATAGCCGGAGGAGGCATTTATCACCAGGAAAACGGCGGCCTGAAACTTGAGCCGAACCCTCTTTTTCACGTTCGAGGAGCGACCAAGATCTACCGCCGGGAATGCTGGGATCAGATTGGCGGGTTGCTGCGCGCCCCTGGTTGGGACACTGTGGATGAGCTCAAAGCCAATATGTTGGGCTGGAGTACGAGAACCCTCCCGCATCTCCAGCTCGTTCATTTTCGTTTCACTGGGTCCGCGGATGGCGCCTGGAAGGACTGTGTCAAAAACGGTCGAGCTAATTACATTACCGGCTATCATCCGCTCTTTATGATGCTCAAGTGTATCAGGCGTATATTCGCGAAGCCCTACGTGCTTGGTTCGGCGGGCCTTTTTTGGGGTTTTCTGAGCGCCTATTTGGACCGCGCATCGCAAGTGGCCGACCAGCGGCTTATCAACTACATACGGAATCAGCAGATGCGTCGGCTCTTGCTGTTAAAGACTATCTGGAAGTAAGCCGCTCCACTCGCACCAAGCAGTTGCAAAGGGACAACGGAATGATCACGAAGAAAACCGCCACGGATCGCGACCGGATGGAGACTGCGACATTGGCGACCGTCAGCAAGAGCGACAAGGTTCGAAGTGTCTTCGAGAATGCCCCTCATTATCTTAAGAGACAGGGAGTGGACATAAGAGTTCGCGCCGAGACCGTCAGATCGTTCGCTCGGAGCATTCACTGGAAGCGGATGTTGGACGTTGGCTGCGGAGACGGCAGTATCTCGCTGCCGTTATTAACTCCCCACTCTCATTGCACTTTGCTGGACTTGTCGGCAAGCATGCTGGCAGCCGCCAAAGGCAACATTCCGGATGGCCTGGAAGCGAATGTGGATTTCCAGAACGTTAATTTCAATAAGGCAAACCTGGACGGCCGATCATTTGACCTGATCGTATCGGTGGGCGTCTTGGCACATGTGGACTCTCCGGACGAGTTCATTTCAAAGCTCGCTGCGCTCTTGCGGCCCGATGGCAGCCTGATTATCGAGTTCACGGATGCCCGCCATCTCACAGGAAGGCTGGGACGGCTAATCGGAAGCGTTAAGGAGATCGTGGCGCCTCCCAAGTATCGGACGAACCTACTCTCTTTCGGCGAGGTCTCCCAACTCTTCAGTCGCCATCATCTGAAGCTTGTGTCGGCCTTCCGCTACGCAACCATCCCAATTCCTGGGATTGAGCGGATCTTGGGTCACGGCATGCTGTACAGAATGGTGTCATTGATCTTTGGGAAATGGCCTCGTAACAGGGCGGCTTGGCTTGGCAATGAGTACATTTGCTTGTTGACCGCCAACTAACAGCTTCAGACAATCGTTTACAACAATAAATGCCAGTGAATGTACAAAAGCTAGATCCCCTTACTGATTCGCGATGGCGGACGTTTGTCGACCGGCATCCTGAGGCGTCCATCTTTCACACCCCGGAATGGCTGGATGCCTTAAGACTGACTTATGGCTACCGGCCGCTGGTGTTCACCACTTCCACGGGGGCGGCACTATCTAACGGGGTAATCTTCTGCGAAGTCCAGAGCTGGTTGACCGGCAAGCGGTTGGTTTCGCTTCCCTTTTCCGATCATTGCCAGCCCCTCGCGAGTGGGCCCGACCTAACCGCCATCATGGCATCTCTACACTCCGATCGAGCAACGAAGCGTTGGAGATACATAGAGGTGCGGCCATTGTCCGATGAGGGCATGGGCAACGTGCATGGCCAAATCGGAAACGGGGAGACGTTCAGCTTTCATAAGATTGACTTGCGCCCTGACTTGAATACAATTTATCGCGGGTTCCACGATAGTTGCGTGCGTAGAAAGATCAAACGTGCGGAGCGCGAGAAGCTGACCTACGAAGCCGGGCGGTCCGAAGACCTCCTGAAGAAATTCCGGCACCTCCTGCTGCTTACGCGGCGCCGCCACAAGCTACCACCGCAGCCGGCTGCTTGGTTTAATAACTTGGTGCGATGCCTGGGTGAACGCTTAACCATCCACGTTTTGTCGAACGGCAGCACTCCTATCGCCAGCATCATCACGCTCTCTTACAAGAAATGTCTGATGTACAAATACGGTTGCTCGGATGCGCGGTTTCACAATTTGGGGGGGACTCCACTGTTATTTTGGAAGGCCGTTCAGCAAGGCAAGCAAATGGGCGCCGAGGAGTTTGATCTCGGCCGGTCGGGTTATGAGGATCCCGGATTGATTGACTTTAAGGAGCACCTCGGCGGAGTCGCTTCGGAGTTGAGGTACTACCAAAGTCCAGCCCCGCGCGCCAAGAAAGCGCCATCGAAAGCCCAAACCTCATGGGCGCGTTCGGCGCTGGCCAAGCTGCCTGATCCTTTACTCATCGGGGTCGGCCGGTTCCTTTACCGGCATATCGGTTAGTCTTGAGCGCTCAGTCCTTCTAAAGATCCTTTCATGCAGCAGGCCTTTCTCGATTATTATCGCTGCCCCGATCGGTTTGCGAACTTCAGGTACGCGGGCGGACAACTCAACGAGAGCGGCCCACGTTACTTCCATTTTGGTTCAGGCCTGACTTGTTATGGAGTCGCCAGTGTTGATGGCCGTGAAAGCGCAACTGATTCACTTCCGGACGCCATGGCTCAAGTCCGAGTCGACGGATCTACTTGCACCCTTCCGTTCAACCCGACCGATGTTGCCGACAACCTGCGGTATGAGCGCTACCTCAACGGGACGCGTCAGCCAGCTTGGAAAAAACTGACCCGCAGCGTCTACTACTCACTGCGTCCCGCTCTGTCGGTTTCCGTTCGGCGCCATTTACAGCGAAGGTGGTTGAAGGGCTGGGACGAGAGGCCGTTTCCCCGGTGGCCCGTGGACCGAACAGTCGATCAGATGTTTGAGACGCTAATGCGCCTGACTCTGCAGGCATCCGGTCAAGCCCGAATACCTTTCGTCTGGTTCTGGCCCGAAGGAAAATCAAGCTGTGCGATCATGACCCACGACGTTGAGACCCTTTCGGGACTGGAATTTACCCCTCAGCTGATGGACATCGACGATTCGTATGGAATCAAGAGCTCCTTCCAAATCATTCCAGAAGCGAGGTATGTCGTCACCGAAGATGTCTTATCGACAATCCGCGACAGAGGCTTTGAAATCAACGTCCATGATCTCAAGCATGACGGGCATCTTTTTGAGGATCATCAGAGGTTCTTGCAATCGGCGGAGCGAGTCAACGAACATGCGCTTGGCTACCGCAGCCAGGGATTCCGGTCAGGAGCCCTCTATCGAAATCTGGAATGGTACAGCGCATTCACATTCTCCTACGACATGTCAGTGCCGAATGTAGGGCATCTCGATCCCCAACCCGGGGGATGCTGCACTGTGATGCCTTACTTTGTCGGCAATATTCTTGAACTGCCGGTGACCACAACGCAAGATTACTCGCTTTTTCACGTCCTCGAGGCCTATTCAATCGATCTGTGGCGGCAGCAAGTCTCCCAGATCATGCAGCAGCATGGACTCATTAGCTTCATTGTGCATCCCGACTACCTGGATTCCCCCGAAGCCCAAGGCACCTATTACGCTCTGCTAAAGCATCTCGCTGATTTGCGGGCGGAGGCACACTTGTGGACCCCTCTGCCTAGGGAAGTGGATACCTGGTGGCGCCAAAGAAGCAAGATGAACCTGGTACCCCAAAACGAAGGCTGGCGCGTGGAAGGTCCTGGTGCCGAGCGAGCGAGGGTAGCCTATGCAACCTTGCAGGACAACCGAGTCAAATATCTTCTGAACTGAGATTCAGATCCCATGACATCGCGAGGCTTCACATATTGGCTGATCGTAGCTGCCGTTTGTTCCGTGGCGGCGACAGGTTCGAATGCTCCCGCCGCGGAAGTGTCTTATATCGACGTGGCCTCGGGGCGGTCTTACGCGCGCCAACAGATGGCAACAGCCGCCAAATTCTATGGCCTGGAGATGGAGGAAACTGTCCTCACCGGACGCAGGGATACTGCATCCGCTGTCGCGGCGATTGGCGATCCGAACATCGTTGCCGTTGTCATCACTGCAAATACTCTTTCCGCGTTGGACCAACAACAGGTTTTGGCCGCGCTGAGGAAACATGGGCACCGCATCCCGGTGCTGATTGTGGGGGTTACGGAACAAACCGATTCGGCCGTGCTCAGGCAATGGTCGGCTGGCGCGATTGCGGGCTGCAAGACATCGGCGATCGCGCAAGGTCGGGGCTCGTACACAGTTTCGAGCATCACCGATATCACCCGGCAGCTTAGCAGCCATAGGTTCCCGCTGAACCAAACAGACATCCGCTACATGATAATGGACGCACGGCACGGCGTGCAGTTGTTGATGGCGGCGAAGTTAGACAGCGTGGAACTGCCTGTGTTTGCCAAC
Source organism: Bryobacterales bacterium (assembly GCA_003162425.1). Taxonomy (GTDB): domain Bacteria; phylum Acidobacteriota; class Terriglobia; order Bryobacterales; family Bryobacteraceae; genus Palsa-89. The sequence continues at coordinate 38,690 of PMOK01000191.1, read as the reverse complement.
GTTGCGCTCGGCAACCAGGTGTTGTTCTTCGCAACGGAGACCCGCGCTGACGATATTCCGGTCTCGCCGGACCCCTTTCGTGAACAGGCCGTATTCGCCACTTTGGCGCCGCAGTTGATGTTTCTGCGTTACGCAGCCGGGCTAAGGGCGTGGCACAGCCCGGCGAGCTACGCCAATCTAACCATTGACGATGCATGGTTACGCGAGCGATATGGGTATGTAGACTACGTAAAGTTGTTGCGGGAAGCTCAAGGGCACAACTTCCACGTGACAGTTGCGTTCGTTCCTTGGAATTTCGACCGCAGCGAGCCGGCCATGATTTCCCTGTTTCGCACGCACCCGGACAGGTTCTCAATTACCGTTCACGGGAACAATCACGATCACCAGGAGTTTGGGCTTTACAAAACGCATCCTTTGAATATGCAGGTGGACGACATCAGACAGGCGCTCGCCAGAATGGAGAGATTTAGCGAGCTCACTCACATCCCATATTCTCCAGTGATGGTTTTCCCACATTCCATCTCCCCCGAATCAACTCTGGCAGCTCTGAAACGCTACAACTTCCTGGCGACAGCCAACTCCCTCAACGTGCCCTCGGATGCCAGTGCTCCGCCGGATGAGGAATTTGCTTTGAGAGCCGTGACCCAAGCGTTTGCGAACTTTCCGAGCCTGCGGCGATACTCCGCAGAAGTGCCCATACCGGAGTCTCAACTCGCTATCGACGCGTTTATAGGGAATCCGATGCTGTTCTACGTTCACCAGGGTTTCTTCGCCGCTGGAATCGATTCGTTTAACAGGACTGCTGACACGGTGACCGAACTTCAACCAGATGTGCAATGGCAGAGCCTTGGCCACATAGCGCAGCATCTGTATTTGACAAAGCTTCGTGACGATGGGGCCTACGACGTCCGGTTGTACACCGGCTCAACTCACCTGGAGAACACCCAAAAGCGCGAATCGACGTTCTTCATCGAGAAGGAAGAAGACTTCGCGCTCCCTATGGACGTGCTGGTCGATGGCCAACCCTATGCCTACGAACGAGTAGGAACCCAGGTTCGTCTGAAGCTGCTTGTTCCAGGCGGAAAGAGCCGAGAGATCACGTTCAGATACAGGAACGACCTTAATCTCGCTGCGGTCGACATCTCAAAGTCCTCCTCGCGGATCAGTATCATTCGGCTGCTTTCCGATTTCAGAGACAATATGGTGTCTAGAACCGCTTTAGGGCGCAGGTTCATCCGATCCTATACGGGGAAGAGCAGCGAGTGGAATGGAATTGCGGTTATCTTGACGGGTCTCGTGGTTGCGCTAGGTGCATGGCATTTGAGTAAGGGAAGAAAGAGTGTCAGCCGAGTCGCGAGACGTGGCGTTATCACTGTTACAGGGCGGTAATGTTAACCAGGCTACATCTAGAGGGCGGGTGTTCGAAGCGACCAACTGGAATTTCTGGGCTTGTACCAAACAGTTATTATTCAATACGATGGCGAGGGTGACCTTAGTAGCATGTCAGGAGTTTTAGGTCTCTAACTAAGACGTAGTTAACAATTTTCCCCGATAGCGTGGTCCGTAGTGCTGTGGTACGGTGAGTCATGGAACGAATGGGTCATGGTTCTCACTGCCAAACCACTAGCCAAGAATCATTGACCTACCTGTTTGCTACTCAGTGTGTTCCAGCAAAAAGGACGGTCGTCATCGAATGAGATATTTCATCGCATTTTTGTTTTTCATTTTACCGGCGTTCTCGGCGAATTGGTACGTTCGCAAGGGCGCCACTGGCTCTAACAATGGTACGAATTGGACGAACGCCTGGAACGAGATGAGCAGCATCAACTTTTCATCCGTCGCCTGTGGCGACACGATCTGGCTCGCCGGCGGAACTTACACCACGGCGCTTTCCGTCAACAAGAGTTGCACTTCCAGTACCGTGCTCAAGATAAATCGAGTGCTTTCTACGGACTCAGTGCCTACTGCAGCTGCGGGATGGGCCTCTTCCTACGACAGTCAGGTCATAATCAGCAATAACGGCATTAACCTCGCGGGAGGCGCCTACTACACGATCAATGGTCGCGTTGGCTCAGTGGCTTCGAACAACTTTGGCATCTCGGTGAAGTGTACGAGCGGATCAGGTGGTTGCGATGCAATTGACGGCGCAGGCTCCGGCAACCTCAGTAACATTACACTAACTTATTTAGAGCTCTTTGGGCCATCTTGCGTCATGGCCGAAAACTGTGGCGGAGGCGGAGCCAGTGGTCTCAACGTAGCCCCCAGCAACAATAGCGTAACTTCCCTGCTAGTTGATCATTGTTGGATTCATCAGTGGGGAGAACTCATTCGAACATCAAACTGGAAAAACTGCATCATTCAGTACACTAGTTTGTCGGACACGCACAATGATGGCCAGCAACACGAGGATGTTGTTTATAACTATGCCCAAACAAACTTCACGATGCGCTACAACAGTATTTGGGGCACGCCGAATGACGGCATCTTCTTCGACTTTGGCGGAACCGTAGGCTTTTACTTCTACGGTAACGTTTACTTCCATACCGGTGGGGAGTTCATTGTTTTCAAACCAGGTTACACCAACGCCACCAACATCTATATTTACAACAACGTGTTCGAGAGCGACGGATGGGGAGACTATTCTCCAGGATGGTTGGATTTCACTGGAGCGGCGAACAGCGGGGAGGTGGCGAACAACGTGTTTGAGAATGTTGACAATACCGGCACTCCACCGAATGGGAATCACAACGCCTATAGCTTAAGCGGCACCAGCGATGGCGGCAGTGGCTCTTTCTACTACTCGCCGGGAAAGCTCGGCGCCTCCGTCGATTTCCTCAATGAAGACCCCAGCGTTCCCGACAACGGTCTTGCCAATTTCCACCTGACGGCTGCCGGTGCGACAGCCTTCGCAAATGGTAAGACGCTCGCCGCACCTTACAACGTCGATATCGATGGTAATACCAGGGGTGCGAGTGGATCTTGGACCATTGGAGCATATCAGTATGTGAGCGGTACGACTTCACCTACTGCTCCTAATCCACCCACCGGCCTCACCGTCGTAGTTCACTGACCTTTACTCATCACCTCAGTTCGCAAGCGCCGCCCTCAAAAAGGGCGGCACTCAGAATGTTGCCACAACCGCGCCGGCCTCGCGTATGATCGCCGTCCGCCTGCTGTATTCATCGGTGACCCTTAGTGTACGAAACAGAAGCAAACACTAGAGTTGAATCCTCCGGACAGCTTAATCCGGAAGTGATTTCCGCATTTAGCGGCCTTCGAGGCCGGATCTTGACTCGAACGGTTCTCCCGTGGAGTGAGCATTGCACGGAATGCGTCTGGCCCACCTGCTATTCAACGTGCGACCTGTACAGCCCCCGGGAAGACGGAAGATGTCGAAGATTCATGGATGGCATGGTACGAATCGATTGTCCTTCCGCCTTGAACGGCTATCTAATGAAACTTCGATTCAAGCGTTGGGCGAAGGTCTGGACACCGGGGAACATCCGGCTGCACTCGATCGAGAATGCGAGGCGGATTGAAGAACGAGATTACCGCGTGGGTACCTTCTTGTACCAACTCCCAGTTCCCGGGGCGATCAAGAAAACGGTCACCAGTAAACGGTACAGCTTCAAGAAGCGGATGGCCTGCAGAACAAGTCGAAAGGATGAAGCTCCAACCTCATTCCTGTTTGAGTGCTTCAATCCCCAGGACCGAACCGTCCCCCTCTCGCTCACGATACGAGCGTTCGACAAGGAACGGAAGATCCCGTTCCAAAGATTAATCCATCTGAATCCTGGATTCCAGACCGTTCGGATTCCCGCCGAAGAGATAGCGTGTGTAGTTGACCTTCACTTTCCCTTTCACATCGAACTTGTCCCGAACGACATCGGCGAAGACATAACCCTGTACTTCGGATTGTTGGAGTTTGTGCAGGAAGTACAAGTCTCGGCCAAACCCAAAGAAGAAGGGAAAAAGAAGGTCAAGTGTGTGGTTTGGGACTTGGATCACACGCTTTGGGACGGTGTCCTGGTAGAGGACGGCCCCGGGAAGTTGCGGCTGAAGCGCGGCATCGCAAACGTCATCCAGACGCTGGACCGCCGGGGTATCCTGCAATCGATCGCAAGCAAGAACAACCATGACGAAGCGATGGAGGTCCTCAGACAGTTTCGCCTAGACGAGTTTTTCCTCTCTCCGCAGATCTCCTGGGCGCCGAAAGGTGAGGCTGTCCGTACCATTGCGCGCCAATTGAACATCGGCATCGACAGTCTCTTATTCGTAGACGATTCAGAGTTCGAATTACAGCAAGTAAAAGCCTCGTGTCCCGAAGTGCTCGTGCTGGACGCGAAGCACTATGCATCCCTTCCGGAAATGGAAGAATGTCAGGTCCCGGTCACGGCCGAGAGCGCGGAACGCCGCAAGATGTACCAGGTGGAGCACGCTCGACAGAATGTTGCGGAAACCTTCAAAGACGACTACATAGCGTTCTTGCGGCATTCGAATATTCAGCTTAAAATTATGGCCCTTTCGGACGAGCATCTAGAGCGCGTCCACGAGCTGACGCAGCGCACGAATCAGATGAATTTTTCAGGAAACCGCTACGAACGTGAATCGCTGAAGAACATTTTGCGGTCTTCATCTCTGGATGCGCATGTGCTTGCTTGCGAAGACCGTTTTGGCAGCTACGGTGTCGTGGGACTGGGAATCGTGGACAATCGCGAGCCCCGGCTGGTGGACCTGATGTTTAGCTGCCGGATCCAGTCCAAACGCGTGGAGCATGCGTTCCTCGGATTTCTGATATGCAAGTACACCGCTCTGACCGGCAAGGAGTTCCACGCCAATTATCGGAAGACGCCTCGGAATGCGCCCTCTGGTCAAGTTTTCGCGGACCTGGGCATGCAGGAAGAAGGGGTCGTCGATGGCGTAACGTCTCTCGTGTTTCCTCGGCATCTAGAAGTCGCCGACGACGGGATCATTAATATAGTCGTGATGGAAAATGCAACGGTTTTGGAATAAAGGATGATGCTGCGTTCTGGACTTGGAGATCTGCGCAGGCGGCTGCTGTCGTCCCTTCATTCTCGTCCGGCTTCTCTCGGAGAACCCGGTCCGGTTGTGTCCTTCTGTTTTGACGATTTCCCGCTCACAGCCTACACCGGGGGTGGCGCTATTTTGAAGCGTTACGGCGCACGGGGCACTTACTACGTGGCAATGGGATTAATGAATACCAGCAACCACCTGGGTGATCACTTTCGCCGGCAGGACCTCGATTCTTTACTGACAGACGGCCACGAGCTAGCCTGTCACACTTACAGTCACATTTCTTGCCGCGCGGTTCCCTTTCGAGTTTTCGAAGACGATTTCAATCGTGGAAAAGATGCAATTCGCAAGATTACTGGTTGTGAGCCTGCCAACTTTTCTTACCCTTTTGGTCATGTGACGCTGACCGCCAAGAAACGGGTGGGCGCTCAGGTGAGCAGTTCCCGAGGTATCTATGCTGGCGTGAACGCGCCGATGACGGATCTGAACCTGCTTCGGGCCAATGGCCTGTATGGCGACGTCAATCGGTTTGCGGCGATGGACGCTTTGATCGTGCGAAATCAGAAGCAAAGAGGCTGGCTGATTTTTTATACACATGACGTGCGGCCCAACCCGTCGGAGTTCGGGTGTACTCCGGAGCTTCTGGAGCAGGTTGTATCGTCCGTCCTCGCACGAGGTTGCCGGATTAATCCCGTGGATCAGGTGGTTCGTAGAGTCCGGATGTCATCCACGGGACCTTCGAACCTATGATCCGGCGAGTTTTACGTTGGTTTTCAAAATGAACACATTAGAACAGAGCGCCCATGGAGACCAAGTTCGCTCCGTACGTCAGCCATCGCTCGCCTCCGGGCGTGCACAGCGTCTGAGCACGGTGGACGTAGTGATCCCTTGCTACAACTATTCCCGTTTCCTCCCGGCTTGCGTCGGCAGCGTGCTCTCCCAAAGCGGCGTTGAGGTGAGGGTGCTTGTTATCGATGACGCGTCCACCGATCAGACACCCGAGGTTGGACAGCAACTTGCCGCGAGTGATCGCAGAGTGGAATTCCGCCGTCACCAGGCTAATAAGGGACACATCGCCACTTACAATGAGGGGCTGCTGGAATGGTCGATCGCCGACTACGTGGTGCTCATATCGGCAGATGACATGCTGGCGCCGGGTTCTCTGAGCAGAGCAGCTCAAATTATGGAAGCCGACGGAAATATCGGCATGGTTTACGGGCCCGTGATTCAATTTGAGAATGAAATAGAACTTCCCACAACCACCGCGCGAAAATTTTCCCACGCCCGCTTCTCTGGAACGGAATGGCTAGACGTTCGATGCAAATCGGGACACAACGTCATTACCTCGCCCGAGGTAGTGGTGAGGGGAAGCGTTCAGCGCGCTGTCGGCGGATATCGCCCGGAGCTTCCTCACACCGGTGACCTCGAGATGTGGTTACGAATTGCCGCAGTCTCCGATCTTGCTTACGTGCGTCGAATTCCCCAAGCCTTCTACCGCGTGCATCGGTCGAACATGACTAAGTCCAGAAACAACCTTGTGGACCTCCGTCAGCGCATGGCCGCCTTTGATGCTTTCTTCCGGGACCATCGGGACCTCTCCAACGCCACCGTCCTGCAGGAGTCGGCCAGCCGCGCTCTCGCACGTGAAGCGCTGTGGGACGTGTGCCGGGCCTACGACCGCGACCAAGTAACGGAATGCCGCGCCGATGAACTGGTGGAGTTCGCCTTGACGATTGACAGCGGTGCAACGTCCCTGGCTGAATATCGAGCGTTAGAACGTAGAAAGCGTCTAGGGCCGGCCGTCTGCAACCGCACACAAGTGTTCGCCGCATCTGCCCTGGTCCAGAAGGTGCGCAGATCAATAAAGAAACGCAGTTGGAAGCGCCGGGGAATATGAACACCATTGCCGCACGGAGGCCGCGTTGAGTTCCACAATTGAGCGGGTCCAGGTTCAGCTTGGTCGACGCTACCGGCAATACCGCGACATCTTAAATGCGGAAGGACGGAGGGGTGTCACGGACCGTATCAGAACGGCAGTCGCCGGATCCCTGGCCCCGAGAACGGCCATGATGCCCGTAAACCGTCAAGATGTGCTGGCAGCCGATCTTTCGCGGCCTATCCATCGGGCAATTCCGGAAATTGTTCCGGGGCCACCCCTGAGCGTAAATTGGGTGACTACGCCCGCAGGACGAGGGTCCGGCGGTCACACGACGTTATTCCGGATGGTCAACTATCTAGAGGCAAACGGCTACCGCAACAGGGTCTACTTCTATGACGTTTACCGAGGCGACCACCAATACTATGAGTCCATCGTTCGGGATTATTACGGTTTCAAGGGACAAGTGGGAAGGGTTGAGGAGGGCATCGAGGACGCGCATGCTGTAGTAGCGACCGGCTGGCCTACCGCTTATCCGGTCTTCAATTCACGTTGTACCGGGAAGCGCTTTTACTTTGTCCAGGACTTTGAACCGTTCTTCTTTCCCGCTGGGGCGTTCAGCTTGCTGGCCGAGAACACTTATCGGATGGGATTCCACGGCATAACCGCGGGCCGTTGGCTGGCTCAGAAGCTCAGCGAGGACTTCGGCATGGCCGCCGATTCGTTCGATTTCGGTTGCGACACCTCACATTATAAGCTATTACCGAAATCCCGCCGTTCCGGCATCGTCTTTTACGCGCGGCAAGAGGCTGCGCGCCGTGGTTTTGAGCTGGGAATAATGGCTCTTGAAATTTTCGCCGCCCGGCATCCTGAAATTGACATTCATCTGTACGGCGAAAAGGTGGGTAAGCTGCCGTTTCGTTTTATCGATCATGGGCGCGTTTCGCCCGCCGAACTCAACCTTATTTACAATCAGTGCTATGCCGGCCTGAGCTTATCGTTAACGAATGTGTCGCTCGTTCCGCACGAGATGCTGGCTGCCGGATGCATCCCGGTGGTCAATGATGGCGTGCAAAACCGAATTGTTCTCGACAATCCCTTAGTTCACTATGTTCCACCATACCCTGAAGCTATGGCCGCCGAGCTCGAATCCGTAATGACGAGTGACGATTTCGATCCCTTGTCACGAGCTGCCTCAGGCAGTGTCAGCCTCACTACGTGGGATGATGCGGGGGCTAAGGTGGATGAGATCCTTCGGCGCGTCCTGAGCGCGGCGAATGGCGAATATAATAAGTTCCCGCTCATTGAGAAGACCGCCGAAGAACGAGAGCCGGCAAAGATACAGAATTAGTAATCTTCCTTCTCATACCGGGATACTAAACGTCGAATTTTGTCCCGTGTTTCTGGCGTTTGTCATATCGTGATCAGCCCCAAACACATTCGGCCCCTTCTTAATGAAGGGTCTATAGCAGCGAGGCGCGACAAGGTCCGGTGACTTTGTCACGGTGAATTAGAGCCAATCAGGAAGGCAACAATGGATCACCCATTTGCAGTAACAAGATTAAGGTCAATCCTCAGTCTCGTCTTGTGCGCGGCAGCTTCGTGTACGTCTGCTCTGGCGCAGTGCAGTTCCCCAGCAAACGCCATTGTGGCGGAAAACTGCCTTGCTGGAAGCCCAAGCAGTCAATGGGACATCTATGGCTCGGGAGATCCCACCATCCAAGGATTCGCGACTGACATAAGTTTTAATGTTGGGCAGACGGTGTCGTTCAAAATCAGCACGGACGCGAGCAGCTATACGATCGACATTTATCGAATTGGTTATTACGCCGGCAACGGGGCCCGTAAAGTCGCGAGCATTTCGCCGTCTGCACAGCTCCCACAAAGTCAGCCGGCATGCATTACTGACGCTTCGACGTTGCTCCTCGATTGCGGAAACTGGGCGGTTTCGGCCTCGTGGGCCATTCCGTCCACCGCCACCTCAGGTGTATATTTCGCTCACATCGCACGTACGGATACGGGCGGTGATAGCCATATCGTGTTTGTCGTCCGCAACGACGCGAGCCAGTCCGAGATTCTCTTCCAGACATCTGACGAGACCTGGCAGGCCTACAACAACTACGGCGGCAACAGTCTTTATGGCGGACCCGACACATTCAATCTGCCAATTCGCGCGTACAAGGCCAGTTATAATCGGCCATTTACGACGAGGAGCTTCAATAACGAGGCGGTGACCTGGGTCTTTGGTACGGAATACCCGATGATCCGGTGGCTGGAGGCTAACGGATATAACGTCACTTACTTCACCGGTATTGATGCCGCCCGGAACGGAACGCTGATCACAAATCACCAGATCTATCTCTCTTTGGGACACGACGAGTACTGGTCCGGACCACATCGAGCTAGCGTTCAGGCTGCCTTGGCGGCAGGCGTGAACATGGCCTTTTTAAGCGGAAACGAAGTATTTTGGAAAACCCGTTGGGAAAATAGCATTGATGGCTCGAACACAGCCTACCGCACGTTAGTTTGCTACAAAGAAACTCTCGTTGGGTCGAACAGCGGCGGGATAATGGACCCCGACGATCCGCCCACTTGGACCGGTACCTGGAGAGATCCCCGTTTCAGCCCGCCAGCCGATGGCGGGCTACCCGAAAACAGCTTGACGGGCAATCTCTTTATGGTAAATGGCCCCGCTCCCGACGACGCTGGTAACCTCTCGATGCTAGTGCCGGCCGCCGACGGACAAATGCGCTACTGGCGCAACACCGCAGTTGCATCTCAGGCGCCAGGCGCGACCTATACGCTACCGCCGGGCACACTCGGATACGAGTGGAATGAGGACGTAGATAACGGCTTCCGTCCCGCGGGAACATTCCAGCTCTCTACTGCAACATTTACTTTAACGACTGACCTACTTCTTGACTATGGTGCGGTCTATGGGGCCGGAATCGCAACACACCACATGACGATGTATCGGGCGCCAAGCGGAGCTCTGGTATTCGGAGCCGGCTCGATTCAATGGTCTTGGGGGTTAGACAGTACCCACGATAACCCATTCTTTTCACCCAATTCCGCTGCCGATCCGAACATGCAGCAAGCCACAGTAAATTTGTTTGCCGACATGGGTGTTCAACCCGCCACTTTACAGCCAGGTCTCGTCCCCGCGAGCAAATCGACCGATACGACGCCCCCGGCCTCAACCATAAGCGCACCGGCTTCCGGGTCAACAGTCAACACCGGAACCCCAGTTACGATTTCAGGCACAGCGACGGACTCCGGCGGCGGTGTTGTCGCAGGCGTTGAAGTATCGGTGGATGGCGGTCAAACCTGGCATCCAGCCCCGGGACGAGGGAGCTGGACCTATTCGTGGATCCCTACGGCCGTTGGAACTGTTACGATCGAGAGCCGCGCTGTCGACGATAGCGGCAATCTTGAACGCCCCGCATCCGGCTATTCTCTGATTGTTGCCCCTCAGAACTGCCCGTGCGACGCTTGGAGCCCCTCAAACCCGTCGGCTGTGCCGGGCACCGTGGACAGCGGCGATTCCAATTCAATTGAAGTTGGCGCAAAGTTCACTTCCGATACCAGCGGGTACATAACAGGAATTCGGTTTTATAAGAGCACAGCCAACACGGGAACGCACGTCGGGAATCTTTGGTCCAACGCCGGCGCGTTACTTGCCTCGGCGACTTTCACCAATGAAACCAGTTCCGGCTGGCAACAGGTCACATTTAGCACTCCCGTATCGATCGCAGCGGGCACTATCTACGTCGCCTCCTACCTCGCGCCGGCCGGGCACTATTCCGCGGATGCCGGATACTTTGCTTCCTCAGGCTTAGATGATCCGCCCATTCATTTACAAGCTAACACCGTCACGCCCAACGGTGTTTACAGTTACTCAACATCCAACGTCTTCCCAACGTCTACCTTTAACGCCACCAATTATTGGGTGGATGTGGTTTTCACTCCCAGCACCGTCCAAATATTGCCCGCGTCCCTTTCGTTTGCGAGCCAACTTGTTGGAACCAGCAGCTCAAGTCAGGCATTGACGGTTTCAAACACCGGAACGGCCGCCTTGTTGCTAAGTTCGATCTCGCTCACTGGGGCCAACGGTAGCGATTTCGCGCAGACAAATAACTGCGGCACGAGTCTCTCAGCTGGGACCAACTGCACCATATCCGTTACATTTACGCCCAGCGGGACTGGCGTTAGAGGCGCTACCATTTCAATCTCGAACAGCGGCCCGGTCAGTCCGCAATTAGTCACCGTGACCGGTACCGGAATCTTACCTCAGCCCCCGCCGGGAACGTGTCCTTGCAGTATTTGGAGCCAGAGTGTCACGCCCACTAATATCGATAGCGGCGATGGCTCTGCCGTAGAAGTGGGCACTAAGTTCACCTCTAGTCAGAACGGCTTTATCACCGGCGTTAGGTTCTATAAGAGCACAGCCGATACGGGCACTCACATCGGCAATCTGTGGACTACCGCAGGCGTTCAGCTTGCTACAGTCGCGTTCACGAACGAAGGTGTCTCTGGGTGGCAGCAAGCAACTTTTGCCAGCCCAGTGCCGGTTGCTGCCAATACCACTTATATTGTTTCGTACTACGCCCCGGTGGGACACTATTCCGCGGATGGCGGGTATTTCGGAGTGGCCGTGAACTCCCCACCGCTCGAGGGTATCCCTGATAACCTTAGCTCCAATGGAGTTTATGGGTACGGCGCCACCAGTTCGTTCCCGCAATCGAGCTATAACTCAACCAACTATTGGGTTGACGTGGTCTTCATGCCAAGTCCGGTGAGCGTGTCCCCAACATCGCTGACCTTCAGTAGTCAGTTGCCCGGAACGAGCAGTCCTGCCCAGCCGGTGACTCTGTCCAACACTGGCAACACGACAGTCAATCTGACAAGCATAACGATCACGGGAACCAATAGCACGAACTTCACCGAGACCAATACGTGCGGTTCAAGCGTAGCGGCCGGAACCAGTTGCACCATCAATATCACATATTCGCCAACTGTCACTGGAACCAGTATTGCCACATTAACCGTGACCGACAATGCCCCAGGCTCCCCGCAAACTGTGAGTCTGAGCGGCACTTCAGCCGGGCCGATTGGAAGCCTCTCTCAAACATCGCTGGTGTTCGCTAGCCAGGTTGTTGCGAGCAGCAGCGCCGCTCAATCCATAGTCTTATCGAACACAGGTAATGCGGCATTGACCCTTACCAGCATCACGATCGCCGGCGTCAACAGCGGTGATTTTGCCCAGCTAAATAATTGCGGTACCAGTTTGGCTGCGGGAGCTTACTGCATCATCAGTGTCACATTCATACCGACTGCCCTGGCGACGCGTAGCGCCACCGTGTCGATCGTCGACAATACACCCGGGAGCCCGGAAACGATCGGCTTGACCGGTACCGGCGTGGCGACCGCGCCTCCGCCTGGATTGTGTCCGTGCAGCCTCTGGAGCGGGACGGCAATGCCTGCGACTCCAGACAGCGGTGACGGCAGTGCAACCGAAGTAGGCGTCAAATTCACGGCCACCCAAAATGGGTTTATCACTGGCATCAGGTTTTACAAGAGCGCTGCCAACACCGGGACTCACATTGGGAACCTGTGGACCACGGCAGGCACCCAACTTGCTACCGTAACCTTCACGAATGAAGGCGCATCCGGGTGGCAGCAGATGAATTTTAGCAGTCCGGTGGCGATCGCGGCAAACACAACTTACGTCGCCTCATACTATGCCCCGGTTGGACACTATTCGGCCGATGGCCTAGCCTTCGCCTCAGCCGGCGTGAACACGCCTCCACTCCAGGCACTTGCCAACACTGTAAGCGCCAACGGGGTTTTCACCTATGCTGCGACGAGTTCGTTCCCACAATCGACCTTTGGCTCGACGAATTACTGGGTGGACGTGGTCTACATGCCAAGCGTGGTGTCCCCCTCGTTACTTTCGTTTAATAGTCAGCTCTTAGGAACCAGCAGCACTGCCCAAGTAGTGACCGTGTCCAACACTACATCAAGCACCCTGAATCTGACCAGCATCGCAATCACAGGGACCAACGGCGGAGATTTCACGCAAACAGCAGAGACCTGCGGCGCGACCCTGGGGGCGGGAACCAGCTGCACCATAAGCATTGCGTTCAGTCCAACCGGGGCGGGACCGCGTAGCGCCACTCTGACGATAACTGACAATGCTCTAGGAAGTCCGCAAACCGTTACATTAGCGGGTTCCGGCGTAGCCTCGCTGCCTCCGCCTGGAGTCTGTCCCTGCACCATCTGGGGCGCGAATGGCACGCCAACCACGCCGGACGCTGGTGATTCGAAGTCGGTGGAAGTCGGCGTCAAGTTCACCTCCGACCTGAACGGTTACATCACAGGAATCAGATTCTATAAAAGTGCCGCGAATACGGGGACTCACATTGGGAACCTGTGGACCACGGCCGGGGTGCTGCTCGCTACCGCCACCTTTACCGGCGAGAGCGCATCCGGGTGGCAACAGGTCAATTTCAGCAGTCCAGTACCAATCACTGCAAACACCACCTATGTCGCTTCTTATTTCGCCCCGAGCGGCCACTATTCAGGCGATGGGGCATACTTCGCCACTGGTTTGGACAACCCTCCACTCCACGCTCTCTCGAATAGTGCAAGCCCGGACGGTGTTTTCACCTACGGCTCTGTGAGCTCATTCCCTCAAACCAGTTTTAACTCGACCAATTACTGGGTTGATGTAGTCATGGCGACAACGACTATCAGCCTGGCGCCCCCCTCACTCTCATTTAACCAAGCCAGCGGAACTACCAGCGCGCCCCAAGTTGTTACGGTAACCAACTCAGGCGCCGCTGCCCTGAGCTTCAACAGCATAACAATCATCGGCGCCAACAGTGCAGACTTTGCCCAAACCAATACTTGCGGCGGAACCGTGGCCTCAAACGGCACCTGCACCATCAGCGTAACCTTCACTCCGAGCCAGACCAGCACAGAAAACGCCGCGGTAAGCCTCGCCGACAACGGCGTCTTCAGCCCTCAAGGCATTAGCTTGACAGGGCTAGTTGTGGCGCCGACGATAACCCTTGTGCCTACGTCGCTCACTTTTTCTAACACGCTAGTGGGCACACCCAGCGCGGTTCAGGCGATTACTGTCTCCAACACTGGCACCGGCACTATGAACCTAACCAGCATAGCCATCACTGGGACCAACAGTGGGGACTTCTCAGAGACAACCACCTGCGGAGCCACTCTCGCAAACGGGTCCAACTGCTCGATCAGCGTAACGTTCAAGCCGACCGCCACCGGCGCCCGAAGCGCCTCAGTCACCATCACGGACACCGCTTCCGGCAGCCCGCAAACGGTTGGCTTGACTGGAACCGGCGCGGTTCCCATCGCCGGTTTGGCGCCAACGTCGCTCACTTTTGTCGGCCAGTCCATCGGAACCTCCAGTGCCGCTCAGGCGATTACGCTTTCAAACACCGGCACTGTCGCAATGAGCATAACCAGCATCGCCATCACGGGAACCAACAGTGGCGACTTCTCTCAAACCAACACTTGCGGCACCAGCGTGGCGGCAGGGGGCAATTGCTCGATCAGCGTCACGTTCACGCCGACAGCCACCGGCGCGCGAAGCGCCTCAGTCGCCATTACGGACAACGCTTCCGGCAGCCCGCAGACGGCAGGTTTAAGCGGCACAGGCACAGCGCCCATAGTCACGCTGGCGCCCACATCGGCCGCCTTCGGAACCGTTTCCCTCGGCACTACCACCGCAGGCACGGCGATCACTCTAAGCAACACGGGTACCGCCTCGTTGACCATTACCAGCATCACAATCACCGGCGCCAATGCCGGGGATTTCTCCGAGACAAATACCTGCACCGCAAGTATTGCCGTTGGCGGCAACTGTATAATCACGGCTAAGTTCGCCCCACTTGCAGGAGGGGCCAGGTCGGCCGCAATCAGCGTGGCCGATAACGCTACCGGCAGTCCTCAAACTGTTCCTTTAAGTGGAACGGGAGCGTTGACGATATCGGGAACCGTCGCCGGTAACGGAGGAAATGCGGCCACCGTAACGCTTACCAGCGGCAGCACCACCGTGGCCACCACCACCGCATCTAGCACGGGCACCTACACTTTCACGAACATTGCAAGCGGTAGCTACACGGTCACCCCGACCAAGTCCGGATATACCTTCCTGCCCGCCAGCCAGGCAGTGACAGTTACCACCGCCAATCTGGCCAGCGTCAATTTCGCGACTGCTATCGCAATCGACGCGACTGTCTCCAAGGACGCGACGGCGAGATCAACGACAATTGCGACGGCCGCTTTCTCGACCACAACCGCGAATGAATTATTGCTGGCATTTGTTTCCTCGGACTGGCTCAGTGGCACGAACACCACCGTCAAAAGCATCACGGGCGGTGGATTGACATGGGTGTTGGTGGTGCGAAGCAACACCCAAGACGGTACGGCTGAGATCTGGAGAGCCTTCGCAACTGCCGCTCTTACTAACGTGACCGTGCAGGCGACGTTGTCACAGAGTGTTTATTCATCGATGACTGTGATGAGCTTTAAGAACGTCAACACCACCGGGACAAGCGGCTCAGGCGCTATTGGGGCAACCGCAAGCAAGGGTGCGGCCTCCGGTGCGCCTACGGCCAGCCTAGTCACAACCAAGAATAATTCTTGGGTGGTCGGCGGTGGTGACGACTGGGATACCTCGACAGCCCGCACGCTGGGCACAGGCCAAACGATGGTACACCAAGACCTCGCCACGAGTGTACAAGACACCTATTGGGTCCAGCGGCAAACCGCTCCTACGCCGACGCTTGGAACAACCGTAACGATCAACGACACGGCGCCCACCAAGGACCGCTGGAACCTGGCCATCTGCGAAATTCTAACGCCCTAACCCGGCCGGCATTCGATCCATCCAGCTGTACGCTTCACCATTTCCCAAAGGAGTGTAAAGAACTCATTCACTTATGAACAACCACTTGTCTATCTCTGACGACGTTAAACTCGGCAGAGACGTTAAAATGTCCAAATTCATTAACCTTTATGGTTGTGAAATCGGAGACCACACCAAGATCGGCGCATTTGTTGAAATTCAGAAGAACGCGAAGATCGGGAAGAACTGCAAAATATCCAGTCACACGTTCGTCTGTGAAGGTGTAACCATCGAAGACAACGTCTTCATAGGTCACGGCGTCACCTTCATCAACGACAGCTACCCGAGAGCGACCAACCCCGACGGCGGTTTACAAACCGAAGCGGACTGGAAGGTGGAGGCTACCCTCATCAAAAAAGGAGCTTCCATCGGATCCGGAGCCACCATCCTCTCCAAGATCACGGTGGGTGAGC
The DNA here is from genome assembly GCA_003162425.1 of Bryobacterales bacterium. Lineage (GTDB taxonomy): Bacteria > Acidobacteriota > Terriglobia > Bryobacterales > Bryobacteraceae > Palsa-89. The sequence goes on along the minus strand of PMOK01000191.1, from coordinate 22,426 downwards.
ATGCCATCGTTGGGGCTGGCAGCGTGGTGACTAAGAGCGTGCCTCCGAATGCGATCGTCGCAGGAAATCCGGCACGGGAATTGCGCGTGATCGCGCCTATACAAATAAGGAGATCAAAATGAACACAACCATGAATACGATTCCGTTCCTGGATCTGGTTACTCCTCATGAGGAGCTGAAGGAAGAACTGTGCGGAGTTTTTAGGGCTGCATTGAGAGGCGCGAGTTTCATAGGCGGCCCCATGGTCGAAGAGTTTGAACGGGAATTCGCCCAGTATTGTGACAGTCAGTACTGTGTGGGCGTCGCGAACGGCACGGACGCTCTAAGGTTCGCTCTAATTGCTTCCGGTATCAAGCAGGGCGATATAGTCATCACAGTCCCGAACACCTTTATCGCGACAGCCGAAGCCATCTCGCAGGCCGGGGCTCAGCCGGACTTTGTCGACGTGGAAGAGCGGACGTATAACATGGACCCCGAAAGGCTGCGGGATTACCTCGAAAACGACTGTTATTTCGACACAGCCACCCGGAAGACTTTCCATCGAAGGACCAGACGTCCAGTGACCGCGATTGTGCCTGTGCACCTGTACGGGCAGATGGCGGCCATGGACGACATCTTGGAGCTCGCCAAGGACTACAACTTGATGGTGGTAGAGGATGCCTGCCAGGCGCACGGTGCGGAATATTTTTCGGCCAAAGAGAATCGTTGGAAAAAAGCCGGCTCAATGGGGAAGGCGGCGGCTTTTAGTTTTTATCCCGGGAAGAATTTAGGCGCTTGTGGCGAGGCGGGCGCAGTTACAACAAGCGACCAGGACGTGGCGCGGAAAATCCGAATGCTTCGCGACCATGGGCAGGCTCAAAAGTATTATCACGACATGGAGGGCTACAACGGCCGGCTAGACGCGATCCAGGCTGGATTCTTGCGGGTCAAACTGCGCCATCTGGCGGCCTGGAATGAGGCGCGTCGAGAGAGCGCGCGTCGCTATCGGCAACTGCTTGCCGCCGCGGACGCTGCCATTGGTCTGCCTCATGAGCCAACCTGGGCCAAGCCGGTGTACCACTTATATGTGATTCGTCTGCAAAATCGCGAGCTGGTTCAAAAGCGCCTCGCCGAGGCGGGCATAGGAACGGGGATTCACTATCCCATCCCTCTTCATCTACAAAAGGCGTACTCAGGATTGTACTATCGGGAAGGCGATTTCCCTACCGCCGAGAAAGTGGCCAAGGAAATACTCTCATTACCTATGTACCCGGGGCTTGGCCCCGCAGATCAGCGAAGGATTGCTGAAGAGACACTTGGTTGTGTTTCCTCAAGATTTTCTCTCGAGCCAGTTCATCCGGCAGTGGCGGTCTCGGGACCTTATGCTGATGTGTGGGCGGAACACTCTCCAGCTGCCGACCCGGCCAGCACCAATTGAACACACAAACGGAACGAAGCGATGGACGTGGACGATCCCGATTAAACGACTCACGGCTATCTGGGGGCTGGGACCGCAGGTCCAGCGAGTCGCGGACCAACAACTTACAGATCTGAAAACCGTACTCTTCACGATTCGCTAACCAGCCAACAATCTGGTCGCTGTATGCCCCCAGGGGCTTGGCGCGAAGGTTGACCAAAGGCCCATGCGAGTTGACATCGGGCCGGCGGTTTCACGAGAGGCTAGATTCTGGTAAGGGAGCTTGAATTCGAACTTGAGGAATCCGGTTCTGCAACTGGGACTTTAGTCCCATAAATAGGACGTTGTCCGAATCTTTTTGCGAGCAGCGGCCATCGAGTGAATTGTAAACAAACGGGTTAACGATCCAAACCCATGTGGTGACTAAACTGCACATACAACTTTGGCGGGCAGTGGCTCCGGGACCGGGCAATTCGTGTCCGTCGGAAGGTTTACCAGTTTGGACGTCGCCTCTGTTAGGGCGATCAAAACAACTAATATGCGAATGCTGGATTCCGAGTCTCCGATATTACGGTCAGCAAATTTCGCTCAAACCGAACCTAGCCTAAACGAGACAGTCGACCGGTTTCGCGAGACCGTTACAAGACGCCGGTGGTGGGTGTTGCTTTCCGTCAGCTTCACGACCTTCGCAACCTTATTTGTTTTGTCTCGTTTCCCCAATCAATACAGCTCAGAGGCTACTCTCCTGGTCGTACAGCAACAAGTCCCCCAGCGTTACGTCCTTCCTACATCCACTACCGATATCCGCGAGGCACTTCAGGCTACGACGCAAGAGGTTTTGTCTCGCACCCGACTGCTAGCGATTATTGAGGAGTTCAATCTCTACGCGCAAGAACGCAAGAGTATGTCCCCGGAAAACCTGCTGGATCGAATGCGGCATGATATTGAAATCCAGCCGGAGAATAGCTCAAGCCAGAGGGACGTGAATTCCTTCAAGATCTCCTTCCTCGCGAGCAACGCACAGCTAGCTCAGGAGGTCACCAGTAAATTGACGTCACTGTTTATTGAACAGAATTTGGAGACCCGCGAACATCAAGCCACAACCACAACCAACTTCCTGCACGAACGACTCGATGCCACCAAGACCAAATTAGCGGAAGCAGAGGAGCAGGTGCGAAAGTTCAAAATGGGGCACCTGGGAGAATTGCCGGAGCAGCAGCAAGGAAACTTGGCGATCTTAAGCGGTCTTCAAGGACAGCTGCAGAACACAATTAACGGTTTAAGTCGAGCAAGAGAGCAGCGGGAGTACCTTCAGTCTCTAAGCCAACAACGGGCACTCATTATGCAAGCCGAGTTGAGTAGGCTTCAGTCTGAAAAGGAGGAACTCCTAAGCCTCTACACACCCCTGTATCCCCCCGTTATCAAGATCAACCAGAAAATTGCGGATAAGGAAGCCACGCTCAGAACGTTGACCGGGGTGGCGAAAGCGCCGGGAGCCGACACAGCCAATGCCGAGTCCCGGTCCAGTTCTTTCGGTGGCGTCGCCCAAGATATTTCGATCGTTCAACTCAGGAGTCAGCTTGAATCTAATCGGCTTGAGATCGAGAACCTCACCAAAAATGAGAAGCATCTCGAAGTAGCGATCGACCAGTACCAAAATCGCATCAATCAAACGCCCGTGAGAGAGCAACAGATAGCTTCGATCATGAGAAACTATGAGCTATTGAAGGTGGACTATGCCGATCTATTGAACAAAGAAATGCAGTCGCAAATGGGGGCTGATCTCGAAAAGCGTCAGCAGGGGCAGCAATTCCGGCTTATTGACCGACCGAGCTTGCCTACAATCCCGACTAGCCCGAACCGTATTAAAATCGGTTTGTGCGGCGCGGGAGCCGGGCTCTTACTCGGCCTAGCGCTTGCTTTCCTGATGGAGTTTATGAATGACTCCTTTTGTTCGGAAGACGCCGTGATCGAGCGGCTTGCACTGCCGATGGTAATAGGAATACCTTTGCTGCTCACACCGGCCGAGAAACAGTCTCGCACTTGGAGGAACGCAATGGAGTGGGCGGCAGGGACCGGCTTGACGCTGGCGGTGTTGTTGGCCGAATGTTATGAGTACTACTTGTACCGGCACGGATAAAACAGCACCGGAGAAGAATGTTGAAGTTCATACTGCGAGTGGTTTTGATTTAGTAATACGAACTTGGAGCGAAGGTTGGAGAGCGATCGATTTCACCCTGACCTTAGAGGCGACGACTACCATTGTGAAGAGGAGCAAGCGATTTCGAACGGAGCTACACGTATGAATCAGTCTATCGTGGGTGCCGCAACATCTCCCGGGCTCCCACTGATGCCCGTGCTGGAGGTTCAGGTACGTCCGGAAAGCCGCATCTTTTATTACACGGAACCTCACAGTTCTGCTGCTGACCGGTTCAGGTACCTGCGGATGATTCTTGGAGAGCTCTGGAATGCTGGCAAGCTCAAGAGTCTATTGATTACTAGTCCGCTACCTCAAGACGGAAAGACCACGATCGCCCTTAACCTCGCCACGGCGTTGGCGGACCGAGGAAAGCGAAGCGTTCTTTTGATCGAGGGCGACCTTCATCAGCCGACTGTAGGTGACCGTTTAGGGCTGCCCCGTCGGCCAGGACTGGCCGAATGCTTGGGAGATGGTGCGGACCCCTTGTCGCTGATCCGGAAGTTGCAACCGCTGGGTTGGTATCTGCTGCCCGCAGGCTATCCGGATCGGAACCCAACGGAATTGCTGCAAGCTGAGATGATCTCCAGTGTACTGGCCAGGGTCTCACCTTTATTCGATTGGGTTCTGATCGATTCTCCGCCGGTCGCTCCACTTACTGACGCCTTGTCTCTGGCCCGGCAAACGAGTGCGACTTTACTGACGGTGCGTGACGGGCGCACTCCTCGCCGCGCTGTTGAGAAAGCTGTGGCGCTTCTTGGACGACAACGTGTGCTGGGCGTCGTCTTCAACGGTGTCAAAGGGCTCGACCATCTCTATTCTGCTTACTACGGCGGATCGCTAAGGCCGTCGTGAAGGCCAACCATGGGTCTGGGGCCACAGTAATCGAAGCTAGACCCTCAAGGAATGCTCTGCTGGGGTTGTGAGAGCAGCAGGCCCAGTGCAGTTTCTTTTGCGTCGTAAAGTCGTAGAGTAACTTTTGAGATCTTCGAATTGTGTGCTGGCCTTGGCCAGCGAAACGTCCTGATTTCCCGAAGTACGTGAATACCGCTAGTCCCCGGTGACTATTAACGCAGAGTCATCCACGACTTTAGCGGGCACTATCGGAAGTCAATCATAGAGAGAGATCGCCATGAGCAGCGAGCCTAATCCCGTTAGAATCGTGATCGCCGACGGCCGGCCGGCCTTTCGCCAGAGCATACGGAAATCACTGGATTCTGCGGGCGATATTCAAATTACAGGAGAAGTCTCAAACTCTTCGGATATCGTGAGACTGTCACGTCAATTTAAGCCGGACGTTCTTGTGATTGACCTGGCCCTGCTGCCTCGGCCGTTTGAGCTGGAGATGGGCAATGATCTATGGAGCTTCTTGGCTTCCTCCCGAATCGTTGCGATGGTGAGTGCTATTGAGAAAACCTCCGTTGTCGAAGCCTTCCGCTGGGGAGCCCATGGGATCGTACTCAGAACGGCGCCTCCCGAAGTTGTGCTCCAGAGCATCCGGAGTGTCGCAACCGGGTACTACTCGTTGGACCACGAAAGCGTGAGCCTGCTCCTGGAGTCTGTACGCGAATCACTGGGTCACGGCAATGGGACGACTTCACCCAAAGCTTATGGGCTAACTCGTCGTGAACTCGGCATCATCACAAAGATTGCGAGCGGACGCTCAAACCGCGAGGTTGGCCAGGAATTCTCCATCAGCGAGCGGACTGTCAAGCACCATCTCACGAACATCTTTAGTAAGACTGGCGTCACCAGTCGTCTACAACTTGCACTTTTTGCAGTCAACAACCATTTGATGACCAGCCAAACCGTACTGGCGGAGTTGCAAACTGTGCAATCCGAAGGCGATATATAGACAGGATGTTTACATATCCATTGACGATCGTTCGGACTGAACTGGATGTGAACGTGCGGAATCCTCGTGTGTTTTCTGAGATCACAACCATCGTGATGATGCGCTGGTTGTCTACATTGGCAGGACACGGTGCCTGCTTTGCGTTGTTTTCTGGCCTCTCTCTAGTAGTATTGTGGAAACCGTTGGGTTCGCAAATAGCGTCATCGGGGGACAACGAGCTCTTCTTCAGTATTGTCTTGATACTGCTTGTTAGCATGTGTCTGGTCTATATGGAAAAGAAGAGTATTTTCATCCGTCCGCGATATTGCCTGGCGGCGTGTGCGCCGGTGCTCGCGATAGTAACGATCCTGTACTTTTTGGGAAAACAACGGAACCTGGCGGGTCAAGGTTTTCAGTTATCGCCCGTTGTTCTGTTCATGATCACTACGCTGTGGGTGACTGGGTTCGTACTGTGTTTCGGGGTTCAATCCGCTTGGGCTGCCAAGTTCCCTTTGTCCTTCGTCATCCTGATGGTCACAGGGTCTTTTATCCTACACCAGGAGAGCGTTTACGCTTTGCAAAAAGGATCCGCCGCCGTGACCTATGCGCTGTTTAAACTGCTAGGAGTACCTGTTCTTAGGCAGAGTTTTACATTTTCACTACCCGGTGTGGATATCGCGATCACGGAGGAGTGCAGTGGGATACGTTCGAGCCTAACTTTGTTCGTCACCAGCATTCTCGCGGGCCAAGTGTTCCTTCATTCCAATTGGAGGAAGGCGCTTTTCAGCGTCTTCACTATCCCGGTGGTCGTTTTCAAAAATGCGGTGCGAATTGTCACTCTTTCGTGCCTCGGGGTTTATGCAGACCCCAGCTTTCTTCATGGCAGGCTGCACCGTTATGGAGGCCTACCGTTTTCCTTCCTGTCGCTGGCGATTTTGTTGCCCTTACTATTTGCGCTGCAAAAAAAGAGATGCAGTTCCAACCAGTGCGTTAGGGCGAATTCAGCCGCGGGCGTGGGCCATGATCTGACTCCTCTGGCCTCGCCCAGAGAGCATTTGAGGCCCGGTCGATTGATTTGCAAAGACGATTCCACAAAGTCTCGGCGCGAAGAAGTCGCTGAGGATAGCGCCAGATTCGTGGATTCTGGCTCGGCAGTGAATTGACTGGCAGCTTCGACCAGTGGGTCGGGTCTGTACAGTCACCTAGAGTCGCAAGGAGAAGCTATGCAAGCAACAGTTCTTCAGGTAGTCGCAGAGAATGTGGCGGAAGCGCTTCGGGAAAAAATCAAGACGCGTGGCGCCCGGGTTGGTGTGGTGGGCCTGGGGTACGTCGGGCTTCCGCTCGCCCTTGAATTTGCGAAGGCCGGATTTTCCGTCACGGGAATTGACGTACAAAACGAGAAAGTCGCGCGGCTGAATTGCGGAGATTCTTACATCCAGGACGTCCCTTCCGCGTCGCTGTCGCGTCTGGTGGCTGATAACCGATTCCGCGCTACCACCGATTTTTCGATCGTAGCCGACTTGGATGCTATCAACATCGCCGTCCCGACGCCGCTGCGGAAAACCAAGGACCCCGACATGACTTACGTCGTGTCCGCCTGCCAGGAGGTCGCTAAGTACTTGCGTCCAGGGCAGTTGGTGATCTTGGAGTCGACCACCTATCCCGGCACAACAAACGAGTTGGTTCTCCCCATGTTGGAACGGACGGGCTTAAAAGTCGGCGAGGATTTCTTCTTGTGCTTCTCGCCCGAGCGCATCGACCCTGGTAATCCCAAGTACCAGACGAGCAACATTCCCAAGGTAGTAGGGGGTATCACACCGGCCTGCACGGAAATGGGCAGCCTGTTTTACTCGCAGGCTCTAGAGACAGTGGTTCCAGTCAGTTCTACAAGCGTCGCGGAGATGGTAAAGCTGCTCGAGAACACATTCCGCCTGATCAATATTGGTCTCGTGAACGAAATGGCGCTGATGTGTGATCGCATGGGCATCAACATCTGGGAAGTGATCGACGCTGCCGCCACTAAACCGTTTGGCTTCATGCCTTTTTATCCCGGCCCGGGCTTGGGTGGCCATTGCATCCCCATTGATCCCTTTTATCTCTCCTGGAAAAGCAAACAGGCAGGCATCGAGGCGCGTTTTATCGAACTTGCCGGATACATCAACGGCCAGATGCCTCATTTTGTCGTCGATAAGGTGCAGAACGCGCTCAATGAAGCGCTCATGCCGTTGAAGGGCTCGCATGTGCACGTCCTCGGAGTGGCCTATAAACACGACATTGACGATGTTCGCGAGTCACCGGCCCTCGACATCATTCTGCTTCTCGAGCAAAAAGGCGCCCGGATCACGTACAGCGATCCTTACGTCCCCGAAATCCGACTCGGAAATTTGGAGTTGAAATCTGCCGATCCGCTGGCTATGGCAGCGCAAGCAGATTGTGTGCTGGTTGCCACCAATCACACGCGATTCGACTATCCTGGCATCCTGGAGCGAGCCACGCTGATCGTAGATGCGCGGAATGCCTTCAAGAATTTCTCTTCGGACAAGATTGTCAGGCTTTGAAGTCCTCGACCGTAAGTCAGGTCGGTCTTGCCTGACTCCGTTTGAAGAGCGAACTTGGATGAGCCAAGCTACCAAGCTCGGTGGCTACGAAGGCTCGTAGCCTGCCGGCACTAGGGGGTCGGGACAAGCGCCTGCTGAGGTGGATTTGAATGGACACTTTCGTTACCGCTTGTGTCCACCGCCGTCGCGACATAGAAATAGGTATGGCCAGCTTGAACGGAGCTGTCTGTGTAGCTGGTTGGGACTACCAAGGAGGTATTGAGTTTCGTGTAAGTTCCACCCGACGTGGCGCTACGGTAAATGTTGTAACCGGCGATATTTGAGGAAGTGCTGGCCGTCCAACTCAACGCGATGCTGTGAGTGGAAACGGCGCACGTGCCGCCCAATGCTGCGGTCACCACCGCGTTGACCACGTCGGTATTGCAGACATCCAATGTGTCGATGTTAGCCGTGCAAGGGATGATCCCCAAGTACATGTTTATCGCCAACTGCACGTCAAGAACGTTAACAACACCGTCCGCATTCAAGTCACAGGCGTTCGCCGCCCCTTGCGCGAACCCGGAAGAAGAAGAGAACAATAGAGCTGCAATCACAAGCAATGTGCAGTGCGTTCGTCGCGAAGTTGCCAACTCAGACATCATATGAAGATTAGTGCCTCTAGGTTTTGATCGTCTCTCGAACAACTTCGAGTATAGTATTAATATTGTCCACGTACTATTGTCGACCGGCCCAATTTCCTGCTTGTAGAATCATCTAACTCTTCTGCGCGGAATAGCTTACTTCGCCGTGGCTGCAGCCCTTAGGAAGGGCATTGACTGCTGCGTGACCTCCAGATGGCTGGCTGGCCCGAAAACATGGCTTCGCAGAACTCTTCACATAACTGTTCTATTATCTTAAACTTGCACCAGCGGAAGCCTCTCGGTAAGCAGTTGCTCCACCCTCAAGATTCATGATCTCCCTACGAAAGCATGTAGACGCAGCCAATCGAACATTGTTTCGGCTGTTCTTTGAGACGCCGATATGAGCCAAGTTGCAAAGGGGTCCCCGCCTCGAGTCGTGACCTTTGTTAAGACGCAAGTATACGCCCGCGCTCGCCGATTCGCACCCGACAGGATCCTCGGAAGCCTTTGTGTTTGCATCCTATTTGGCATGTTGGTGGCTGGACTTTGGCCATTCCACCGACCGCGCAATGACGTGACTTGGCTCCGAAACACGGACGGCGTGAAGATTGGAGATTACGGGACTCTACTTAGCTCGAGCACATTCGATCGGTACGATTCGGAGGGCCAAGCACCCTGCAGCCTGGAAATCTGGTTACAGCCCTATGAGACCAACGTGACGGGCACCCTCCTCGCTCTTCATTATCCTGCAGAAAATATCCAAACGTTCTCCTTACGGCAGGATGGACCTGACCTTGAGCTCAAAGTGGAACGTCGCGATGCACAACATCGGACCATAACCTCAGGGATCCTTGTTGACAACGTTTTCCACAAAGGGGAACCGGCCTTTCTTACTATCGCTTCAGGAGAACAGGGGACCATTGTTTATCGTAACGGCGTCTCGATTAAGACCGCTCCCTGGTTCCGGATGTCAAGCGTGGATCTGACTGGTCAGCTCGTTGTAGGCACTTCCCCTTTCAAAAACGACAGTTGGTCCGGTCAGTTGCGAGGTCTCGCAATCTACAAGCAGGAGCTCACTCCTGAGGAGGTGCTCCGACACTATTACACGTTGGCGACAAAGGGTCGGTACACGGTCGAAAATGACCTGGCCGCCGCACTTTACCTCTTTGACGAACACTCTGGGAACGTTGTGCATGACCACGGCACCTCTAGAGTTGACCTGTACATTCCCGAGAAATATACGATTCTGCATGAGAAGCTATTGGAGCCAGCCTGGAGAGAATTCGACCTGCGGTGGGGCTACTGGAAGCGCGCTCTCATTAACGTTTTTGGCTTCGTCCCATTTGGATTCTTCTTCTGTGCCTACCTGTCATTGACCAAACCACTCAACCGGGCGGCGGTGGCAACAGTCGGTCTTGGTTTGACGGTCAGCCTCACGATTGAGGTATTGCAAGCATACCTTCCCACGCGGGATTCCGGGACGACGGACTTGATCACCAACACCTTGGGAACCGCTCTCGGAGTTATGCTTTACCGCTGGAAGCCATCCCTTTTTACCGAGACTCTGAATCGGATTCCATTCACCGCAGCATAACTGGCCCATGCGCATCGTAGTCATTGGTGGTGGAATCGTTGGTTTGGCAACGGCGTATCGCCTAGGACAGAGATTTCCAAGCGGCTCCATCACTGTCCTGGAGAAGGAACGAACAGTCGGGCTGCACCAGAGTGGTCACAACAGCGGCGTTCTGCATTGCGGTTTATATTACAAGCCCGGTTCCATGAAGGCGCGGCTGGCGGTAAATGGGATACGCCAGATGGTCGCGTTTTGTCAGGAGCATGCTATTCCTCACGAGATTTGTGGAAAGCTGGTCGTCGCATCGAAACCAGACGAGGTCCCACGGCTGAAGGACCTTTTCGAACGGGGGCGCATGAATGGCCTCAACGGTCTGCAGATGTTAGGCCCGAACGAGATGCATGAGATCGAACCGCACGTCGGTGGGGTCGCGGCCATAAGAGTTCCGGAAGAGGGTATCGTCGATTATCCGGCGGTCTGTCAGACACTGGCCCGCATCATTACCGAAATGGGTGGTACCGTCGCCACCAATGCTCGAGTCACCAAACTCGACAAGCAGAGAGGGCGCTGGATTGTCAAGACGACGGTGGGTGAGTATGAGTCCGACTACATCGTGAACTGCACCGGCCTTCATTGCGATCGCGTGAGCGTACTTGCCGGCGAGAAGCGCCAGCTGAGAATCGTTCCATTCCGCGGCGAATACTACAAGCTAAAGGCGGAACGTCAACACCTGGTGCGCCATCTGATATATCCCGTGCCCGATCCAAAGTTCCCTTTTCTAGGAGTCCATTTCACGCGATTGATTCACGGCGGCATCGAGGCAGGACCTAATGCGGTATTAGCTTTCGCGCGCGAGGGTTATCGAAAGACTGACTTGTCTGCTCGTGATCTCCTCGATACTTTGACCTATGTCGGCTTCTGGCGCTTTGTTCGGAAATACCCGCGCCTATGCTTCAGCGAGCTTCGGCGGTCGTTCAGCAAGACGTTATTTTGCCAGTCTCTGAACGCATTGGTGCCAGATGTGCGGCCGGAGGACCTCGAGCCTGGCGGCTCCGGCGTTCGGGCCCAGGCGATCTCGATCAATGGCGAGACCGTACAAGACTTCAGCTTCGCGATTGCGGAGCAGTCACTACACGTGCTGAATGCTCCCAGTCCGGGGGCGACCGCCTCGCTCGCGATCGGACAAGAGATATCCAGCCAGCTTGCTGTAGCAATGTAAAATCGACCGCGCGCTCGGGCACAATGGCCCTTGCTTGCGAGCTTTCTGAACTGGGAGTGCCAGGAATCTAAATGGGGATGGTCAAAAGAATGACGACGCCAGCTGTTTACCGCAACATCAACGTAACTTCGTTCGACACGGACGCTTATTCCACCGATGACGAGAATATTGGATTCACGCCGAGAGTGGTGGGTAGGGAACGTCGCACGAAGCGGAGGTTTCCAATTGAACTGCCAGCCGAACTTTGCGTTCGGGGGATGCACTTTCGTGGCATAACCGTCAACATAAGCAGCGGTGGGCTGCTCATGAAGTGTCGCCACGATTCGGTGAAAATAGGCAAGCACGTTAAAGTGAGAATCACGAACTGGCCGAACTCCAGCGGAAAAAACTCAGAGGTTGTGCTGGTCATTGAAGGTGCCGTCGTGCGAGCTTCGGTTGGGTATGTCGCTGTTCGACGAACCCGGCACGAGTTCATCGAAGATTAGCTGTTCCGCGTCGACGTCTTGAGGCGCTCTGTATGCAAAAGTCTTGAACACGCTATTAGCCCGCCACACTCTCAGCCAGCCTTGTGTTCAGGCTGATCCCGGTGTATACCCACTCGCGGGCGCCTCGGAAACTCTACTGACCTAGCTCGAGTTGGGGCCGCAGTTCTCGGAGTCGCCTTCCGAACACCTGCTCAGAAGGCGGTCTCCGGCAGAAGTGCCGGCAATGTGACTTGTACGCCCTGTGTCGGTGGCCCTGGAGCACGGACACATCCGAAGATCGCGGCCATATGCTGCTCGCGACCTGTGGGAAACAATCCGAAAGATCGGGACGGCTGGCCAATTGCAACGACCCAGGTCCAATCATCTCTGGCGTGGCGCATTCGTAAACCTGATGTGAGTACGGCACTTCCACGCCCAGATCTAAGTCCGGCCGTAATACAGCAATGGACCTAGAATTGCCGATGGTTACGCCATTGCAGTAACGGCACGCTCTCCCGCGCAGCCGACGTTCGACCTCATTATGGAGATTTCTATGGAATCGGTTCGCAAGTCCGTCTGGCATGACCTGTCTGCGGAAGCAATGAAACGGCGACCCTCGCCTTCCGCTTTGGCCTTCGCGGTCATAGTCACTGCCAGTTTTTTCGCGGCCTCGATACAGGCTCAAACGTTCGGCTGCAGTCCCGCGATGGCAAACGATATCGTATGCGAGAATTCAAAGCCCGGCAGCAATCCCAATAACTGGCTAATCACCGGGAATGGAGACTCTAGCATCCAGGGGTTTGCCACCGACATCAGCGTGGCACAGGGAGGAACGATATCTTTCAAAATAGATACTACTGCGAGTGCGTATACCATCGACATTTACCGGCAGGGATATTACCAGGGCAACGGTGCGCGTTTTATCACCAGTTTAAGCCCAACCGCTAAGCTTCCCCAGACACAGCCCGCCTGTCTGACCAACGCGGCCACAAGCCTCTATGATTGTGGGAATTGGGCCGTGTCGGGCTCCTGGCAAGTACCGGCGAATGCGACTTCGGGGATCTATTTCGCTCTCTTGACACGGACGGACACGGGCGGGGACAGTCAAATCTTTTTCATCGTCCGCAACGATTCCAGCCATTCCGCTATTTATTACCAAACATCCGATGAAACATGGCAAGCGTACAACACCTACGGCGGTGACGGCTTGTACGGCGGGCCGACCACTTGGAACTTGCCGATTCGGTCTTATAAGGTTAGCTATAACCGGCCGTTCATCACCCGAACATTTAACGAGGAATCGGCAACGTGGGTCTACGGCGCCGAGTATCCCATGGTCCGCTTTCTCGAGGCGAACGGATATGACGTTACGTACTTTACCGGCCTCGACGCCGAGCGCAACGGCGGCCTAATCTTAAACCACAAAATCTATATATCTTCCGGTCACGATGAATATGTTTCCTCAAACCAACGCGCCAACGTAGAAGCCGCCCGCAACGCCGGCGTCAATCTGGCGTTTTTCAGCGGAAACGAGGTGTTTTGGAAGACACGTTGGGAAAACAGCATAGACGGAACCAACACGCCTTATCGCACCCTGGTCTGCTACAAGGAAACCCTGGACGGTACTTCGAGCGGCGGTATCCCCGACCCCGAAGATCCCCCAACCTGGACCGGTACCTGGCGCGACCCCAGATTCAGCCCTCCGGCGGATGGCGGCCGTCCGGAAAACGAGCTTACCGGCACACTCTTCATGGTGAACGGCGACGGACCGGACAATCCGGGCAACCTCCAGATACAAGTGCCTCAAGCGGACGGCGCAATGCGTTTCTGGCGCAATACGAGTTTGGCGAAGCTTACCTCGGGACAGACGGGGATGCTTCCGCAAGGCACCCTGGGCTACGAATGGGACGAGGATGTCGATAATGGCTCACGTCCTGCCGGCTTGTTCCATTTGTCGACCGCCACATACACCTTGACCCTCGACCTTCTACTCGATTACGGAGCCACCTACGGTGCGGGTACGGCCACGCATCACATGACGCTTTACCGTGCGCCGAGCGGCGCACTGGTGTTTGGCGCCGGGACTATTCAATTTGCGTGGGGACTCGACGCGAATCATGACAATCCCTTTACCAGTGTGCTTTCCACGAACCCGCCAGCCGACCCGGACATGCAGCAGGCAACTGTTAATCTCTTCGCCGACATGGGCGTTCAGCCGGCCACACTGATAGGGGGGCTTGTGCTTGCCGTGCCCTCAACCGACACAACGCCTCCCACTTCCGTCATCACGTTGCCTGTCCAGGCAGCGGTCGAACAACTGGGTGTGACGTTGACGATAACGGGAACCGCGTCCGACGCCGGAGGCGGCGTGGTGGGCGGAGTAGAGGTCTCCACCGACGGCGGAATGACTTGGCATCCCGCCAATGGCCGCGGGAGTTGGACCTACACTTGGACGCCCCTCACCGCCGGGTCGATACAACTGTTGAGCCGGGCTGTCGATGACAGCGGTAATCTCGAGACCCCTTCACAAGGCGTCACGGTCAACGTCCCGAGGCCGCCGATTTCGATTGACACACAGGCGTCCAAAGACGGCAGCACAGCGAGTTCGACGATATCCACTTCCGCATTTTCGACGTCCGCATCCAACGAATTGCTGCTCGCCTTTATCTCCACCGATTATGTGTCGGGTTCGAATACAACCGTCACGGGCGTCAGCGGTGCGGGGCTCACTTGGGCGCTGGTGGCCCGAACGAACGCTCAGAGCGGAACCTCGGAAATCTGGCGGGCATTCGCGCCCTCCCAACTGAACAGCGTAACGGTCACTGCGGCACTATCTCAGAGCGTCAGTTCCTCGATAACAGTGGTGACCTTCATCGGCGTCAACACCTCTGGTACGAACGGTTCCGGCGCGATCGGCGCGACTAAGAGCGGAAGCGCCGGCTCGGGGGCGCCAACAGCGGCTTTAGTTACCACGGGGAACAATTCCTTGGTAATCGGCGTCGGCAACGATTTTGACAACGCGACCGCTCGAACGCCGGCCGCCGGCCAGAACGTGCTCCACCAATACCTGACTTCGACCGGTGACACCTACTGGGTACAGATGGAGAGCGCAGCGGTCTTTGTGAGCGGTACCACGGTTACGATTAGCGATACCGCACCCACAACGGATCGGTACAATCTGACAATCTGCGAGATTCTTGCTTCCTCCTCCCAATCCACGCAAACAGGTGGTATTTCGGGAACTATCAGTCCCAACGCGGCAGGCAGCGGTGCACAGGTGATCCTTAGCGGACCGGTCAGCGCCACTACGACTGCGACTGGCACCGGCGCTTATAGCTTTTCGAATCTGACGAACGGCATCTATACAGTAACGCCCAACCATAGCGGCTACACATTCAGTCCTCCAAATCAGTCCGTTACGGTCAGCGGAAGTAATCAGGGCGGCATTAACTTCGCTGGGACCGCCGTGCCCACGTTCACTGTTTCCGGTAATGTCGGCCCGCCAACTTCGGGGAGCGGGACCACACTCACTTTGAGCGCGACTGTTGCCGGTGGGAGCACCCAAACAACAACTGCCGACGGTTCTGGAAATTTCACTTTTACCGGTGTGGCCAATGGGACCTATACCTTAACACCCACCAAAGCCGGATTCACGTTTACGCCGACCAGCTTGCCGGAGACGGTTAACGGAGCCAATCTCACCGGCGCGACCTTTACTGCTATTCCGCCCGGGACCTTGAGCATTTCTGGAACCATCACTCCGAAGTCGGGTGGGGCGGGCGCCACGGTTACCCTCAGCGGAAGCGCAACCGGAACCACGCTTGCCGATGCAAACGGAAACTACTCGTTTACAGCATTGTCCAGCGGCTCGTACACAGTTACACCGGCTCAAATCGGTTACGCCTACACTCCCACGAACCAGCCCGTGATACTCAGTGGAACGAATCAGACAGGGATAAATTTCACTGCGCAGCCAACTGCTTCCTGGAGCATTTCTGGAACGATCGGCAGCGGCGGAGGGGGCTGCAGCGGTTGCTCCTACGTTCAATCCACCCACAGCTCGGAAACCGGCAATACGGATTGGCCGACTCTGCTGAATGTCAAGGCCGGGGATGCATTGGTCTACATCGGGCAGTTCTCAAACTTTACTCCCGGCGCCACGGTCAATATGACCGATAGCCACGGGAATACCTGGTATCGTTGCGACAACAATGCCACCACCGATTTCGTGGAAGTACAGGATCAAACGGCCTATGGGATGAGTTGTCACTATGCGGTCAACGTAGCCGCCTGGCCGACCATTACAGCGCAACCCGTAGCGAGTCAGTGCGTGAGTACAAGTTGCTCTGAGGTGGGTGGAACCTTCTTTGAGTTAGCGTTACCTGCCAATGCAAAAGCAGTGGCATGGGCTACACCGCACACTGGAACTTCTACTTCCGGCAGTAATAACGTGAGTTGCGGTTCGATCACGCTTACGCAAGCCGACGATTTCCTGTTATGTGATTTTGACAACGCCAGCGGCAACCCCACAGCAGGAACTACACCGGTTTCTTTCACCATGGACGAGACCATTGTGACGGCTATCGAGACGGGCCTGTATCCAGGCACTGGAACGATCACTCCGACCGGTACCCTGGATTCAAGCGGAATCGCCTATACCAGCATCACCGTGGCGTTTGGCGCAGGCGGTAGTGGCGGCGGAGCCGGCGCAACAGTGGCGTTGACCGGAACGTCGAGCGCGACCACGGTCGCCGACGCCAACGGGAATTATTCGTTTACAGCTTTAACCAATGGCTCCTACACAGTCACTCCGAGCGAAACCGGATACATTTTCACACCTCCGAACCAGCCCGTTACTCTCAATAGCGCCAGTCAGACCGGTGTAAACTTCACCTTGCAAGCTGGAACGTCCTGGAGTATTTCCGGAACCATTAGTCCAACCGCCGGCGGGGCCGGTGCGACAGTAACGCTGAGCGGAACGTCGAGTGCGACTACCGCGGCCGATGCTAATGGAAATTACTCCTTCACAGGGCTGGTCAACGGCCCTTACACAGTAACGCCAAGCAAGACCGGTTACACGTTTACTCCGCCGAACCAGTCCGTCACGGTGAATGGAGCGAATCTGACAACGGTGAATTTCACCGCGCAGGCAACTGGTTCCTTCAGCATCTCTGGAACCATCAGCCCGCTCTCTTCGGGTGTCGGCGTGACAGTGACGCTGAGCGGGACTTCGAGCGCGACAACCACCACCAACGGCTCCGGCACTTACACTTTCTCCGGACTGGTGAATGGACCTTACACGGTAACTCCCAGCTTTGCCGGGCTCACCTTCAGTCCGTCGAGTTTGCCAGAGACTGTGAACGGTGCAAACATAACCGCCAACTTCACGGTCGCGACCTACAGCCTTTCGGGAACCATTACCCCAGCTTCTCTCGGCAATGGAGCGACTGTCGCTCTCAGCGGCACGTCCACTGCCACAACCACGGCAAATGCATCGGGTGTTTACACCTTTTCTGGTTTGGCTAATGGGTCCTACACCGTAACTCCCAGCAAGACCGGCCTCACCTTCAGCCCGGTGAATCTGCCGGAGACTATCAATGGAGCAAGCCTCAGCAACGCCAATTTCACGGTGCCATCCTTCACCATTTCAGGCACCATCAGCCCGGCATCTTTGAGCACGGGAGCAACCGTAACGCTCAGTGGAGCGGCCAGCGCCACCACCACAGCGGATGGTTCCGGCAATTACAGCTTTGCAGGACTGCTGAATGGCGGCTACACCGTGACTCCCAGCAAGACGGGCCTTACCTTTAGCCCGGCGAACCTGCCGGAGACCGTTAACGGGGCCAACATAACCCTCGCCAATTTCGCAGTCCAGACCTATAGCATTTCTGGAACAATTACCTCGGGCGGCGGAGCCACCGTAACGCTCAGTGGAAAGGCCAGCGCCACCACCACGGCGGATGGTTCCGGCAACTACAGCTTTACTGGTCTGGTAAATGGAAGCTACACCGTCACACCCAGTAAGTCTGGATTTACGTTCAGCCCCACCAGTCTAAATGAGACTGTAAGCGGATCGAATATAACCGGCGCCGGCTTCACGGCGCAAGCGGTTCAGGCAAGTTCGCTCGCGATCGACGCGAAGGTCTCTAAGGACGGAACTGCGGCAAGTACAACCCTAGCCACGTCCGCATTCTCAACCACCACATCAAACGAATTGCTCCTCGCCTTTGTCTCCACGGATTACGTCTCCGGAACGAACACCACCGTGACCGGCATCACTGGCGCAGGTCTAACCTGGGTGCTGGTGCTTCGTACCAATACACAGAGCGGCACCGCTGAAATCTGGCGGGCTTTCGCTCCTTCGGCCTTGACCAACGTAACCGTCACGGCGACCATTTCACACAGCGTCGTCTCCTCCATGACGGTGGTTACGTTTAAGGGAGCAAATGCTACAGGTACCAATGGATCTGGTGCAATCGGGGCTACCAAGAGCGCCAACGCAAAACCCGGCGCTCCCTCGGCGTCGCTGGTGACAACCCAAAACGGGTCCTGGGTCATCGGCGTGGGGAACGACTTCGACAAGGCGAGCGCCCGGACCCTTGGCGCCGGCCAGACTCTGGTACATCAAGACCTGGCATCCTCCGGCGACACCTACTGGGTGCAAATGCAGACCAGCCCCACGCCACTGAGTGGGACCACAGTGACCATCAACGATACGGCGCCGGCCACGGATCGCTACAATTTGAGCATCTGCGAGATATTGCCGGCGAATTAACGAGCACCTTGCATCTGGTGTGTTCCGCTGCTGCTCAAGCGCGCAGCAGAAATGGCCGCATCATCTCGTTATCTTCGTGTTCGAGCATATGGCAGTGCCAGACGAAGCGTCCCGGCTCTCCGGCAAACGGGATGATGATTCGAGTTACCTGTCCCGGCGGGCAAAGGACTGTGTCCTTCCAGCCGCGTTCTTCCGCTGCCGATTGCAGCACCTTGCCAGTCAAGACCACTTCGGACGTGCTTTGGTAGCGGCGAACGTCGAAAGGACGGCGATCGAGCAGTTGAAAATGAACTGCGTGTAGATGAATGGGGTGAGCATCGATCGTCGTATTCACGAACTCCCAAATCTCGATGCTTCCATTCACTGGATCTTCGGTGACCGGATCCATGAAGCGCCGCCCATCCAGCAATACGCGGTGGGGCTGTCCATTCATGGGCATGATTTCCACCAACTTTAGGCGTCGCGTCTTTACCGCCGCCGTCTCTTGCAATCGCGGCACTGCTCGAAGCGTCTCGGGAATTCTGCTGGTATTGATATCAGCGCTGAGCGGCCGGCCGACTCGAAATTGCATCACCAACCCGGGAACCGGTCCCCCACCGGAAGGGTAGGGTATGGGTGCATTGTTTACGAGCATGATGCGGCGACCTTCGCGGCCGCGAAAATCCAAAATGACTTCAACACGCTCTGCCGGTGCGATAAATACCTCCCCACGCACAACCGGTTCGGGAAGAAGGCCGCCGTCAGTTCCAATCTGGATGAAGCGCTGCTGGGGCACCAGCGAGAGATGAAACATACGTGAGTTCGAGGCATTTAGCAGGCGGAAGCGATACAATTGCGGCTCCACATCGAGGTAGGGCGACACCCGGCCATTAACCACGATGTTGGTTCCCAAGAACTCAGGAATCCAAGGGGCTTCGGCGGTCTCCGCGATGGGATACACCAGCTGCCCGCCCGCATCGAGAATTCGATCCTGCAGCGCAAGCGGAATGTCGAAACGTCCGGCGGGCAGCCCCAGGTGTTCTTCCGCTGGGTCGCGAATTAAATAGAACCCCGCCAATCCCATCATGGCGTTCAGTCTCGTTATTCCCATGGCGTGGTCGTGATACCAGAGCGTCGCGCCAAGTTGCCGGTTGGGGTAGATTGTCCGCTGCTGCTTTCCCGGAGTGATCCAGTCCTCGGGGTAGCCGTCATTACTCGCTGACACGTGCCCGCCATGCAGATGGATCGTCGTTCGTACCGCGGGAACGTCCTTTCCCGCGCCATCCAAGGTATGGTCAATCACTAGGCGATGCTGTGACGGTAACCGGTTCAACCAGTCGATTGTGACGGAACGGTCGCGCTGCGCTGCAATCACCGGGCCGGGCGTGATTCCTTCAAATCCCCATACGATAGTCGGGGGCAGGTCGCGATGAAATTTCTGGCGAAACTCCGATATTGTAATTTTGTAATGTTCCGAGCCAGAAATCACGGAAGTTGGCCGGAGAACAGGTGGCAAGAATAGCGGATCGACAAAGGGCTCAAGCCGGACTCCCGCGAGCACGTTCGGTGACGCTTCGTCCGACTGGCCGCACAGGGATCCAGGGAACAGCGCTCCGGTTCCTGCACTGGCTAGCGACGTCAGGAATTGTCGGCGTGTGGCCAATTAGGTGAATCCTTTATCTGCATTGATAGGGTTGGAATGCACCGTCATGGCTTGGTAGAAGGGCACTCCGGCGCAAGCTGAACGGGCACGAAAGGCTTCCGCCCGGTTATTCCTCGTTGGTAGCCCGCAATTCCCCCCGAAAACGCAGATGTGAAGGCATCCAGCGCGGGCGTTAGCGCCATGGCTGGCGCGGTATTGCTACTCACCTCCGTGAGGAGCCGCGAATATTGGGCGCCGCTTCTACAAGGCTGCAGGGCCACCGCAAATGACTGCAAACCCTCCTGGTGACGGTCATTCTCCGCCGATGACGTTGGAAAATCTGGTGAATCTGTGTCACCCGTAACGAAGATCCAGGCACCTTGCCCCGTGGCTGAAATCGTTTGGCCTTGTTCCTCAGCCCGCCCTCCGAACGACGCGGCATAGGATAGCCGGCGGCCGCGATCCGAGAGTTCCGCAACCAGAACATCGCCGCATTCCATTGTCAATTTGCCTTCAGCGCCGCAAGTCTTCTTGCCCGGTTGAGCTGCACTGCCGGCTCCGGACGAGGACTTCTGCGAAGACACGCGTCCTGTGACGTAAACATTCCCCGCGTCGTCGAGCGCAAGCGCCGTCAACTGCGCATCCGGCAATATTGTCGACCATAGCAGGCCTGATCCCGTTGGGTTCAGGGCCGCAACAAAGCCTGATCTCCTGGGACCCAATTGGGCGGAGCCTTCCCTGATTTTTAGCGATGAGTCATGCGGGAATTCAAGAGATTCAGTAGTACCGGTGATGTACGCATTACCCTCGCTATCCACGCGAATTGCAGCGATTCGATTGTCCACATCAGCTAGATAGGTAACGTAGAGTGGCGCCATGGAAGTGGATTTCGTGGTGTCCACCAGCATAACGAATCCACGCGCCTGGCCTACATGGCTAAGGTGCGACAGGATTGCATTTGGAGTGGTGGAAAGACAAGCGGTTGTATTCCCTGCGATCCAGGCACGCCCAGTACTGTCGATAGCGAGGCCCGCCACCGAGAGAAAGCCGTCTCCACAAGAACGAATAAGTGAAGCATAGAGGAGGCTGCCGTTAGGCCCGTACTTCCGTAAATCCACATCCGCAAACGCGTGCGATGCGATATACAAGTTTCCTTGGGCATCAACTGCCATTGCCTCGGCAACATCCGCCTCCACCTTCTTGAGATTTAGGCCGTAGAGCTTGATGTACGCCGAATATCTGTCGAAGACGTCGGGCGTTGAGGCGCCTGGAGGGGCTTCCGGCAGGGACCACTGGAAAGAACCTCCGACAGGCGACGGGCTGCACATGCGCGGATCGGTGCGGCTGAATGGTTCGCAGAAGCTTGCGTTTGCCGACGGGTAGAATTGAAGCTTGTTCACCTCTGCCGACCCGATTCCAGGAATAACGACCTGCAAGGTGTGTGAGCCGGAATCGAACGGTGACTTGAAGTTGGTTTCGATTGACAGTTTCTGGATCGGAACCATTAGTTTTTTTTCGTAGATCACGCGGTTGTCGATCAGGACCTTATACCCGGCAATCTTCCGGCCGTCGGCGGCGTTTCCCTGCGCGCTCAAATGAAAAATGGCGGGAACAAGCGAATCTCCACCATTCTCGGATGGGTTTGGATAGCAAATAAAAGCGCCGCTATCTGTGTGCTGGGTTGCACAAGTGGTTTGCGCTTCAGAAGCCCGGCCCGCGAGGAGCAACAACACCACTAAATAGCGGTGAATGCCGCTCGTCTCGAACCAACGCGTGACTGCTGCTTCGCGGCTTCGTTCAATGCACCCAGGCGATTGAGGAAGCCCGGCGCGAACCGCTTTGGCAGATCTTAATATTGAAACCAAGAGTTTCCAAGCATTCAAAATTCATCATACCTCAGGG
The DNA here is from genome assembly GCA_003162425.1 of Bryobacterales bacterium. Lineage (GTDB taxonomy): Bacteria > Acidobacteriota > Terriglobia > Bryobacterales > Bryobacteraceae > Palsa-89. Next base: position 267 of record PMOK01000191.1, on the reverse strand, counting down.
ATGCGCTCCAGGCGCAAAGATCGCGAGCACGGCCCACATCTCTCGCGAGCGCTAGTGTAGTGCCTCCGAATTCCCGAAGATTATGGTAAGCGAATGTGGGGTGCTGTAATCCGGCGGCAGCCAGCATTGGCTGCCCCACTCTTCGGCATAATCGTCATTCTGTATGACGCACTACACTAGTGGGCTGTCGTCGCTGAATCTTTACTACTACCGTGCGTCGCCAGGAGTGGCGACGCGGCACGCTGAAGTGCGTGCGCTACGCGCGTG